>NZ_JAMYQT010000042.1:0-45360 GCF_040320985.1 Mesorhizobium sp. M0571
TCATCAACGGCCATCCACAGAGCCAGATCGAGGAACTCATGCCCTGGCGATTCCGGAAAACATCAAGCCCAAACCCATAGGTGATCGGCGAGGCGCTTACTCTCTAACCCGTTGAATTCGAGCACAGCAGAGAGCTCCTTATCAGGGCACGTGGCTTTCTTGCCTATTGCGATCGCTAGTTTGGCCCATGCGAAGGGGCCATCGGCGGGCGTGGCCATCTATGCGGTTGGCGTGCATAATTATTCGCGCACCAAGCGTCCAGTCGCCCACCAGATGACAGACACAATAACGATCGATGCGTAGCCGTCCACAGCATAGTGCCATCCGGTGTACACCGATCCGTACAGGATCAGGGCTGCGAAGGTCCAACCCAGAACGCCAAGCCAGAGATTGATTGAGCAAAGCAAATAGGCGTTTAGTGTGACAAAGGCGACATGCATGCTTGGCATGGCTGAGATGCCGCCGCCAAGAGTTGGCCGGCCGCTCTGGTAAGCCATCAGGAGATATGCAGCGGGTTTCCGCACCATGTAACTATGGTCCAGCCTGTCCATGACTGCATCGAGTCCGTGGAAGCGATCCACGCCAACAAACTGGTGGTAGTAAACCGGCCCGACCGATGCCAGCGCCAAGGCCAAGACAGTTCCGAGAGCGCACAGCGTTAGCGCTGCTGCGCAGAGATAGCGGATGCGGGCAATCTCGTCCGACCAGAGCGACACGAAAAGGATGGTGCCGAACCACTGGTAAAACCAAATGACTTCATAGCTGTTGAAGACGACGAGCGACCAGCTGTTGCTGTCGAGCTTATGGACGATCTCCCATGGCGGCATCCCATGCAACCATTCATCAGCGTCGGCTAGCCAGTTGTCGGCATAGTATGGGACGACCGACGGGATAGCGATCTTGTAGGTAGAGAACGCGGTCAAGCTGGCAAAGAAGAACAGGAGCACCAACAGACAGCCGCGCCATCGCCCTTGAATCAAATCTAGGGCGTAGCGAATTGGTTGTCGTCGGCCATAGATGAGCGCGGCACAGCAGACACCGCCGATAAACAAGACCGGAATGCCAATAAGAAACTTGTGAGAATAGATTATGGCTGCGGTAGAGAAAATCTCTGGAAATAGTGCAGATGCGCCTAAGACGTAGATTGCCATAAACAATGACAGGCGCAATTGCCATATGGCGGCTGGCCTATAGTGAGAGGCTTCCGTAATTAAGGCCAAACCAATTTACCCATTCTAAATGTTTCGCCAGAGAGAAATATACTCCGATAAGGTAAAAACCTTGCCGTCAGGTTTACTTTTTCCCGGTGGTCGACACCCGCCATGCGGCGATTTACGGTGACAGTGCACTTTTTCTTTCCCCACCTGCCGCTGGTTTGCTCGGCAATCCGGTCCAGAAGTGCGTCGTTGGCGCGCCCGTTACCTCGTTGCGTCACGTGGTGTGGCAGAACGACAATACGGGCAACGCGAGCCCCACGGTCAACCTACACCCACGACGGCCGGGCGAGCATGGTAAAATGCACTGTCGCCGTAATTCCGCGCTTGTACAGCATCGCTCCCGGACCGCGTGATCCGTGATGGGTTATAATAGCCGGCTGTCCGGTCGACCGCAGATGACCGACATACAGGAAATGATTGCCATCGCCCTGTATGCCCATATTGCTGTCTCCGATCGGTGCTCCTTGACGCCAACAGGCCCAAGTGTCGGGTGCTTCGCTGTGGCATTTTTGGGATGAGAGCTAGCGCGACTTTTCTGCGCCGTGACGATGAGACCTGACTGCCTCCAGCAGTTTGCGTTCATCGGTGTGAGCATTTCGAAAAATCGCAACGACGGTCGCCGCTAATTTTTCGGCGTCTTGGCTTAAAGGGTCGAGATGTTCGTCTGCGCAAACCCGGTCGAACACGCGTTGGCAAATAGCCAGGTCGTGGGGGCTAAGAGAGGTGCGATTGGCACGCTGGTTTAGCATGTCGCGAACCCTCAGGTCCGCTGCCCATACAAAGCAGTGGACCTTCTCAGGCCGGAGGGAGGAGCCGGCCGGCCTTAGCGCTAAAACGTACATGGTTGAGGCGTCGTTCCCGGCTAATGAAATTGGTTGCTTTTGTACAATGCGGATGCCCATCAGCGAGCGCTTACTCGCTGGTCTCATTTGGGCACGCTTCCTCTGTTGACCAATCATAAGCTTTAGCTTATCATAAGTCATGGTTTATGATTACGCAGGCATGGTGGCCTTGGCCGATCCGACACGCCGCAAGGTGTTCGAACTCATCGCCGATCGGCCGCGCTCGGTCATTGATTTGACGCGGGTGCTTCCGGTCTCGCAACCGGCCGTATCACAGCACCTCAAAGTGTTGAAGGAAGCCCGGCTGGTCCGTGCCGAGCCCAAGGGTGCCAGCAACATCTATCATCTCGACCCGCATGGGCTCGGCGAGATGCGCGCCTGGCTCGATCGCATGTGGGGCGATGCGCTCGACGCCTTCAAACGGGAAGTCGACAACAGCAAGGAGAAGAGGAAATGACGACCATGATCAAGCCCGCACCGGTCAGGAAGTCCGTGACGGTGGAGGTGCCACTCGACAAGGCATTCGATGTGTTCACGACACGGTTTGGCCGGTGGTGGCCGGCTTCGCACTCGATTGGCAAATCCGCCCTGACGACTGCAGTGATCGAACCGAAAGCCGGCGGGCGCTGGTACGAGATCGGCGAAGATGGCTCGGAATGCGATTGGGGCGAGGTTCTCGCCTGGGATCCGCCGTCCAGGCTGACGCTCGCCTGGCGTATCGGAGCCGACTGGCGCTTCGATCCGGAACTGCTGACCGAAGTCGACATCCGCTTTGTGACGCTCGGCGAGAACGCGACGCGGGTGGAACTCGAGCACAGGCTTCTGGAGAACATGGGCGAGGCCGCGGAAGCAGCGCGCCAGGCCTTCGAATCCGAGGGTGGCTGGAGCGGACTCCTGGACCGCTATGCGGCTGAGTCCAAGCGCGACGCAGCCTGATCAAGAGGCGAGGCTCTTAGCCGTCCGATATCCAGCGAGGCCGCCGCATCGTCGGCCTCGCCCTCATTCCCCGTGCAGCATGTGCCGTGCTGCGGGCCACTGGGACTAATGTTGTTGGGCGAACGATGCCCGAACCGGAACGGCAATCTCTGCTTTGGCTTCTTTCGCCTGACCTTGCCACAGCTTCTCCGCAGCGACCGAAAATTATGGGTCTTCATCTGCCAAATGCACTCAGTCTTCAGCTTGCGTCTGGGGTTTGCCAGGAAATCGGCCGCGACTTCGGATCCGCACGGATCGGAAATCGATCGCATCGTGCCAATTCCCCGAAGAAAATCACTTGCCCGAGAGGAAGGCCTTTAGCCGCACGATGCGCAGTCTGTTGCTGGATCATATTCTCCCGACAGCAACAGAGTAGGGATGTTCGAGCGGCGGGATGTGTTTGCGAGACTGTTCCTCTTTCAGGAAACCAAAGCGGGCACACCACACCTAGCGTTGTCGCGGACTACCCGGCAGTTGGTCAGCGGCGGTACCAGAGCTGGATTACCGGTGCTTCTCGACGAAAGCCTTGCAGGCGGGTGACAACTGCTCGATCATGCTCTGAAGATCGCATTTGCCGATCGGTGTCATTGGGCAAAGCCGTTTGTAGTCACGGTTGCATTCCTTGCCCTGAAAAGATTTGAAGGATTTTGCCTCGGCGGCAATCGGGTTCAAAAGTATTCCCGAACAAACCAACGCAAGGCTGGCAAGCAGATACTTCCCCATAAACACCCTCCATTTATTAGCGGTAATTATAGACATACTAAATTAGAATATTCTAATTATCAACCCTGGGGCAACCGGCAGCTCGCAAGGTCGTTTGACGCCGTCCGTTGCGCCTAGAGAGGCCGATCTCAAGCCAAATCGTGCCCCCGCTCCATCTTTGTGTTTGACCATGATCTTTTCGGAAAACCGGTTTCCACTTTTCAGGATCATGGTCTAGACCTGACAGGCACCTTATCCGGAAATCCGATGGCGGGAGGCGCTGGTGGAAGGCCAGGACGAACACATGACCGGCGCCAGGGCCGCTGAGGAGCACCACGCCGACATCTATGACGAGGACGGCGTCATCCTGTCGTCGTTTCTCGCCCAGATCGGTGCTGCGATCGCCGATCGCGACACGCTGGCGCTGAAGCGTGAAGTCGACGATCTGCACCAGTCGGAACTCGGCCATCTGCTTGAGGCGCTGCACCCGGAACAGCGCCGCGCGCTGGTCGAATTGCTAGGCAAGGATTTCGATTTTTCCGCGCTGACCGAGGTCGACGAGGCGATCCGGCGCGACATCGTCGACAGTCTGCCCAATGCGCAGATCGCCCAGGCGGTGCAGGATCTCGATTCCGACGACGCGGTCTACATTCTCGAAGACCTCGACCAGGAGGACCAGGACGAGATCCTGTCGCAGCTGCCGTTCACCGAGCGGATCAGGCTGCGGCGTTCGCTTGACTATCCCGAAGAGACCGCCGGCCGCCGCATGCAGACGGAGTTCGTCGCGGTGCCGCCTTTCTGGACGATCGGCCAGACCATCGACTACATGCGCGAGGACAACAATCTTCCCGACCGTTTCAGCCAGATCTTCGTCATCGATCCGAGCTTCAAGCTGCTCGGCGCCATCGACCTCGACCAGATCCTGCGTACCAAGCGCTCGGTCAAGGTCGAAGAGGTCATGCATGAGACCAGGCATGCCATCCCGGCCACCATGGACCAGGAGGAGGCGGCACGCGAATTCGAACAATACGATCTTCTGTCCGCCGCCGTCGTCGACGAGAACGAGCGGCTGGTCGGCGTGCTGACCATCGACGACGTCGTCGACGTCATCCAGCAGGAGGCCGAGGAAGATCTGCTGCGCATGGGCGGCGTCGGCGACGAAGAACTCTCGGACAGCATCTTTTCGACCTCGCGCTCGCGCGTGCCCTGGCTGCTGGTCAATCTTTTGACGGCTTTCCTGGCGGCCTCGGTGATCGGCCTGTTCGACCGCACCATCGAGCATATCGTGGCGCTGGCGGTGCTGATGCCGATCGTCGCCGGCATGGGCGGCAATGCCGGCTCGCAGACCATGACGGTCACGGTGCGGGCGCTGGCGACCAGGGACCTCGACATCTACAATGCCGGCCGCATCATCCGCCGCGAAATCGGGGTGGGCTTCATCAACGGCATCATCTTTGCCATCCTGATCGGCCTCGTGGCTGCTGCCTGGTTCCACGATCGCAATCTCGGCGGCATCATTGCGGCTGCGATGATCATCAATATGTTCGTGGCGGCTCTGGCGGGCATCCTTATCCCGCTGCTGCTCGACCGCTTCAAGATCGATCCGGCTGTGGCTTCGGCGGTTTTCGTCACCACGGTCACCGACGTCGTCGGCTTCTTTGCCTTTCTCGGGCTTGCCACATGGTGGTTCGGCGTGCGCTGAACCCTCTCAATTGACTTTTACGTAAATGCCGTGCGAGGTTTTGGAAGGTCCCTGCCTGCCGATTCTGGCACACGTCTGGACGCTGGCGAAGCCGCATGGGGAACTCGCGGCGTGGCCGGGGCATTGGAGTAACGATGCGGGAATATTATTCGATAACGGAGCTGACCCGCGAATTCGACGTGTCGACGCGGACGTTGCGCTTCTACGAAGACGAAGGGCTGGTGCAGCCGGTAAGGCGCGGCCGCACGCGGCTGTTCCGCCCGTCGGACCGGCATCTCATCCGCCAGATCATGCGCGGCAAGAGGCTCGGCTTCTCGATCAACGAGATCCGCGAAATCATCCAGATGTACAGGGAGCCGCCCGGCGAGGTCGGCCAACTCAAATTGATGATCAAGCGCATCGAGGAAAAGCGCGAGGATTTGCGCCAGAAACGCCGCGATCTCGAGGAGACCCTGGCCGAGCTCGACCAGGCCGAGGAATCCTGCGTCGAGCGGCTGGCAGAACTCGGCGTCAACACCTAAGGCTCAGATCCAGCGTCGCACCTTTTTGGCGTAGTCCCGGTACTTCTTGCCGAATTTGCTCGTCAGCACCTTTTCCTCGCTCTCGATCGTCAGCTTCTGCGTCAGGAAGGCCGCTACGAACGCCAGCAGCAGGAACCAGGCGCTCCCCAAGACAAAGGCGAGGCTGACCAGCAGCAGCGTGTTGGCGAGATAGATCGGATTGCGGCTGACGGCGAAGGGCCCGGTGGTCACCAGATGATCCGGCACGCCGTTCGGGTTGAGCGTCGTTTTCGCGCGGATCATGGTGCGGATCGCCGTGAACCAGAGCGCGGCGACCGCCAACAGCGCCACAAGGCCGGCGGCGAACAGGATGTCGCCGAGAAGATCGCCGATCCATGGCAGCGGATAAAACAGCCCTAGCGCGACGCTAACGGCGATGGCGGCGATATAGATCAGCGGCGGCCATGGTATGTGCCCCAATTTCGGCTGACCAGGACTCTGCTGCACGGGTTTCGGGTGACTGTCGGTCATTGTTGTCCTCCCAGCGTGCTCTCGGTCCTGGCCGTGCAGGTGCCGGCGAGCTCGCCAATATGCGCCTTCCACTCCGGGGACTGGTCATTGCTGTAAAGCCGATCAAGCGAGGCTTCGCCCTGGAGAGTGTCCAGCATGCAGACACAATAGCTGGAGCAGAACTCGGTGTCGCGCGTCTGCTCGCAGGATATTTGGCAGGATTTCAGGAAGTTCATCTCCCTGGTTTCGACTTGCGCCGGCATGACTTGCGAAAACAGCCAGACCGAGCCGATCAGCACTGGCTGATGGATCAGATAGAAGGCAAGGCTGTGCCGGCCGATGAAGACCAGCGGATTTGCCCAGCGGCCGGGCGCCAAGGTCGACAGCCGCGTCAGCACGCCGGAGGTGGCGGCGAGTTTGGTAGCCGCGATGCCGGCAAGCACGGCGCCGAACCAGGGCAGCAGCGGAACGTAGTCGTTGGAGCGCGGATTGGTCGCCGACAGCCCGACCCACCATAGGGCCGGATGATCGAAAACCGCGGATCGCAGATAGACGGGCGCGGCGACGACAAACGCCGCGACAAGCAGCGTCAGCAGCGCTGGCAGCCGCAGGAACGCCAGGCCGAGCAGGCTGGCCAGCGCAATCTCGTGCAATATGCCGAAGAAGATGAAGCCATCCGGCGTGGCGATGCGAGTGACCAGCGATATTGCGAGGGCGGCCCCGGCAACCATGGCGAAACGCTTCCAGAAGCCGGTCCAGTGGATCTTTCTGCCATGGGCAAGATAGAGGCTGACGCCGACCAGGAACAGGAAGCTTGAGGCGATGCAGCGCGCGTAGAATTTCCACCAGCCGAAAGCGGTGAGGCCGGGATCGGTGTAACCGAAGAATTCGAGATCCCAGGTGAAATGATAGCTCGCCATGGCAAGCAAAGCGACGCCGCGTGCGATGTCGATGGCGGCGATGCGCTTCAACTTTGGTTGGTCCTGAACGGAGGCGGTCGGCGTGTCGATGCTCATTGGTCTCGTTGTCTTGGTTCAGCCCCGGCAAGACGACTATCACGGTTGCCCCCGACAAAAGAAGCAGGCCGTGCCTCGCGTTGTACCGGCTGCGGCCGTTCAGCATCATGGCTCGCTTTAGGCCAGAGCCGGAAAGCCTTTGGCCGGCTTCGCTTTTTGCCGTGAAGGCGTCGGTTTCCTGTTACCCGCCGAGGCAACGCCACGGCAGATTTGTGCTCCAAACCTGCTTCGGGCGATTCTGCTTCGGGGAAAGCAATGGCTACACATGTGCGCCATCCGATCTGGCTTGCGGCCTTGCGGCCGGCGGATGCACGCACCTTCGCCTCGCTTTATGCGGTCGAATCCTTCGCGCGCGCCACCGTGTCCAGCGTCATCCCGATCCAGGCCTATGAGATTCTGCACAACGAGCAGATCGTTTCGATCCTCTACACGATCGTTGCGATGCTCGGCCTGTCGGCGACGCTGTTCATGCCGATGCTGATCCGGCGCTTTGCCCGGCGCTGGGTCTATACCGCCGGCGCCTGCCTGCTGGCCGTCGTCTCGCTGTTCTTCGTCACCCATACGCTGGCCGGCCAAGTGGTGGGCATGCTCTGCCGCGTCGTCGGCGCCGGCGCGCTGGCGATCACGCTCAACCTCTACATCATGGACCATATCCGCAAGACCGACTTCATGCAGGCCGAGTCGCTGCGCATGGCGTGGTCGATGCTTGCCTGGACCGCCGGGCCGACGCTCGGCATTTTCCTCTACACACGTTTCGGCATCTATGCGGCGCATGGCGCGGTGGCCGTCTTCGCCATGGCCTTGCTGGCGCTGTTCTGGACCTATCGGCTCGGCGACAACCAGTCGATCCGCCCCGGCAAGACACGGCCGGTCAATCCTCTGGCCAATATCGGCCGCTTCGTCGCGCAGCCAAGGCTGAGGCTCGCCTGGCTGATCGCCTTCGGCCGCTCCTGCTTCTGGACGACGTTCTTCGTCTATGGGCCGTTGTTTATGGTGATCACCGGCGAGGGCAAGCTGGCCGGCGGCCTTTTGGTTTCGGCCGGCAATGCGCTGCTGTTCATGGCCATCTTTTGGGGCAGGGCAGGAAAGCGTTTCGGCGGCCGGCGAACCATGACGTTCGCCTATTTCGCCATGTCGGCGACGCTGCTGGCGGCCGGCGCCGTCGGCGAGGCGGCACCGCTCGTCAGCGGCGCATTGCTGCTTTGCGGCGCCTTCTTCACCATTGCGCTCGATGCGCTGGGCTCGACCGCCTTCATGCGTTCGGTGCGCTCCTATGAGCGGGCGCAGATGGCGGCGGTCTACCGCACCTATCTCGACTTTTCCGAGCTGACGCCGCCGCTGGTCTATTCGGTGGTGCTGGCGTTCTTCGGCCTGGGCGCGGTTTTCGCGACGCTCGGCGTGTTGGCCGCTGCCTGTGGCTTCGTCACCTGGCGCTATCTGCCCAAATCGCTTTGATGTTCAAGCGCCGCATGCCGGTCGCGCACCCAGTTGTGGAAGCGGTGCAAGTCATATTCCTCGGGCATCAGCACGCCGGCCTTGTGGCGCATCGAGCGGAGGCCCTTCTGGTTGACCTCGCAGATGTCAGCGTCTTCCTCCAGCACTTGGGTACCGAAGGCGACGATATTGTCGATGTCCGCCGCCGGATCGGCGAGCGCTTCGGGCGAAAAAAGCCATTCGGCGGTGAGTTCGGTCTGCTCCGGCCCAAGCGGCACCAGCCGCACGGTCCTGACATAGTCGACGTGGCCGACGATGAACATCGACGGCAGGCTGGTGGCATAGGTCTGCCCGGCGGTACGCTCGGCCGGCGTCAGGCCGGAAAAGACCGAGCCGTGGACGCGCCCGTCGCGCGACCAGGTCTCGGCTCCTGCCCGCAAGCCGCCGGAAAATTCCGGCGCGTCATTGTCGGCATGGCGAGCCCATTCGGGATCGTCGTGGCGGCCCATCAGGCCGCGGCCATAGATCGGCACCAACCGCGACAGGTCCTTATGGACGCCGGGGCAATGCAGGCACTCGTTGAAGTTTTCCCAGAAAATCTTCCAGTTGCAGTTCATCACCTTGCGCAGCATATGGCCGCTCAGCAGCGTTTCCAGCGGCCAGTTGGCGAGGTTGCCGGATGCCGGATCGAAGGATGTTTCAGCCGAGCCGGCAGCGTCTTCCGCGAGGTTGACGAAGACAAAACCGCGCCACACCGACAGCGCCACCCGGTAGAGCGGATGATCGGCCTTATCGAAGCGGTCAGGCAGCGATTTCGACGGCACGCGCACCAGATCGCCGCGCAGCGAATAGGACCAGGCGTGATAGGGGCAGGTGATGAACCGCGCCTTCAGCCGGCCCTCGCTTTCCTGGCAAAGCTGCGAGCCGCGGTGCCGGCAGGTGTTGTGGAAGGCACGCAATTCGCCGGTCTCGTCGCGCAGCACGACGACCTCTTGCGTGCCTATACGGAACGTCCTGAAAGCCAGCGGCTGGGCAAGGTCGGCCTCTCGGCAGACGAGCACCCAGTTGCGATGCCAGATGGCGTCGAGATCGCGCTGGTAGCCCGCGATGTCCCAATAGGCCGGCGACGGCAGCGTCGGCTCGGCCCGGGTCAGGCCGTTATAGGGACCGCGCTCGTTCGGGCTGGGTTGCATGGCCGGCTTCCTCCCATGCGGCAGCCGACACCCGGCGGTGAAAATTGTCAATCAGGGGCGGGGCGCCGGCGGCTTGGCGAGACGGCGCATTCGCCACACGATCCGGCGGAATTTGGTTTGCCGGGCGCGGCGATTCTGCCTATAGTCCCTGATGTCGTCGGTTCCATTAGGGACCAAGAGGGAATGCGGTGCGGGCGATTTTTTGCCCAATGCCGTGGCTGCCCCCGCAACTGTGTGCGGTAGTCCTCTCCATATGCCACTGAAGGTGCGCCTTCGGGAAGGTGGGGAAGGGCGCTGATCCGCGAGCCAGGAGACCTGCCGGCGACAGGAAACTGACTTCTATGCCCTCGGGTGGAGGGCGAAAGGACAAGACATGAATACCGCTTCCGTTTCGCTCGGCGCTTCCGTCTCCTCGCAGTCGCGTTTCATGCAGCTGGCGCTTGCTGCATTCCTCGGCATTTTCGTCATGGGCTTTGTCGGCTTCTCGCATATCGATGCGGTCCACAATGCCGCGCACGACTATCGCCACTCGATGGGCTTTCCCTGCCACTGACAAGGGGCTGACATCATGACACTGTTTCGCAACGTCGTGTTCATCGCGGCGATCGCAGGGCTTGTGGCCGGCATCGCTCTCGCCTGCATGCAGGCCTATGCCACGGTGCCGCTCATCCTGAAGGCGGAAGTCTACGAACAGGCCGGCGGCGGCCATGACCATGCCGCGGCACCTGCGGCACCGGCCGAGAACGCCGCGGGCACGACGGCTATGAGCAGCGCCGCGCCGGCACCGGCTGAAGCAATGGCTCCGGCTGAGGACGAAGGCTGGGCGCCGGCCGATGGCTTCGAGCGCTTTGCCTTCAGCGTCGTTGCCAATATCGTCACCGGCATCGGCTTCGCATTGGTCCTAGTCGCGGTTTCGGAATTCGCCGGCGGCATCGGCAATTGGCGCCAGGGCCTGTTCTGGGGGCTGGCCGGCTTTGCCGTGTTCACGCTGGCGCCGGGCCTCGGCCTACCGCCGGAATTGCCGGCGATGCCGGCGGCCGACCTTGTCCAACGCCAGATCTGGTGGTGGGCAACAGTGGTGGCGACCGCCGCCGGGCTCGGCCTTATCGCCTTCCGCAGATCGTTGCCGCTGGCGATCCTTGCCGTAGCGTTGATCGTGGCGCCGCATATTGTCGGCGCGCCGCAGCCCGATAGTTTCGAAACGGCGATCCCGGAAGGCCTGCATCATCAGTTCGTGGTGGCGGTGACGCTGACCAATCTGGTGTTCTGGCTGGTGCTCGGCGCGGTCGTCGGCGTGGTGCGCGGACGCTTCACCGGCACGGCGACCAGCCTGCGCGACAGCTTTGCCTGACCGCGCTGCCGGGGCACTGACCCTGGTCATCGGCGGTGCGCGCTCCGGCAAGAGCGCCCATGCCGAGAGGCTGGTAACGGCTTGTCCGGCGCCGTGGAGCTATATCGCCACGGCGCAAGCCTATGACGAGGAGATGCGCCAGCGCATCGCGCTGCACCGCTCGCGGCGTGGCGAGGGCTGGACGACCATCGATGCGCCGCTCGACCTTGCCGGCGCGATCGAGGCGCTGCCTGACGGCCAGCCGGTGCTGATCGATTGCCTGACGCTGTGGCTGACCAACCATATGCTGGCCGAACATAATTGCGATGCCGAATGCCGAAGGCTGGCGGACGTGCTTTCGCGGCCGCGAGGACCGTGGTTCGTGGTGTCCAACGAAGTCGGGCAGGGCATCGTGCCGGACAATGCGCTGGCAAGGCAGTTTCGCGATGCCGCCGGCCGGTTGAACCAGGACGTCGCGGCTGTCGCGGACACCGTGCTTTTGATGGTGGCGGGGCTGCCGCTCAAGGTGAAATGACATGGCTGATACCAGGGACAAAGGCATCGATCCCAAGGGCGAGGAACGCCACCGCGCCAAGATGGTCAAGCGCAAGGCGGTGCAGGATGCCGAGGTCGCGGCCAAGACGGTCGAGAAGGGGCTGCTGATCGTCAACACCGGGCCGGGCAAGGGCAAGACCACGGCCGCCTTCGGGCTGGCGCTCAGGATGCTCGGCTACGGCAAGCGCGTCGGCGTCGTCCAGTTCATCAAGGGCAAGTGGCACACCGGCGAGAAGGACGCCTTTGCTGCCTTCGGTGACCGCGTCGTCTGGCACGCAATGGGCGAGGGCTTTACCTGGGAGACGCAGGACCTGAAGCGCGACATCGCGGCGGCCGAGGCCGCCTGGGCGAAGGCGCTCGAGCTGATGGCCGACCCGTCGATCAGCCTTGTGGTGCTCGACGAGCTCAACATCGCGCTGCGCTACGACTATCTCGACCTCGAAAAAGTGGTCGCGGCGCTGAAGGCCCGTCGCGAAGGCCTGCATGTCGTCGTCACCGGCCGCAACGCCAAGCCGGCATTGGTCGAGGCGGCCGATCTGGTCACCGAGATGGGCGTGACGAAGCACCACTTCTCCGCCGGAGTGAAGGCGCAGCAGGGGATAGAGTTCTGAGGGCTTGCCTCGGGACATTTCGGACGAAGGTCCAACTCGGATGACGCTTGCCAAGGCTGCCCACCGACTTCTCAAGACCTGGGTTCCTCGCCCTCCGCGAAGCGGGGGAGAGGTGGGCGCGCAGCGGCCCGCGCGGGGGGGTGGGTGGGGGCGGGTGGCCGGACCCGGGCGGGGGGGGGCCGCCCGCCCGCCCCGGAGAGGGGGCTTCGTAGAGCGCGGTTCCCCTCTCCGTCTCGGCTTCGCCGAGCCACCTCTCCCCACTTCGTGGGGCGAGGAAACCAAGCTGGAATGAAGCCGGGTCCAGCGCTGACGGGCAACTTTGTTCTTGCTTTGTGCCGGCAGCTATGCTACTAATCTAGCTATGGTGCTGATTCGCGCCGATGACCCGCCGCATGGCGGGTTTTTATTTGATCTCAATCTCGAGCGCAGGTCACGCAAAGATAACGAGCGCCGAAATCATCCCGAACAGCGCGATCAGCAGAAAGTCGGCGACCCGGTAGAGTTTCAGCGCCCGCCTGATGTCGGTGCTCTCGATGTCGTCGCGCCGGCCGCCTTCACCCATCAACGCGTCATCGACCAGGACGCCGTCATAGGAGCGCGGGCCGGCGAGCGCCAGGCCGAGCGCACCGGCCATCGCCGCTTCCGGCCAGCCGGCATTGGGCGAGCGGTGCTTCTTCGCATCGCGCCGCACGGCGTGCCAGGCGCCTCTGGCGTCGGCGCCCTTGACCAGGAAAGCGGCAAGCACGATCAGCAGCGCCGTCAGCCGCGACGCCGGCAGGTTGATCCAATCGTCGAAGCGCGCCGCCGCCCAGCCGAAGGCCTCGTGGCGCGGCGTGCGGTGGCCGATCATCGAATCGGCGGTGTTGGCGGCCTTGTAGCCGACGCCGCCGGCCAGCCCGCCAACGCCGATCCAGAAGGCCGGCGCCACGACGCCGTCGGAAAAATTCTCGGCCAGGCTTTCGATCGCGGCGCGGCAGACAGCGGCCCTGTCGAGCTTTTCCGGGTCGCGGCCGACGATCCGCGAGACGGCAATGCGGCCCATGTCCAGTCCGCCGGTGTCGAGTGCGTCGGCGACCGCTTCGACATGCTCGGCCAGGCTCTTCTGCGACAGCAGCGACGTCGCCAGGATTGCTGTGATCAACAAGCCGAGAGGAAAGCTCCAAAGCATGGTTTCCAGCCAGAGGGCGAGGGCGGCCGGCACCAGCACGATCACCAGCAGCGCGACGACGCCCCAGCGGCGACGGTGGGCGTCGGAATCAGTGGCGCGGTTGAGCCTGCGGTCGAGAAAGGATATCAGCCTGCCGAACCAGGTGACGGGATGGCCAATGGCATCGAAGAGCCGGGCCGGGTAGCCGAGGACAAGTTCGATGGCTAGCGACAGGAAAGTGATCAGGATCGACATGAAGTCTCTTGATGGAGTGACGGCGGCAGTGGACCACGGCGGAAGCCTTGGCCGGGCGAGGGCACTTTTCCCTCACGCGCCACTGCCTTTCGTCGACCTCTCGACCGGGATCAATCCGCACTCCTACCCGCTTTTCGATTTGCCCGCCACCGCCCTGTCGCGATTGCCGGAAGCCGCGCGTGCCCGTGAATTGGCCGCGGTCGCGGCAAGCGCCTATGGCGCACCTTCGGCGGCGAACGTCGCAGCGGCGCCCGGCACGCAGATCCTGTTGCCGCGCGTCGCCTCGCTGGTCAGCCCAGGCAAGGCGCTGGTGCTCGGGCCGACTTATGCCGAGCATCGGCGGGCAGCGGCGATCGCCAGCCATGCGGCGGCTGAAGTCGATGATTTCGAAGCCTTGGCGGCGGCCGACCTTGCCGTCGTCGTCAATCCCAACAACCCGGACGGGCGCGTCGTCGAGCGCGAAAGATTGCTTCGCCTTGCCGCGAAATTGCGCGCCAGAGGCGGGCTGCTGGTGGTCGACGAGGCCTTCATGGATGTCGGCCCGCGCAGCGAAAGCTTGGCCGGCGACGTCGACCAGGGTGGCATCGTCGTGCTGCGTTCGTTCGGCAAGTTCTTCGGCTTGGCCGGTCTGCGGCTTGGCTTTGCACTGGCCGATGCGCTGACGGTCGAACGGCTGGAGGCGCAATTCGGGCCGTGGGCGGTTGCCGGGCCGGCGCTCGAATATGGCATAAGGGCGCTTGCCGACGTCGGCTGGCAGGCCGGGATGCGGCGCCGTCTGGCCGAGGATGCCGCGCGGCTCGATGCGCTGTTCGGCCGCTTCGGCGTGCCTGTCGCCGGTGGCACCACGTTGTTCCGCTATCTTCGCCTGGCGGACGCCGCCGGCCTGTTTTCGGTGCTCGGCCAATGCGGCATCCTGCTTCGGCATTTCTCCGGCCGGCCGGATGTGCTGCGCGCCGGCCTGCCCGGAACCGACGAAGAATGGCGGCGGCTCGAATCAGCGCTTGCCGGCTGGGCCGCGCGGAGCGACGATGGGGCCAAGGAGATTTCGCGATGATCCATGTTTGTTCCCTGGCAAAAATCGAGGAAACGGTGGCAAGGACCGGCGCCGAGCGGCTGCTTTCGCTGCTCGCTGCCGGAACGGAGGTGATGCGACCGTCCTCGATCACCAGGGAAAACCATCTGCATCTGGTCATGCATGACATTGCGGTGGCGCAGGAGGGCATGACCATGCCGGGCGAGGAGCATGTCCGCAACCTGCTCGATTTCGCCCGTCAATGGGATCGCTCGCGGCCGCTGGTCGTGCATTGCTATGCCGGCATCAGCCGTTCGACCGCCTCGGCCTACATCATCGCGGCAGCGCTGGCGCCGAAGCGCGACGAGGCCGAATTGGCCGAGACGCTGCGCGCGCTGTCGCCCACCGCGACGCCCAATCCGCGGCTGATCGCAATTGCCGACGCACTGCTCGAGCGCGACGGCCGCATGAGCCGCGCCATCGAGGCGATCGGGCGCGGCGCCGAGGCGTTTGAAGGCGCGCCGTTTGCGTTGAAGATCGATGCTTGATTTCTAGTTTTGTGGGCAGTTATTTGACTCATCAAAGCCACCAAGCAACCGCGTCCTAATCGTGCTGCGATCGCGGCAGGTATTTCCGATATCGGCGCTGCCCCTCATCTGCCTGCCGGCATCTTCTCCCAGTATAGTGACGGGGGAGAAGGGGCTGACAGCAACGCTGGCGCCTTTTCTCAACGCTGGCGATTGGCGAAACCGCCGATGATGGCGTCCCTCGCCCCGTTTACGGGGCGAGGATGCCGGCAGGCAGGTGAGGGGCGGCGCGACGCTGGCGGATAGCCTCCTAAGCCAACCAATCTGCAAGCCTGGCCCTGCGCACGTCCGTCACCAGGCTGATGAAGCCGTCGGCCTGATGCTCGGCGGTGAGCCGCCCCTTTTCGGCGGTCGCAATGCTGGCGTCGCCGACAACGCCGTTCGGGTTGAGGTCGCTGGCGATCCAGGCGAAGGCGTGCGTTCCGGTGTGGCGCAGCAGCGAAAATTCCTTTTCGGCGCGCGCGACCTTGGAAACGAAATTGTCGGCCTTGCCCATATCGACGAGGTCGGGCCGGAAATGCAGCATCAGCGAGGTCTCGACGTCGCCGCCATGGATGCCGTGGCGGTCTTCGAGCTCGGTGTACATGCCGGCCGGCCGGCCAAAACGCTGCCAGCTGGTCTTTACCGCCAGCATCTTTGCCCGCACGCGTAATTCGCGGGTGATGATGCCCATGATCTCCTCATTGCCGCCATGCGAATTGACGACGATCAGCTTGCGGATGCCGGCGCGCGCGATCGACAGGCCAAGCTCGGTCCACGCTTCGATCAACGTCGCCGCCGGCAGCGTAAGCGTGCCGGGCGCATGCAAGTGCTCGTTCGACTTGCCCACCGCCTGGACCGGCAGGATGCGGATGTCGAGATCGCCGGGCAGGCGCGCGATCACCGTTTCCAGCATGCCGTTCATGATCGAAGTGTCGGTCGAGACCGGCAGATGCGGGCCGTGCTGCTCGATCGCAGCCACCGGCAGAATGGCGATAGTCGCCTCTGGATCGATGGTCGCATATTCGGTGGTGCGGTAGTCACCCCACCATACGCGTTTTTTTGCAGCGATCATTTCATGCCCCTTGAACCGACAAGCCCAGACCTAACGCGGGAACGATCGGCTGTCGATCATCCCGCCGCAATGACCTCGATCTCGACCTTGAATTCCGGCCGGGCGAAACCGGACACGATCATCAGCGTCGAGGCCGGCGCCGGGCTGGCGAACAGCCGGTCGCGAACCTCCATATAGGGTCGCAGGAAGGCGCGATCTGTGACGTAGGCGTTGATGCGGACGATGTCGGACAGGCCGAGCCCGGCCTCGCCGAGAATCGCCGATATGTTCTGGAAACAGAGCTCGGCCTGTGCGCCGGCCTCCTCGGGGATCTGGTCGTCCGCCGTGATGGCGACCTGGCCCGAACACAGCACCAGCCGCTTGCCGGGCGGCACCTCGACGCCATGGCTGTAGCGGGCGAAGGGCGGCTTGATCGACTTCGGCGTGAGAAATTTAAACATGGCAATCTCCGTTCACGGCAGCCTATCGCATCGGCCCGAAAATCGGGATCGATTTTCGGAAAGCAGATGCGAAGATTCAAAGTTTTAGAGCGTACTTTGTGCGTCCAAGTGGACGCACGTCGCTCTAAGGCCGGATCGATGCGGCCATCAAGATGGTCGTGCATGTCACGAGGGCGATTATGGACAGGCGTTCAAAAAATAGGCACGATGCCTTCCGTACAGCATGACCCGTCCGGTCTTGGCGTGCGGCTCATTCGCAAGCGGGCGATCCCGGCACAAGAAGCCGGTGGCATGTGTCTTGCTTCTTGAAACAATGGTGTCGAGCCCGGCGCGTGACGCGCCGGAGCGAACAAAGGGTGGTGTGGATGTACGGAAAACTCAAGATTTCGGCGGGCGTGATCGTGCTGCTTGGCGCAGGCACGCTTGCCGCGGCAGCGAACGAAAAAGTCACCTTCGGCACCAACTGGCTGGCCGAGCCGGAGCATGGCGGTTACTACCAGGCCGTGGCGGACGGCACCTATGCGGCCTGCGGCATCGACGTGACGATCATGCAGGGCGGCCCACAGGTCAGCGGCCGACCGCTGTTGCTGGCCGGCAAGATCGATTTTTACATGGGCGGCAATTTGCTGTCGGCCTTCGATGCCGTGCAGCAAGGCATACCGATGCGCGTCGTGGCCGCCGACTTCCAGAAGGATCCGCAGGTCATCATGTCCCAGCCCGGCCAGGGGCTGGACAAATGGGAGGATCTGAAGAACGCCGACCAGTACATCCTGGGTGACGAGGGCACGCAGACCTTCTTCCAGTGGATGGTGACGGAATTGGGCTTCGATGCCGCCAAGCGCGTGCCCTACACCTTCAACCCGGCGCCGTTCATTGCCAACAAGAAGTCGATCCAGCAGGGTTACGTCACTTCGGAGCCATTCGCCGTCCAGAAGCAGGGCGGTTTCACGCCGAACCAGTTCCTGCTGGCCGACTATGGCTGGGACACATATGCGACGACGGTCGAGACCATGCAGGAGACGATCGACAAGCGGCCCGAGGTGGTCCAGTGCTTTGTCGATGGGTCGGCCAAGGGCTGGTACAATTATCTCTACGGCGACAACAAGGCCGCCAACGAGATGATCAAGAAGGAAAATCCGGACATGACAGATGAGCAGATCGCCTTCTCGATCGAGCAGCTGAAGAAGTTCGGCGTGGTCGATTCAGGCGACAGCGGAAAGCTCGGCATCGGCGCCATGACCGACGCGCGCATCCAGAGTTTTTACGACAAGATGGTCAAGGCCAAGGTCTCGCCGGCGGGCATCGACATCAAGAAGGCCTACACGCTGGCCTTCGTCAACAAGAGCGTCGGGCTCGACCTGAAGAAGTAAGCCGTGAAGCTGGAGAAAGTGGCGCAACAGCCGGGAAGTGTATCGGGGCCGACGCTGTTGGCGCTGCGCGGCGTCGGCAAGGTCTTTTCCAACGGCGTCGCCGCGCTCAGCAATGTCGAGCTGACGATCCGGGAAGGCGATTTCCTCAGCCTGCTCGGACCGTCGGGCTGCGGCAAATCGACGGCGCTGCGGCTGATTGCCGGCCTGTCGACGCCGACCTCCGGTGTGCTCGACTGGCGCGGCAGCGGCACCTTCGACCGTTCGAATATCGGCTTCGTCTTCCAGGAGCCGACGCTGCTGCCATGGGCCGATGTCTTCGACAATGTCTGGCTGCCGCTGCGGTTGAAGGGTGTGTCGCGGGCCAAGGCGGCGCCGGCGGTAATGGAGATGCTGGCGCGGGTCCACCTGACCGGCTTCGAGAATGCCGTGCCGCGCGAACTGTCGGGCGGCATGAAGATGCGCGTCTCGATCGCCCGCGCCATGGTGACCAAACCGCGCATTCTGCTGATGGACGAGCCGTTCGCGGCACTCGACGAGATCACCCGCTTCAAGCTCAACAACGATCTGCTGGAGCTATGGCAGGATGAGCGTTTTACCGTCGTCTTCGTCACCCACAGCGTCTTCGAAAGCGTTTTCCTCTCCAACCGCGTCGTCGTCATGGCCGCACGGCCGGGCCGGGTGTTTGCCGAGCTTGGTGTCGATGCGCCCTATCCACGCGACGAGGCGTTTCGCACCTCGCCCGATTATGCCGCGCTCTGCCGCCAGGCATCCGACGTGCTGATCGGCGCCATCAACTCAACTGTCGGACCGCATCATGACGGCCATTGAACAACAAGTCCTGGCGCTCGACTCGGAGGAGGCGCACCGCCTCCGTCAGGAGCGCTTCGAGCGCATCGGCAGATGGCTACTGCCGCTGGCGATCATGATCCTGGCGATCTGGCTGTGGGACCGCATCTGCGTCTGGAACGATATCCCGAAATACATCCTGCCGCGCCCCGGCGTGGTGCTGCAGACGCTGCATGACGATGCCGGGCTGCTGTTCTCCTCGCTGCTGGTGACGCTTAAGATCACATTCTTCAGCCTGCTTCTCGCCGTAGTCGGCGGCGTCGGGCTGGCGGTGCTGTTCGCGCAGTCGAAATGGGTGGAGATGTCGTTCTTTCCGTTCGCCATCGTGCTGCAGGTGACGCCGATCGTCGCGATTTTTCCGCTGATCAATATCTATGTCAACGATCAGACAACAAAGCTGCTGCTTTGCGCCTGGATCGTCGCCTTCTTCCCGATCCTCTCCAACACCACGCTCGGCCTCAACTCCGTCGACCGCAATCTGCGCGATTTGTTCAAGCTCAACGGTGCGACCCGCTGGCAGCAATTACGCTATCTGCGGCTGCCGGCGGCAATGCCTTATTTCCTCGGCGGGCTGAAGATCGCCGGCGGCCTGTCGCTGATCGGCGCGGTGGTGGCAGAGTTCGTCGCCGGCGCCACCGGCCAGTCGTCTGGCCTCGCCTCACGCATCATCGAGGCCGGCTACCGGCTCAACGCGCCAAGGCTGTTCGCGGCGCTGATTCTAATCTCGCTCACCGGCATTCTGATCTTCCTGGTGCTGTCGCTGATCTCGCATCTCGTTTTGCGGCGCTGGCACGAAAGCGCGCTGAAACAGGAGCGATGACGGTGCCGCAAGCCAGCAGCATTCCCCAGGGCGGTTCGTATGTCCTCACCAACGTCCGGCTTCACGCCTCCCTGACGCCGGGGCTTGCGGCTGCCTTCGACGCCGACGGTCTTGCACTCGCCGATATCGCTATCGCGGAGGGCAGGATTTCCAGCATTGCGGCGCATCGCCAGTCCAGAACACCTGCGGACGCCCTCGATCTCGCCGGCCGCATCGTCATGCCGTGCTTCGTCGACTGCCACACCCATATCGATAAGGGCCATATCTGGCCTCGAAAACCCAATCCCGACGGCACTTTCATGGGTGCATTGAACGCGACCGGCGCCGATCGCGCGGCGCGTTGGAGCGCCGACGACGTCGCCCGTCGCATGGATTTCTCGCTGCGCTCGGCCTATGCGCACGGCACCAGGGCGCTGCGCACCCATCTCGACAGCGTTGCTCCGCAGGAAGAGATCTCCTGGCCGGTGTTCGAGACGATGCGGGAGAAATGGCGCGGCCGCATCGAGTTGCAGGCGGCCTGCCTGCTCGGCATCGAGGGCGTGCGCGACAGGAAATGGTTCGAGAGGCTGGCCAAACGGGTGGCTGGTGCCAAGGGAGTGCTCGGCGTCGTCACCTATATGGTGCCGGATCTCGAAGAACTGCTCGACCAGGTGTTTGCGCAGGCGATCAAGCATGGCCTCGACCTCGATTTCCATGCCGACGAGACCGACGATGTCTCGGCGATCTCGCTGAAGAAGATCGCCGAAGCAGCCCTCTGGAACGGCTTTGAGGGAAAAATCATGGTCGGCCATTGCTGCTCGCTGGCACGCCAGCCCGATCTCGACGTGCTCGACACGCTGGACAAGGTCGCCAAGGCCGGCCTGGCGGTGGTGTCGCTGCCGATGTGCAATCTTTATCTGCAGGACCGGCGCGGCGACAAGACGACGCCACGCTGGCGCGGGGTGACGCTGCTGCACGAGATGAAGGCGCGCGGCATTGCCGTCGCCGTCGCTTCCGACAATACGCGCGACCCGTTCTATGCCTATGGTGATCTCGACATGCTGGAGGTCTACCGCATGGCGACACGTATCCTGCATCTCGACCATCCGGTGGCCGACTGGCCGCAAGCGGTGACCGCGACACCGGCCAAGGTGATGCGGCTCGACGGCTTCGGCACGCTTGCCGCCGGCGGGCCGGCCGATTTCGTCGTCTTCAGGGGGCGAAGCTGGACGGAATTGCTGTCGCGGCCCGAATCGGATCGCATCGTCGTGCGCGGCGGGCAAGCGATCGAACGCCAGCTGCCCGATTATGCCGAACTCGATGATTTGATGGTGGAATGATGGATATTGCCGGGCTGAAGCGCGACCTGGACGGTTTGAGGATCGACGACCATCCGGCGATCGTCCAGCAGAAGAGCCGTGACTTCTACTGGTATAGCCCGGTGCTGAAGCAGCAGCTCGAGCACGTCACCGGCGACCTGATCGTGACGCCGAAAACGGAAGATGAGGTCGTCCGCGTGCTCGCCGCCTGCCACCGACATGGTGTGCCGGTGACGCCGCGCGGCAGCGGCACCGGCAATTATGGGCAGGCGATGCCCCTGTCCGGCGGCGTCGTGCTCAACCTTGCCGAAATGAACGCGGTCAAGACGATCGCGCCGGGCCGCGTGGTGACCGGACCGGGTGCGGTTCTGGCCGACATCGACAAAGCGACGCGGGCGCATTCCGGCCAGGAGCTCCGCATGTCGCCGTCAACCTACAACACCGCGTCGATTGGTGGCTTCGTTGCCGGCGGCTCGGGCGGCGTCGGTTCGATCCGCTGGGGCGGCTTGCGCGACCTCGGCAACGTCATACGGCTGAGGACCGTGACGATGGAGGCGGAGCCGCGTGTCATGGAGCTCACCGGCGAGGACGTGCTGAAGGTGATGCACGCCTACGGCACCAACGGCATCATCACCGAAGTCGAGATGCCGCTGACCGCCAGCTATGACTGGATCGACGTTATCGTCGGCTTCGACGATTTCATGGATGCAGCCGGCTTCGGCAATGATCTCGCCGTCCAGGACGGCATCCTGGCGAAACTGATCACGCCAATCGCCGCGCCGATCCCCTACGATTATTTCAAACGGCACCAAAGGTTTTTCCGGCGCGGCCAAAGCATTGTCGTCCTGATGATCGCGCCGCCTGCGATGGATGCCTTCCTCGCCTTCACGGCGCGCAGCAAGGGCGAGATCGTCTTTCGTGCCGACAAGGAGGCCGATCTCAAGGGGCTGCCGCCGGCCTATGAACTGACCTGGAACCACACGACGCTGCGCGCCATCCGGGTCGATCCGACGATCACCTATCTGCAGACCCGCTACCCGTCGCCGGACCACCTCGGCCACGTCAAAGCGATGGTCGACCGCTTCGGCGACGAGGTGCCGGCGCATCTCGAATTCATCCGCTTTGACGGCGCCATCGGCATTGCCGGGCTGCCGCTGGTCCGTTTCACCACGGCGGAGCGCCTCGACGAGATCATCCGGATCCACGAGGACAATGGCTGCTGGATTTTCAACCCGCACCGCTACACGCTGGAAGAGGGCGGCATGAAGCGGACGGACGAGGTGCAGCTCGCCTTCAAGCGCGAGACCGACCCGCAAGGGCTGCTCAATCCCGGCAAGATGATCGCCTGGGAGAATCCGGACTACGATTATCGCTCGGGCAAGTCGTTCCTGTTCAAGGGGCTGGAGAAGGCGGGTTGAACGTCCTCGTCCTCTATGCTCATCCTGTGGAGACCAGCTTCAACGCCGATCTGCACCGGACGATCGTCGAGCGGCTGAAGGCGGCCGGCCATGTGGTCGACGATTGCGATCTCTATGCCGAGGGTTTCGATCCCAGGCTGACGCGGGCCGAACGGCTGTCCTATCACGACGCGCGCAGTGCCGGCGATCCGGCGGCGCCTTATGTCGAGCGCCTGTTGCGGGCCGAGGCGCTGGTGCTGTCGTTTCCGGTGTGGAACTTCGGCTATCCGGCCATTCTGAAAGGCTTTTTCGATCGCGTCTTCCTACCTGGCGTGTCGTTCAAGCTGGTCGACGGCAAGGTGCAGCCGTCGCTGCACAATATTCGCAAGATGGTGGCGGTCACCACCTATGGCGGCAGCCGATTCCGCGCCATGCTGATGGGCGACCCGCCGCGCAAGCTGGTCAATCGGGTGCTGCGCGCCACCATCAAGCCTGGCGGGTCGGTCTCCTATCTCGCGCATTATTCAATGAACCTGTCGACCGATGAGAAACGGGCGAGGTTCATCGCGAAGGTCGCGGCCAAGATGGACGCGTTCTGACGCGGGGGACTGAGCCGCGTGATCAGCGTCCTTCTCCCCGTTTACGGGGAGAAGATGCCGGCAGGCAGATGAGGGGCAGCGCAAGCTTTCCGGACCCTGGCGCCGCCCCTCATCCGGCCCTTCGGGCCACCTTCTCCCCGTAAACGGGGAGAAGGAAGAAGAGCTTACATCCGCACCCGTTCCGACCTGGGATCGTACATCGGCTTGAGCGAGGCCTCGGCGGCGAAGCGCTCGCCGGCGATCTCGATTTCGTAGGACGACGCCAGCACATCCGCCTCGCTCTCGCCTTGGCAGGGCACGTAGCCAAGCCCGATCGCGCCGCCGAGATGATGGCCGTAATTGCCCGAGGTGATCGGGCCGACGATCGTGCCGTCGCGCAGGATCGCCTCATTGTGGAAGAGCAGGGGCTCGGGGTCGTTCAGGCGGAACTGCACCAGGCGGCGTGACAGGCCGGTTTCTTTCTTCTTCAGCACCGCATCGCGGCCGAGAAAGTCGCCCTTGGCCGTTTTCACTGCGAAGCCGAGGCCGGCCTCCAGCACATTGTCCTCGTCGGTGATGTCGTGGCCAAAATGCCGAAACGCTTTTTCGATGCGACAGGAATCCAGCGTGTGCAGGCCGCAGAGCTTCAGGCCGACATCGGTGCCGGCCTCTTCTATCGCCTCGAAGACATGGGCAGCCTGGTCGGTCGAGACATAAAGCTCCCAGCCGAGTTCGCCGACATAGGTAACGCGGTGGGCGCGGGCCAGGCCCATGCCTATTTCGATCTCCTGAAACGTTCCGAACGGGTTGTTCTCGTTTGAGAAATCGTTGGGGCTGACCTTTTGAATCAGCTGTCTCGAATCCGGGCCCATCAGGCAAAGCACGGCTTCGGCAGCGGTCACATCGGTGATGACGACGAACTCGTCGGCAAGGTGTTTTCTCAGCCAGGCCAGGTCGCGCTGCAGCGTGGCACCGGGCACGACGAGGAAGAAGGCGGTTTCGGACAGCCGCGAGACGGTGAGATCGCTCTCGATGCCACCGCGCTGGTTGAGCATCTGGGTGTAGACGATCTTGCCCGGCGCCACGTCCATGTCGTTGGCGCAGAGCCTTTGCAGGAAAGCGCAGGCGTCGCGGCCTTCGACGCGGATCTTGCCGAATGAGGTCATGTCGAACAGGCCGACGCCGTTCCTGACCGCTAGATGTTCCTCGTGCTGGTTGTCGAACCAGTTCTGCCGTTTCCACGAATAGCGGTATTCGCGCTCCTGGCCCTCGCGCGCAAACCAGTTGGCGCGCTCCCAGCCGGCGACCTCGCCGAACACGGCGCCGCGCGCCTTCAGGTGTTCGTGCAGCGGCGAACGCCGCACGTTTCGCGACGTTGCCATCTGCCGGTAGGGAAAATGATCGGCATAGAGCAGGCCGAGCGTTTCGGAGACGCGCTCCTTGAGATAGCGGCGGTTCTTCTGGAACGGCTGGGCGCGGCGGATGTCGACCTCCCAGAGGTCGAACGGCGCTTCGCCGTCATTGATCCATTGCGCCAGCGCCATGCCGGCGCCGCCGGAGGAGACGATGCCGATCGAATTGTAGCCGGTCGCCATCCAGTAGCCGGAAAGCTCCGGCGCCTCGCCGAGATAGTAGCGGTCGTCCGGGGTGAAGCTTTCGGGGCCGTTGAAGAAGGTGTGGATGCCGGCGGTTGCCAGCATCGGCATGCGGTTGACGCCCATTTCGAGGATCGGCTCGAAATGATCCATGGCCTCGGGCAACTGGTCGAAGCAGAAATCCTCGCTTATGCCGTTCATGCCCCAGGGCTTGGCCACCGGCTCGAAGGCGCCGAGCATCATCTTGCCGGCATCTTCCTTGTAGTAGGCGCACTCATCCGGCACGCGCAGCACCGGCAGGCGGGAGAGCCCGGGGATCGGTTCCGTCACGAGGTAAAAATGTTCGCAGGCATGCAGCGGGATGGTGACGCCGTTCTGGGCGCCAAGTTCGCGCGCCCACATGCCGGCGCAGTTGACGACGATGTCGGCCTCGATCACGCCTTGCTCGCCGCCTTGCGCCCAGGACACGCCGGTGACGCGGCCGGCCCTGGTATGGACCTTGGTGACCTTCACATTCTCGACGATCGTCGCACCCCGCTGGCGCGCCCCCTTGGCCAGTGCCATGGCGATGTTGGCCGGGTCGCACTGGCCGTCGAGCGGCAGATGCACGGCGCCGACCACATCGGATACATTGAGATGCGGATACATCTCCTTGACTTCATCAGGCGAAATCTCGCGCACGTCGACATCGAAGGCGCGGGCGAGAGACGCCTGCCGATAGATCTCGTGCTTGCGCTCCTCGGTCAGCGCCACGGTGATCGAGCCGACCTGGCGCATGCCGGTGCCGACATCGGTCTCTGCCTCGAGCTTGACGTAGAGATCGGCCGAGTATTTCGCCAGTCGCGTCATGTTCTGCGAGCCGCGCAGCTGGCCGATCAGGCCGGCGGCGTGCCATGTCGTGCCCGATGTCAGCTGTTTGCGCTCGAGCAGGACGATGTCGGTCCAGCCGAGCTTGGCCAGATGATAGGCGACCGAGCAGCCGGAGACGCCGCCGCCGATGATGACCGCCCTTGCCTTGGTGGGGATGGTTTTGGCGGGCAGGGTGGTCATGCGGCCTCGCGGCGATAGCTGGAAGCGAAGCGGCGCAAGCGCGTGGCAGCTTCCATCAGCACCGGCTCAGGCTGGCAGAGGCTGACGCGGATATGGCCGGCGGCGGCCTCGCCGAAGCTCGAGCCGGGCATGACGCCGACCTTTTCCTGGTCGAGGAAAGCCCAGGCGAATTTCTCGTCGTCCGGCTCGATGGCGGATATATCAAGCATGACATACATACCGCCTTCTGAACCGCGCACGGTGACGTTGTTCATGCCGCGCATGGCATCGAGAACGACGGTGCGCCGCGCGGCATAGCGTTCGGCGATCTCCTTGACGCCGTAGCCGTTTTCCAGCGCCTCGGCGCAGGCGAGGCTGATGAAGGCAGGCAGGCCGTAGGTCATCACCAGATTGAGGTCGGTCAGCAGCGAGATCATCTGTTCGGGTCCGGTCAGCCAGCCCATGCGCCAGCCGGTCATGCCGTGGCTCTTGGACATCGAATTGATGACCAGAGTGCGTTCGGCCATGCCAGGCAATGAGCGCGGCGAAATGTGCTCGCCGCCGCCCAGCGTCCAGTAGACCTCGTCCGACAGCAGCCAGAGGTCATGCTCGCGGCAGATCTGCGCCAGTTCTTCCAGGCGCTCTCGCGAATAGACGGCACCCGTCGGGTTGTTCGGCGTGTTGATGAGGATGGCGCGGGTGTTCGGCCGAAGGCTCGCGCGAATGTCGGCGGCGCGCGGCTGGAAGCTGTCCTCGGCGGGTGTCTCGACGACGGTGAACTCGGCGCCCGCCGCGCTGAAGGTGTTGGGGTAGGTGGCGTAATAGGGCGCGACGACGATGGCATGGTCGCCCTGGTCGAGAACGGCCTGCACCGCCGCGTAGAGCGCTGCCTGCCCGCCCGGCGTGGCGATGACCTGGTGGGGGCTGGTCGCAACCCCGGTGCAGAGCGTCGAGGCCGCCGCCATCGCCTTGCGCAGGCGCGGAACGCCGGCAAGCGGGGTGTAGTGGTGGTTGCTGGCGCGAACCGCCGTCACGCAGGCTTCGATCGTTTCGCTCGACGTATCGAAATCATGGTCGCCGACCGACAGCATGATGATGTCCTCGCCGGCCTGCTTGCGCGCCCAGGCAGCGGAATGAACCTCCCAGCCATCCTTGCCCGAAGGCACGATGCCGGAAATGCGCGATGATGGCCTGGGCATTACGCTACTCCCGAAATTTCATAACCGGCCTGTTTGAGCTGGTCGCGCAAGGCGGCGATGTGGGCGGGTCCGACTTCGCAGCAGCCGCCGACGATGTCGGCGCCGGCCTCGACCCAGCCCATCGCCTGATCGCCATAGGCCTCCGGATCAAGATCGTGGCGCGCATGCAGCACGTGGACGGTGCCGCCATGCTTGAGCGCCTCGACCGAGGTGAAGCCGTTGGCATAGGCGCCGACCGGGCCGCCAAGCGCGACCAGTTCGGGCAGGGCAGCGCTGACCGCTTCAGGCCGGCAGCAATTGATCAGTCTAGCTGCAACCGGCAGGCCGTCGAGAGCGCCCGACGCCGCCGCAATGGTTTCGCCGCTGCGCAGGCGTGGCGCGCCGTGGTCGGCGAGCGTCCACGACACCCAGACCGGCTTGCCGCTTTCCGATGCCGCGGTGACGGCCGCGCGCGCCTCTTCGGCCGACGCCATGGTTTCGCACAGAAACAGATCGACGCCGTCCGCCTGCTCGGCAACGATGCGGCGATAGATGTCGAGCGTCTCCTGGAAGGAGATGGTCAGCGCTGGCGCATAGCTGCCGAACAGGGGCGACAGGCAGCCGGCGATGGCCGCGTCGCCGGCCTGGTCGCGGGCTTGCCTTGCAAGCTCGACGCCGCGCTTCTGCAACGGCTTGAACAGCTCTTCGGCACCCTCGCGCGCCAGCCGCTCGGGCGTTGCGGAATAGGTGTTGATGGTGATGACGCGGGCGCCGGCGCGGATGAATTCCGCATGCAGGTCCCGCACCAGATCCGGTTCGTCGATCAACACCCTGGCCGACCATAGCGGCGTCGGCTCGGAGCTGCTGCGACGGACCAGCTCTTGGCCCATGCCGCCATCGGTGAGGATGACTTTCTTCATGCTCTGAGCCTCTCGTTCTTTGGATCCCATAACGGCTCATCCTTCTGCACGACCGCCTTGAACCGCTCGCCGAAGATCTCGACCTCTATAGCCGTTCCCGGCTCGGTGAGGTCGGCGCGCAGCATGCCGAGCGCGATCGACTGGTCGACGCGATGACCCCAGCCGCCGGATGTCGTCTCGCCGACGATCCGACCGTCATGCCACAGCGTCGACATATAGGGCGCGTCGCAATCGCCGGGATTTTCGATGACCAGCGTGACGAAACGTTTCTCGACGCCCTGCTGCTTCTCGTTCTGCAGCGCCGTCTTGCCGCGGAAGTCGGGCTTGTCCCATCTGACGAAGCGCTCCAGCCCGCCCTGCAGGATCGAATAGTCGGTCGACAGGTCGCCCTTCCAGGTACGGTAGCCTTTTTCGAGCCGCAGCGAATCCAGCGCGTACATGCCGAACGGCTTCAGGCTGTGCTTCTGCCCTGCCGCCCAGACGGCGTCGAAGATGGCGGCGGTATCGTTGATCTTGCTGTGGATTTCCCAGCCGAGCTCGCCGGCGAAGGACACCCGCACCAGCTTTGCCCAGCGGCCAGCGATCGATGTCTCTTGATGGGTCAGCCATGGCAGAGTGAGGTCGGCCGCGCAGAGTTCGGCAAGGATGTCTCGCGAGTTGGGGCCGGCGAGGATCTGGGTCGAATACTCCTCTGTCCGGTCGCTCAACTTGAACGTCGCGTCCTTTGGCATGCGCGATTTCAGCCATTCGAAATCATGCCATTGCGCCACCGCGGCGGTGATCAGCGTCATCAGGTCTTCGTCGTGACGGACGACCGACATTTCGGTGACGATGCGGCCCTTGTCGTCGGCAAAATAGACGAGGCCGATGCGGCCGGGTTTCGGCACCAGGCCGGTGGCCTGCCGGCTGAGCCACTCGGCGGCACCTGGACCATCGAGATTGAAGCGGGAAAAACCCGGCAGGTCCAAAATGCCGGCGGCATCGCGGACGGCGAGGCATTCTTCGCGCACGCGATGCTGCCACGGCCCGTCGCGGCGGAAGGTCAGCGTGGATTCTTCAGAGACATCGTCGCCTGCCTGTGCATACCAGGTGGCGCGTTCCCAGCCATTATAGGCGTCGAAGCAGGCGCCGAGCGCCTTGATGCGGCCGTGGAGCGGCGACAGCTTGCGGTCGCGCCCAGCCGGCCAGGCATGGCGCGGGAACTGGATGGCGTATTCGTTGCCGTAGATCTCCATGCCCTTGGCAACGCAATAGTCCGGGGCCGAGGCGAAGGCGGTGAAACGGCGCGGATCGCAGGACCACATGTCCCAATCGGTCTGGCCCTCGGTCACCCACTCGGCCAGCACCTTGCCGGCGCCGCCGCTCTGGGCGATGCCGAAGGTGAAGACGCAGGCCTCGAAGGCGTTCGGCACGCCGGGCATCGGCCCGATCAGCGGGTTGCCGTCCGGCGCATAGGGGATCGGCCCGTTGATGACTTTGGACAGGCCGGCGGTGGCGAGGATCGGCACGCGGGCGACGGCATCGGCCAGATAGTGCTCCAGCCGGTCGAGATCGTCGGGAAACAGCTGGAACGAGAAATCGTCGGGCATCGGGTCGTTGTGGCCGACCCAATGGGCGCGGCAATTGCGCTCATAGGGGCCGAGATTCATGCCGTTCTTTTCCTGGCGGAGATAGTAGGACGTGTCGACGTCGCGCAGCAGCGGCAGCTTCTTGCCCTGTCCCTTCGACCACGCGGCCAGTTCGGGGATTTCCTCAAACAGGATATATTGATGGCTCATCACCATCATCGGCACCTCGCGGCCGAACATCCTGCCGACCTCGGCGGCGCGGTAGCCGGCGGCGTTGACGACGATCTCGCAGCGGATCTCGCCTTGCGGCGTCTCGACCACCCACTGGTCGTTCTCGCGGCGCACGCCGGTGACCGGACAGAAGCGGATGATTTTCGCGCCCATGTCACGCGCGCCCTTGGCCAGCGCCTGGGTCAGCTGCGCCGGATCGATGTCGCCGTCGCTCGGATCGTACAGCGCGCCTTTCAGCTCATGCGTCTCGATGAAGGGGTAACGGCGCTTGATCTCGTCTGGGCCGACCACGTCGATGTCCATGCCCTGGTAGCGGCCCATGCCCTTGGCGCGCTGGAATTCCTGCATGCGCTCGGTGCTATGGGCCAGCCTGAGCGAGCCGGTGACGTGATAGTTCATGGGATAGCCAACCTCGTCGGCCAGCCGGCGATATAGCTCGGTCGAATAGCGCTGCATGTTCATCAGCGACCATGATGAGGAGAAGGTCGGCACGTTGCCGGCGGCATGCCAGGTCGAGCCGGAGGTCAGCTCGTTCTTCTCCAGAAGCACGCAGTCGGTCCAGCCCGCTTTGGCGAGATGGTAGAGCGAGGAGGCGCCGACGGCACCGCCTCCGATGATCACCACGCGCGCCGTGGTCGGCAAACCGGCCATGTTCTTCTCCAGATCAATAGACAGGCGGCGAAACCACCCAGATGACCACAGCCGGTTCCGCTCCGGGATTGCGCCAGCGGAACGGCTTGCCGTCGAAGCGGAAGGAGTCGCCTTCGCCGAGCCGGTGCCAGACGCCAGCAATTTCGATATCGAAGCTGCCGGAAGCGACGTAGCCGGCTTCCTCGGTCGGCCGGCGCGCCTCGGTGTTCAGCTCGGCACCCGGCGCGAAGACCGAACGCAGCATCTCGAAGCTACCGCCGAGATCGGGCGACAGCAGCTCCTCCACCAGGCCGGAATCGCTTGTGCCAAGCACGCGCCGGCTGCCGGCGCGCACGACCACGCCGCGTTCGGTCTCGACGGGCACGTCATGGCTGAAGAACAGGCTGACCGGCACGCCGAACAATTCAGCAAAGGCCCTGAGATCGCCGAGCGACGGGATCGACAGGCCGCGCTCGACCTGGCTGACCCAGCCGACCGAACGGCCGAGCTTCAGCCCGATTTCGGCAAGCGTCAGGCCGCGCGCCTTGCGCAACGCGCGAATGTCTCCGGCCAGCAGCCGTTCGCCGTTGTCCTGTTCCGATCTGGCGGCGGTCGAGGGCAAATTTATTCTCTTGATGAAAAATTCCAGACAAATTTCATGTGACGGCAGGTTCATGAAAAAATCAAGAGGAATTTCATGAACCCAGAAGATTTACTTGCGCCATTTTGACGGTTCGGGCAAAGGCTCGGCGCACGAGCGGTGAGTGGGGGCGTCCGGTCGAGGCGGATAGGGTATCGGGCGTTCAAAAAAAGACGCGCAAGGATGCTCCATCACTTCTAGTCGGCGCATGATCCTTTCCGGAATGCCGGTTTTCGAGATCCTGCGCAAAGGGACGGCCTATGCTGGAAAACAACTCCCGGATTGCGACGGCGATCGTCGATGACGCGATCACCTCGCGCCGGTCGGTACGCGCTTTCCTGCCCGATATGGTCGACGACGACACCATCCGCGATATTCTTGCCATTGCTGCGCGCGCGCCTTCAGGCACCAACATGCAACCCTGGCGGGTCTATGTGACCAAGGGCGAAATCAAGCAGCGCATCACCGACGCCATCCTCAGCTCGGGCATCCGCGCCGAAAAGGCGGAGTGGGACGAATATCGCTACTATCCCGACCAGTTCTTCGAACCCTATCTGACGCGGCGGCGGGCCAACGGCTTCGGTCTCTACGGCGTGCTCGGCATCGGCCGGCGCGAGGTCGACAGGATGCGCGCGCAGCACGACCGCAACTTCGTCTTCTTCGATGCGCCGGTCGGCATGATCTTCACCATCGACCGGCGGCTGAACAAGGGGTCGTGGATCGACTACGGCATGTTCCTGCAGAACATCATGGTCGCGGCGCGGGGCAGGGGCCTGCACACCTGTCCGCAGGCTGCTTTCGCGCCCTATCACCGGCAGATCAGGCCGGTGCTCAACATCCCCGACGAGGAGATCGTCGTCTGCGGCATGGCGCTCGGCCATGAAGACACGTCCAAGCCCGAAAATGCCTTCCGCACCGACCGCGCGCCGCCGGAAGAGTGGGTGACGTTCGCCAGATAAAGTGACGACGCGCCGTCTCGGGTCTACTGTACTTCGTAGCCGACTTCTTCGCTGGCGTGGCAGAGCGCCTTCCAGAACGAGCGGGCAAACGAGCGAAACACATAGATGTCGAACTGATCGGTGCCGGTGCGCTGGATCTGGGCGAAGACGTCGTGATGCACGGTCGAGCGGCCGGCGCCGATCGGGAAGGCCGGCAGCGCGAAATCGATGGCGAAGAATTTTGCTAAAACCCACTCGGCCTTCGGCCCGGCGATGCGGATTGCGGTGCGGCCATGCGAAAGATCGGTCACCGTACCGATGGCCGGAGTGATGACATTGGCAAAGGCCGATGCCAATCCCTCGGCTTCATCGACCATTGTGAACTTTCCCGGCGCAAAGCCGAACACCGACCTAACGCCGTCCGTGACACCGCCGCCGGCGCCGTCGGGCAAAGTCAGGCCGGTGACCGCATGGATGCCGGCCATCAACGTCTTCTCCTCGCCGGGCCAAGCTGCGAGCTGCAGGATCGAACCCGGCCTGGTTTCGGAGAGGATGATTTCGACACCGTGCTCGAAATTGCCATGCGAGCCTGGATGCAGCATCGGCTCAAGCGGTGATTGGCGCTCAACCATGCATGCGGCTCCCGTCCGGATCGAAGAAGTGGTTGGAGACGATCTCGACCGGCCCGAACCGGTTGCGCAGCGGGTCGGAGACATAGGCGCGCGAACCGTGCCGCGCGTTGCCGCCCTTGACCAGGGCAAGCGCGATATATTTGCCGAGCGCCGGCGAATAGCAGCAGGCGGTGATGTGGCCGAGCGAGCCGTGCGGATTGGCTTCATCAAGCTCCTCGACGATGTGCGCGCCGCCGTTGAGCGGCTGGTTGTCGAGCGAAACAATACCGACGAGTTCCAGGCGGTCGGGCGCGATCAGCCCCTCGCGGTCCATCATCGCCGAGCCGATGAACGGCTTCTTCTTCGACAGCATCCAGTCTAGATGCAGGTCGCGTGCCGTGGTGCGGCCGTCGATCTCGGCGCCGGTGACGTGGCCTTTCTCGATGCGCATGGTGCCCAGCGCCTCCAAGCCGTAGGTCACCAGCCCGAACGGCTTGCCGGCTTCGATCAGCGCCTCCCAGACATGGGTGCCATGGCCGGCGCCGGAATAGACCTCGAAGGCCATTTCGCCGGAGAAGGACAGCCGGCAGATCATCACCGGCACGCCGGCGATTTCGCCGTGGACGATGCCCATGAAGGGAAGGGCGGCATTGTCGACGGCGGTGCCGGTGACGCAAGCGGCCAATATCTGCCTTGCCTTCGGCCCGCCGATGGCGGCACCGGCCCATTGATCGGTCACCGAGGTGACGTGGACCTTCAGCTCCGGCCAGATCACGTCGAGGAAATACTCCAGATGCTGCATCACCTTGCCGGCATTGGCGGTGGTGGTTGTCATCAGGAAATCCTGCTCGCCGAGCCGCCACGTGGTGCCGTCGTCGAAGGCGAGGCCGTCCTCGCGCAGCATCAGCCCGTAGCGCGCCTTGCCGACAGCCAGCGTCGAAAACATGTTGGTGTAGACGCGGTCGAGGAATTCCGCCGCGTCCGGGCCTTGTACGGCGATCTTGCCAAGCGTCGAGACATCGACGATGCCGGCGCTCTCGCGCGTCGCTCTGGCCTCGCGCACATAGGCCTGCTCGATCGTCTCGCCAGGATGGCCGTAGATCATCGGCCGATACCAGAGGCCGGCCGAATACATGGTGGCGCCGTTGGCGACGTGCCAGTCATGCATCGGCGTCAGCCGCTCGGGCCTCAGATCGCCGAAGCGTTCGGCGGCAAGCGAACCGATCGATACCGCCGAAAAGGGCGGGCGAAAGCGGGTCGTGCCGACCTCCGGGATCGGCTTGCCCAGCGCCTCGGCCATGATAGCGAGGCCGGGTATGTTGGAGCTCTTGCCCTGGTCGGTCGCCATGCCGAGCGTGGTATAGCGCTTCAGATGCTCGACCGAGACGAAGCCTTCGCGATGAGCAAGCCGCACGTCCTCCGCCGTCACGTCATGCTGGAAGTCGACGAAGCTCTTGCCCTTGGCCTTGATCTCGAACACTGGCGCCGGATCGGGATCGCCAGGTGCTGCCTCGACGGCAGGCAAGGCCGCCGGCGTGGCGGTTGCGCCCGCAGCGGAAAGGCCGGCGGCGCGGCCTTCGGCGATCGCCTCGGCGGTGGAGAAACTTCCGGTGAGGGCGCCGGCGCCGATCCATTGCCGTGTTGGCTTTGGCGGCAGGAAGGCTTGTCTCGCGGCGTTCCATTCCGCCTTGGCGCCGGCCTGGCTGGCCAGATGGATGGTCGGTGACCAGCCGCCAGACATCAGCAGGCAGTCGGCGTGGATACTGCGCGCGTCGCCGGAAAGCGCGCCATTGGCCATGTCGAAGCGCTGCACCTTGAAGCCGGAAAGCGCCTTGCCGCCCTCGGTGGCGATCACCGCGTGGCCGGAAAAGATCTCGGCCTCGGCCTCGCCGGCGAGCTTGCGCATCTCGCTCGAAAGCTCCGGGCGCACGTCGACGATGGCGACCACCACGGCACCGGCTTTCTTCTGCGCAAGTGCCGCGCGATAGGCGCTGTCATTGTTGGTGAACAGCGCGATCCTGTCGCCCGGCAGCACGCCATATTCATTGGCATAGCGCTCTGCCGCATGCGCCAGCATCACGCCTGGCCGATCATTACCCGGAAATACCAGCGGACGCTCCAGGGAGCCGGTGGCCAGCACCACCGATTTGGCGCGGATCGCCCAGTAGCGATGGCGTGGCTCGCCCTTGCCGGGCGTTTCCTTGTGGTCGGTGACGCGTTCGAGCGCGGCCAGCGTGTTGCCGTCGTAATAGCCCCACACCGTGGTACGGGGCAGCAGGCGGACATTGTCACGGCCTTCGAGCTGGCCCGCGGCCCGCGCCGCCCAGTCCGCCCCTGGCATGCCGTCGATCGTCTCGCCCGACCAGTTGGCGGAGCCGCCGAAATGCGGCTCGAGCTCGGCAAGGATGACGCGAGCGCCCTGATCGGCGGCCGCCCTGGCGGCCATCAGCCCGGCCGGGCCGGAGCCGACCACCAGCACATCGCAAAATGCGTTCATGCGTTCGTAGCGCGCCGTATCGGCAGCGATGCCCGCCTTGCCCAAGCCGGCGGCACGGCGGATGAAATGCTCGCAAAACATCCAGAAGCGCGTGCCTTTCAGTGGACCGATCACTGGTCCCATGAAGGTCTTGTAGTAAAAGCCGGCCGACAGCAGCTTGCCGCCGAGCTGGTTGATGGCGTTGACGTCCCAGGCAAGCGAGGGGAAGCGGTTCTGGCTGACCGCCGTCAGTCCGTCATAGATTTCGACCATGGTGGCGGGGATGTTCGGCTCGCGAACCTCGCCCCTCAACACGGTCACCAGCGCGTTCGGCTCCTCGACGCCTGATGTCAGCACGCCGCGTGGGCGGTGATATTTGAACGAACGCCCGAACAGGGTGACGCCGTTGGCCAGCAGCGCCGAAGCCAGTGTGTCGCCGGCATTGCCGGTATAGGGCGCGCCGTCGAAAGTGAAACGGATGGTCCGCAGCCGGTCGATGCGGCCGCCGGCCTCGGTGCGGCGCGGACTCATGACTTGTCCTCAGCCCTGTGCCGCGCCACCGAGCTGTGGTCGCCGCGCGCGAAGGCGGTGCTGGAAATCTCGTGCGTCAGCGTGTTGCGCACTAGCCTGAGATGGGCGCGGCAGCCGCCGGAATGCTGCCAGATCTCATTGTGGTCGCCGGCCGGGTTCAGCCGGTCGTAGACGTAGGCGTTCCAGGCGTCGAGGTTTTGCGAGGCGGGCTGTGGGCGCTGGCGGTTGCCGTCACCCTGATAGGTGAACTCGATGACGTCGCGCGGGCCGCAATAGGGGCAGGTGATGAGCATGGATCTCTAACCTAATGCAGCCGGGGCGTGGCGCCCTGGCCCTTGTCGTCGATCACCAGGCCCCGGTAGAAGCGGTCGAGCGTGAAAGCCGCGTTGAGATCGTGCGGCTCGTCCTTGGCGATGGTCCAGGCAAAGCACCAACCGGAAGCCGGCGTCGCCTTGAAGCCGCCATAGCACCAGCCGCAATTGAGATACATGCCCGGCAACGGGCCGGTGGTGATGATTGGTGAGCCGTCCATCGACATGTCGCAGACGCCGCCCCACGAGCGCAGCATGCGGACGCGGGCGAGCCCCGGGAACAGCGCCAGCATCTCGCTCATCACCTCGTCAACGATCGGCAGGCTGCCGCGCTGGGCGTAGCTGTTGTAGCCGTCGAGGTCGCCGCCATAGACAAGGCCGCCCTTGTCCGACTGCGACATGTAGAAATGGCCCATGCCGAAGGTCAGGATCGTGTTGATGAACGGTTTTAGCGATTCCGTAACGAAGGCCTGCAGTACATGGCTCTCGATCGGCATTGTCTCGATGCCGGCGAGCTGCATGACCCGCCCGGTGCTGCCGGCCACCGCGACCGCCACCTTCCTGGCGCGGATTTCGCCGCGCGTCGTCGTGACGCCGGTGATGCGGTCGCCGTCGCGCAGGAAGCCGGTGACCTCGCAGTTTTCGATGATGTCGACGCCGCGGCGGTCAGCGCCGCGCGCATAGCCCCAGGCGACTGCATCGTGGCGAGCGGTACCGGCGCGCCGCTGCATCAGGCCGCCGACGATCGGGAAGCGCGCCGTGGCCGAGACGTCCAGTGCCGGCACCAGGCGCGCGATCTCCGCCGTGGTCATCAGTTCGGCGTCGACGCCGAGATGGCGCATGGCGTTTCCGCGCCGGGCATAGTCGTCGAGCTGGGCAGGTGTGTGGGCGAGGTTCAGGCAGCCGCGCTGCGAGAACATGACGTTGTAGTTGAGGTCATGCGACAGGTTCTCCCATAGCTTCATCGAATGTTCGTAGAAGCGCGTGTTGGCCGGCAGGAGGTAGTTGGAACGGACCGCCGTGGTGTTGCGGCCGACATTGCCGGAACCGAGCCAGCCCTTCTCCAGCACCGCGACATTGGTGATGCCGTGCTCCTTGGCGAGATAGTAAGCGGTCGACAGGCCATGGCCGCCGCCGCCGATGACGATCACGTCGTAGGACGCCTTCGGGTCGGGCTTGCGCCAGGCCGGCTTCCAGTCCTTGTTTCCGGTCAGCGCGTTCTTGAGAAGCGAAAAGGCCGAATATTCCGCCATTCTTATTGTCATCCATTTCAGGCTTTGCGGCAGACTATAGAGCAGGCTGCCAACGCAAAGCCAAGATTGCGCCATCGCTTTTCGACAGGCCGACTTCGAAACGGGCCGTCAGGGACGGCTTGCCCCAAGATATGACGGTCTTTATCAAGAGCAGGCCTTTAGAACGCCTTACCGCCCGTGAGTCGCCAGACAATCATGCTTTTCCGACTGCTCCGTTTCGTTCTGGTCCTGGCGCTTGTCGCCACGGCGCCGCTTTCGTTGCGAGCGGTGGCGCAAGGACTTGGCCAGGCGCCCGCGGGACTAGTCAGCGATCAGCAGAAGATTCTCCAGGACCTGACGACAAAGACCGATAATCTCGAAAAGAAGATCCAGCAGGACGGCGACGACGACGCCAGCCTTGTCGATATTCGCCTGCAGCTGGAAGAAATGTCGCGTGCCTCGCTGAACAGCGCGCTCGCTTTCCGGCCGCGGCTGAGCGAGATCAACAGCCGGCTCGAGCAGCTTGGCCCGCCGCCGGCCGCGGGCCAGCCGGCCGAGCCCGATATCGTGACCAGCGAACGCCAGGCGCTGGCCTCGGAAAAGGCCGAGATCAATGCTGTCATCGCCACGGCGCAAACCCTGTCGATCCGCATCAGCGGACTGATCGAGAAGATCGGCAATATGCGCAGCGAGCTGTTCCGCAATCAGCTCACCAAGCGCTACGTGCTGTCCGATGCATTGAGCCCCGAGGTCATTTCCGATGCCAATGACGAATTTACCAGTTTCTACAAGGCGGTGTCGTCCTGGCTGAGCTTCGCCTTCAAGTTCAAGTTCCAGGCCATTCTTGCCGCGACCTTGATGGCGCTTGCGCTGGCTGCTGTGCTTTTTGTCGGTGGGCGGCGCCTGTTCGGCCGCGTCTTCGAAGCCGATCCTTCCGTCGAGGATCCCTCCTATCTCAGCCGTCTGTCGGTGGCGTTCTGGTCGACATTGCTGCCGACGCTGGCGGTTGGCGTCTTCCTTGTCTCGACTATCTTCTTCTTCAATTACTACAACGTCTTGCGCGGCGACATCGGCATCTTCCTGAATGCGCTGGTTGCCGTCATCGCGGTGGTGTTTTGCGTCAACCGGCTGACCAATGCGGCGCTGGAGCCGCGACTGCCGAACTGGCGTCTGATCCCGGTCGAAACCGGCCCGGCGCGCTGGCTGGCGCGGCTGACGACCGCCATGGCCGTCGCCATCGGCATCAACTATTTCCTGTCGGTCGTCAACGACAAGATGGGCTCGCCGCTATCGCTGACCATCGCCAGAAGCTTTATCGCCACCATCATGGTGGGCGTCATCCTGATCCTGATGGGCCTGCTGAAGCCGTTCAAGGCTGCCGACGGGAGCTGGCGCCCGTGGCCGGCATGGCTGCGCTACACCGCCTTCGCGCTAGGGCTATTCACTATCGCGTCGGCGCTGCTCGGCTATATCGGCCTTGCCATTTTCGTGTCGGTCCAGGTCGTGGTCACCGGCACGATCCTGGTCACTGCCTATATCGGCTTCCTGTCGGCGCGGGCGATCGGCGAGGAAGGCGGCTTCGCCAATAGCTCGATCGGCCGCTGGCTATCGACCAATTCAAGCTATGAAGAGACCGCGCTCGACCAGCTCGGGCTGGTCGTCAGCGCTGCCATCAACATCATGATCGTGCTGGTGTTCCTGCCGCTGATCCTGTTGATGTGGGGCTTCCAGCCCGGTGACATCCAGGCCTGGGCCTACAAGCTGGCGACGGGCCTCACCATCGGCTCGGTGACGATCTCGGTCACCGGCATCCTTTCTGGCGTCGTCGTCTTCGTTATCGGCTATTTCCTGACGCGCTGGTTCCAGGGCTGGCTCGACGGTTCGGTGATGGCGCGCGGTCGGGTCGACACCGGCGTGCGCAATTCGATCCGGCTTGCGGTCGGCTATGCCGGCGTCGCGGTCGCGGCACTGGTCGGCATCTCGGCGGCCGGTATCGACCTCTCCAATCTCGCGCTGGTCGCCGGCGCGCTGTCTCTCGGCATCGGCTTCGGTTTGCAGAATGTCGTCTCCAACTTCGTCTCGGGCCTGATCCTTTTGGCCGAGCGGCCGTTCAAGGTCGGCGACTGGATCGTCGCCGGCGACATCAGCGGCACGGTCAAGAAGATTAGCGTGCGCGCCACCGAGATCGAGACGTTCCAGCGGCAATCGGTGATCCTGCCCAATTCAAACCTGATCAACAATGCGGTCGGCAACTGGACGCACCGCAACAAGCTCGGTCGCATCGACATCAAGGTCGGCGTTGCCTATGGCAGCGACGTCAAGCACGTGCATGCCGTCCTGTTGGAGATCGCGCGCGGCCATCCGCTGGTACTGAAAAATCCCGAACCCTTCGTGCTGTTCACAAATTTCGGGCCGGCCGCGCTCGAATTTGAAATCCGTGTCTTCCTGGCTGACGTTTTGAACGGCAACGTCGTGCAGAACGACATCCGCTTCGCCATCTTCGATGTATTCGACAGCGAGCATATCGAAATTCCGTCGACGCCGCGCGCCGTCGTCGAGACCAAGAAGCATGAGGCGTGGCCGATCGACGACGACAAGATCGAGGCCGAATTCGCCGAGCGGGAGCAAGTGAAGGCCTTGGCTGCGGCTGAGGCGAAACGTCTCGCTAAATCGGGGCGCAAGGTGCGGAAACCCGATCCTGACTAGCTGTTTGGAGCTTGCCTTCAAGCCTTCGGAAACCAATTGCGGCATGAATGCGGCATTCAGTTGCCGTTCAGCTTGCATTGCATATAAGCTCACATGCAAACGGCGAGAATGCCTTGCGAAATGCAACAGAGGCGGTGGCAACACCGATACTGCAAAATGTGGAAGTCTCTCGTCGCCGCCATCGCTTTTCTGGCTTTGGGCGGTTCGGCCCATGCCGCCAGCGCGGTCAACAAGGACGCCGAGACCCGCACGCTGATCGTGACGGAAGGCGGCGGCAAGACCGAGCTGGCGCTGGCCGCCGGCGAAACCGTGGAATTCTGCCCGAGCGGCTGCTTCGTCACCTTGCCGAATGGCGACCTCGAAGCGCTGACCGGTTCGGAAACGATCGAGATCTCGGGCGGCGTCGCCCGCATCAAGTAAAGTAGGCGCCATGATCTTCGAAGGCCGGGCAAATGCCCGGCCTTTTATTTGCTTCCGGTAATCGCCACTTGGCGATGAAGGGGAAGCACTTTTCTTCGAAGCTGCACAGACCGGGGGCTGTTGCAGCGCCTTCGTACCGAGCATGGCGAGGGCGACGATCTACTGCATTCGACGGGCTGGTGGCGCGGGCTTTTTTGGCGATGTCGCAAACAGGCTGCAAGCACGCCGTTGCGCCGCCCTATAGTCTGCCGCAATAGCATCTTGGAGTCGCGGGCAATGGCAGGGTTTCCGGAAAAGGCGAAGGTCGTCATCGTCGGGCTGGGCGGTATCGTCGGCGCATCGGTCGCCCATCACCTGATCGAGCGCGGATGGGACGATATTGTCGGCATCGACAAATCAGGCATCCCGACCGATATCGGCTCGACGGCGCACGCCTCCGACTTCTGCTACACGACCAGCCATGATTTCCTGTCGTGCTGGACGACGCTCTACTCCATCGATTTCTACGAGAAGATGGGCCACTATGCGCGCATCGGCGGCCTTGAAGTCGCCCGCGTCGGAGATGACGCCCGCATGGCCGAGATCAAGCGCAAGATCGCCTCGGCGAAGGCCTTCGGCACACGCGCCCGTCTGATCGATCCCACCGAGATCAAGGAAAAATTCCCGCTGATCGAAGAGCAGATGGTGCAGGGCGGCCTGTGGGATCCCGACGCCGGCCTCGTCATCCCACGCTCGCAGACCGTCGCCGGCAAGCTGGTCGACCAGGCGGAAGCCTCCGGCAAGCTCAAGGCGTTTGCCAACACGTCGGCCAAGTCCCTCGTCATCGAGAACGGCCGCATCAAGGGCGTGGTGACAGACCGCGGCACTATCGACGCCGACTATGTCGTGGTCTGCACGGGCATCTGGGGACGGCTGATTGCGGAAATGGCGGGCGAGGACCTGCCGGTCATGCCAATCGACCATCCGCTCACCTTCTTCGGGCCGTACACCGAGCTCGCCGGCACCGGCAAGGAGATCGGCTGGCCGCTGCTGCGCGACCAGGGCAACTCGGCTTACATGCGCGATACCGGCGATCCCAAGACCGCCGAAGGCGGGCAGATCGAGTGGGGCTATTACGAAGAGACCAATCCACGCCTTTGCCATCCCCGCGATATTCTCGAGAAAAATGAGGCACGGCTTTCGCCGTCGCAGCGCGACCTCGACATGGAACAGATACTTGAGCCGCTCGAGCGCGCCATGGAGCTGACGCCAATCCTGGGCGAGCTGGGCTACAATGAGAGCCATTCCTTCAACGGCCTGCTGCAGGTGACGGCGGACGGCGGCCCCTCTATGGGCGAAAGCCAGAAGGTCAGGGGCCTTTGGTATGCCGTTGCCATCTGGGTCAAGGACGGTCCTGGAATGGGCAAGCTCATCGCCGACTGGATGACAGACGGCCGGACGTCGATCGACCACCACGCCATCGACTATTCGCGCTTCTATCCGCACCAGACCAAAGAGCAGTTCATCTGGGACCGCTGCACCGAAACAGCGATGAAGGTCTATAATCCGGCGGTCCACCCGCGCGAGCCCTTCTCCAAGGCCCGCAATGTCCGCCGCTCGCCCTTCTGGGAGCGCGAGAAGGAACTCGGCGGCTATTTCATGGAGCTCGGCGGCTGGGAGCGCGCCCATGGCTATGCCGCCAACGAGCACCTGCTCGAGAAATACGGCAACCGGGTGCCAGTGCGTGAAAACGAGTGGGACAACCGCCATTTCTGGCGCGTCTCCAACGCCGAGCATCTCGCCATGAGCGAGGATTGCGGCATCGTCAACCTGTCGCATTTCGCGATGTACGACGTGGAAGGCCCGGATCGTGTCGCGCTGATGGAATGGCTGTGCGCGGCAAAGATCGGCGGCGACGGCAATATCGGCAAGGGCATTTATACCCATTTCCTCGACGAGGAAGGCATGGTGCGCGCCGACCTGACCGTCATCCGCATGGCCGACCGCTGCCGCGTGATCGACGGCGCCGATGCCGGACCGCGCGACTTCCAGTACATGCGCAGGACGGCAGAAGACAAAGGCTTCGACGTCACCGTCACCGACGTGACCGAGAAGTACGTGACTGTCGGCATCTGGGGTCCAAACGCGCGGGCAACATTAAGCAAAGTCGTGGAAAATCCCGAAGGGCTGACGCCGGAGAATTTTCCCTTTGCCGCGATCAAGCCCGTCAGGATCGCCGGCAAGGACGTGACCGCTTTCCGCATCTCCTATGTCGGCGAGCAGGGCTGGGAACTGCATATGCGATACGAAGACGGCCTGGCCGTCTGGGACGCGCTGCGGTCGACCGGCGTGATGGCCTTTGGCGTCGAGACCTATGCCAACAGCCGCCGTATGGAGAAGAGCCTGCGCCTGCAAAACGCGGATCTCTTGACCGAATACAATCTGCTGGAAGCCGACCTTGCTCGCCCGAAGGTCAAGGAGGCCGATTTCTGTGGCAAGGCAAAGCATCTGGAATATCGCGCCCGGGCGCATCAACCGGCCATGCTCTGCACGCTTGTCATGATGGACAATACCGATTCGAACGGCGTTCCCCGCTATCCGGTCGGCACGATGCCGGTGATGGACCCGGAAACCGGTGAAACGCTCGTCGACGAGCTCGGCCGCAGATCCTTCACGACCTCGGTGGCCTATGGCCCGACCATCGGCAAGAATATCGCGCTCGCCTACCTGCCCTGGGCGTATTGCCAGGAGGGCCGCAAGCTGAATGCCGAATATTTCGGCGAGAAATACCCGGTCGAAGTGGCCGCTGTCGGCTACAGGCCGCTCTACGACCCGGCGAATCTAAATCCGCGCAGCTGAGCATCGGGACGGTCGCAAAGATGTGACCGGATGAGCCCGGCTCTCAGCCGGGCTTTTCTCTTTGTCGATCGGCGATTCTCGACTACCGTGGCGGCATGTCTGCTTTTGCCGATGCAAGACATCTCGTCTCGGGTGCCGCCGTGCTGGCGGCGGTGCTATGGCCGGCGGCAATCTCCCGCGCCGCCGAGCCGGTCGACGTCGAACTGGTGCTGGCAGTCGACGTATCCCTGTCCATGTCGCCGGACGAGCTCGAAATACAGCGTCACGGCTATGCGGCGGCGCTGACGCACCACGATGTGCTGCAGGCAATTGGCGACGGCGCCCACGGCAAGATCGCCGTCACCTATGTCGAATGGGCAGGCGCGACCTGGCAGCAGGTCGTGGTGCCGTGGACGGTCATCGCCAACCGTGCCGACGCCGAGAGACTGGCAGCGCAGCTTTCCGCTCATCCGCCGGCCAGTGCCAGGCGCACCTCGATCTCCGGCGCCCTGGAATTCGCCAGCGATCTCTTTGCCGAAAGTGGCTTCGAGGGCGTCAAGCGGGTGATCGACATTTCGGGTGACGGCCCCAACAACCAAGGTGCGCCCGTCGACATCACCCGCGACGCCGTGATCAAGCAGGGCATCACCGTCAACGGCCTGCCGCTGATGACCAGGGGCGGGTTCAGCAGCGCTTACGATGTCAACAATCTCGACCGTTACTACAGCGACTGCGTCATCGGCGGGCCAGGCTCCTTCATGATCCCAGTCAATGACTGGACGCAGTTTCCGGAGACCATCCGCCGCAAGCTGGTGCTGGAGCTTGCCGGTCCGGCCTCGCCGCAGCGAGCGGCGGAAGAGGCGGCGCATCCGCCAGTGGTGCTGGCACAGGACAGACCCGTCACCGACTGCCTGGTCGGCGAAAAAATGTGGCGCGACCGCAGCTGGATGTACAACAGCCGCTAATGGCGAAGTTTGCTGCCGGCGGTGACATACCGCAGTGCAGCATCTGCTTCATTGACAAGCCTGTGGGCGTCTGTGACACAATTCCCCATCCGAACAGATAAAAAGGGGAACCGACATGAACAGGATCGGAATTCTTGCCGCTAGCTTGACGCTTGCCGTTGGATTATCCGCGCCGGCCACGGCCGCCACATCTGTCAGCATCGGCATCAGTGGATGGACCGGCTTTGCGCCGCTGACACTCGCCAAGCAGGCCGGTATCTTCGAAAAGCACGGCCTCGACGTCACCTTGAAGAAGGTGCCGCAAGCCAGCCGGCCGCTTGCCATCGCCAGCGGCGACCTGCAATGCGCCGCCACCACGGTCGAGACCTGGCTGGTCTGGAACGCCAATGGCGTGACGACGAAGCAGATATTCCAGTTGGACAAATCCTACGGCGCCGACGGCATCGTCGCCCGCAACGACATCAAGACGGTCGCCGACCTCAAGGGCAAGTCGGTCGCGTCATCGGCGCCGGGTACGTCGCCCTATTTCATGCTGGCCTGGGTGCTCAACAAGAACGGCCTGTCGACCAAGGACGTGACGGTCGTCAACCTGGAGCCGGATGCGGCGGCACAGGCGTTTCTCGCCGGCCAGAACGATGCGGCGGTCACCTATGAGCCGTTCATTTCGGCAGTGCGCGAAAAATCCGATCAGGGCCATATCCTGGTGACCACTCTCGACTATCCGATGGTGCTCGACACGGTCGGCTGCACGCCGGAATTCCTCAAGGCCAATCCGGATGCGGCCAAGGCGCTTGCCGACAGCTACTTCGAGGCGCTCGACCTGATCAAGAGCGATCCAGCGAAATCCTATGAGACCATGGGCGCCGACGTGAAGCAGTCGGCAAAGGAGTTCGAGGAATCGGCCAAATACCTGAAATGGGCCGACAAGGCCGAAAACAAGCAGTTCTTCACAAAGGAATTCCAGGATTTTTCCAAGACTGCCGGCGACCTGCTGCTGCAGATGGGCTTGATCAAGGAAGCGCCTGACGTCTCGACGCTGGTCGACACCAGCGCCGTCGCGGACTGACCAGCAGGAACTATCGCCCGGGGGGGGCGGGGGGCCCGGCGCGCCCACCGCGTCAAGTGAAGATTAATCAGAAGGAGGAGAGCGGCCAGCCGACAGAAGGCCGGG
>NZ_JAMYQT010000043.1:0-42943 GCF_040320985.1 Mesorhizobium sp. M0571
TCTGGGCCATCCGGCCACGGCTCTGCTTTGTCCACATCCACAGCTTGAATCATAACCCAGCCTCAGACGAAACCCCAGTAAGCCGATTTTCAAAACGGCCTCTTAGCGCTCACACACGCGCCGATCAAACGTGCTCGGCTCTATCGAGATTTTAACGTACGCTTCTCATGCAATTCTGTATGTCAATAGGACGTCAGCGGACAAGCCGCTTTAAGGCATTGATTTCATGGGGATAATTTTCGTATATAATGTCTTGCATACAGACTTCTACCCGGCATCACTATACACATTGAAACATTGCAGAAGAGCATGGGATCATAACTCGCTGTAACAAAAGCATTTTATCTCAGACAATATCAGATATCCACAGACATGTAGAAAACTTCAACGTCGGCGCGTTGACATTGAACGACGGCGACGATACAGCTTTAGATTGTCGCGATAGGGATGGTGCTGAAATGGCTGATAATGAAGGGCTGGAGCAGTTCACACTGACGCTAAAGGGGAATGGGGTCGAGATCAAGCGTGAGATCAGCCCAGATCAATTTGCTGCGATCATGAGCGTGGTTATTGGCAGAGATATGTCTGCCAGTAATACTTCGACCGCATCCACGGGAGCGCCGGTAGAGCTAGCAGTTAAAATCTCGCTCAGAGAATTTCTCGACGAGGTCAAAGCAGTGCGTAAGCCGGATCAAATTGTGGCAATAGGTCATTATATTGGCCTTCATGAGGGTCAGCCCACCTTCTCCCGTGAGGACATAAAGGACCGCTTTGCTGCTGCGAGAGAACCTATGCCCTCGAATTTCCCGCGAGATTTCGGGGTGGCCATCAAAGCTGGGGCAATCGCCGGGGCACATCAAAAGGCGGGCCACTACTACGTGACCAAAACCGGAATACAGGCTGTTGATCGGCACTTCGGGGCCGACGCGAAGAAGTAAGAGGATACGCATCCATGGCTCTCAAGGATTTGGTTGCGGATCGTGGCAAGATCACGGAGGAGATGATCGAGAAGATCATAGCCGATTATATCCGGTATGATCCAGGAACCTACGAAATCGTATTTACCCGGGCCGGCATGGCATTGGGGAACGACGCCAAAGTTCTAGTAATGCTTGTTGCGATTGTGGGCTGGAAGTACGTGACCGACGAAACTCGCTCGGCCGACACGCGACCTGCTGCTTTGGAAGCGCTTACTGGCATCCATGGCGGCTCTTTGCGCCCCACGCTCAAGAAATTGAAAGATTCCCGCCTTCTTGCAGTTGTTGATGGCCATTATTCGGTCAAGGTAGCCAACCTCGAGGCAATTGCGAGCACGGTTGCGGGGGAGAAGGCGTTGGCTCCCGCCAAGCGCACTGCCGGTAAAGCTGACAAGATAGCGAAAACGCTTTCGCCAGATGAACAGGCGACCATCCAGACTGGTCAAACAAGCAGGCGGAAATCGGTTGTGCCGATCCGGGCATCGCTAGACCGGTTAGTAAAAGATGACTTCTTCTCAGAGGTGCGGACTTTGCCACAAGTCTTGGCTGAGCTACATGAGCGCGCAATTATAGCCAAGACAACATCCCTATCTGGACCCATCGCCGATCTGGTTCGAAACGGCAAGTTGAAGCGCAAAAAGGTCATCAACGGAAACAAGGAAATATGGGGCTATAGGGCGGCTTAACATGCGCGACACCATCATCGCGAACCTGTCCGCACATATCCAACCCTGCTGGTAACTGAACTGGTCGACGCTTACGAGCAATTATTAGCAAAACATCGCGCTGGAGACTTGGAGGGCGCGCTGGTGAAAGGCGGCCGGCTCGTCGAGCAGGTGTTTCGGACGATCGAACATCTCCGTACGGGCACCACGCCCGTCGAGATAAAACAGGTCGCCCAAACTATGAAGCAGATAGAAAACGACACGTCACTTTCGGATTCGCTGCGATTCCTCATACCTCGTGCCGCTTATGGCATGATCTACGACCTCCGCAGCAAGCGAAACGCCGTGCACGTGAAGGAAATTGATCCAACTTCCATTGACGTATCCCTAGCGGTGGCAGGGGCGAGTTGGATCATCGCAGAGTTCCTACGGCTCTATCATGTCAGTGATGACAAAGCTGTAGCCCAGGCGATGCTTGCGCTGACGCGAACTTCGATCCCATTGATCGAGGCCATCGATGGAGAAGTGTTTGTGGGTAAACCCGTCGCGGCAAAGTATGAGCTGCTGTTACTACTGGCCCATGCAAGGCCGGCAGGATTGACGCGCACCGAATTAGGTACCGCTGTCAAGTGCAGTCAGCCCTCGGTCAGCAACGGACTTAAAGACCTAGTCAAGAAACGCTATGTTCATTTGTCTTCAACAGGCCAGTATTTCGTAACCAGTGCCGGCGAACAAATGTTAGCGGAGTGGCTCATTTCTGTTCAGTGAAGGTTGAGCGGCACCCTTCTAGCCTCTCACCCGGCGCGCTCCCTCCACCCGCGTCAAGCCGCTCCTGCAGATGCCCATTGAGCACAATCATCTCCTTCAGCGCCTTAACCGCATCTCCCTTATGCAATGCAATGAACTTGTCAGCGATGGCCTGCAGCGCTACCTCCTGGCGGCTGTCCAGTGTCACAATGTGGTCCATGGCGGCGCCTCCGATCGTGCCTGTTGAATTGAACAAAACGGGAACAAAAATGTCAAGAGCGAGTTGACTCAGCGAGGAATGCCTTCCTATTTGTCAGCAGGCGGGGCGGTTGCTCACAAATCGAGGAGAGCCGCGATGGGCAGACGAAAAAGCCGGTTTGACAGGCTGTCGGCAAGGGATGCGGAGGCGCTCATCAGGGACGCTTTGAGCCTGCGCAGGACTGTGCAGTCGTCGCAGTTGCATCTCAAGGCGCATGGCGAGCTGTTCTGGCAGCTTTGCGGGCTTGTCGAGAAATTGCACGAGGTGCTGGCCAGCGTCGCGGAGAAGCAGCCCGATTATCGGATGGCGCACCTTGGCCTGCTTCCCCTCCCCGAGGATTACTCGACCCGGAAGTGACCCATGGCCGGGCCGATGGACAGCGTTGGGCGTGCCGCCAAGGCCAACATGCTGCTCATCGTGGAGTGCGGCCATTGCTACCATGTCGGACGCTTCAAGGCCAATGATGTCGCCCAGGTGGTGGGCTGGAACAAGCCGCTGGAAGCGATCAGGTTCAGGTGCAAGCGATGCAGCCGGAAGGACACGACGGTGAAGACGCAGTTCATCGACCAGGATCATCCGCCCAAGGGCTACATCTGGGTGCTGCAGAAGGTCAAGCGCTAGAACAATGAGCCTTGCGCCGGCGCCTGCTGCGGAAACTTGATCTGCGTCGCCGGTTTTTCGACGATCACCAGCGCATCACCGGGCGCCGGGCGCTGCAGGTGCCTTGCCTCCGACCACGGCGCGGTGAGCCATGTCTCGGTTTCTTCCGGCGTGGTCAGGATCACCGGCATTGCCTTTTCGTGGATCGGCGCGATCAGCGCGTTGGGCCTGGTCGTCATGAAGCCATAGACCTGGTGATCGGCGGGGCCGTCCTTGACCTTGCGAATGCCCTGCCAGCGCGTCCACAGGCCGGCGAAGAAGAACAGTGGGCGGTGCTCGCCGAGTGCAAACCAGTAGTTGCGCTGAATGCCGGTCTCGGGGTCCTTGTCGCCGGGCGTCGGGCTCGGCTCGGCGAAACTGGTGACGGGCACCACGCAGCGGTTCTCGATACCGAGATATTGCTGCCAATGGCCGTATTGCGGGTTGCGGATATTGGTGGTGCCGTAGTCGGCCTTGCCCTTGACCCGCTCCAGCGGCGTCGGCATGCCCCACAGCAGATTGGCCAATTCGCGTTCCCCGTCCGGCGCGTTCCGCACCACCGGGCCTGGCTGGTTGGGATAGATGTCGATGGAGGGTTCGAGATTGCCGAGGATGTCGCGCAAGGCGCGGGTCCACTGGCGGATGGCCTCCTGGCTGGTCGTGATGTTGTAGAGATTGCACATTCCGAGCCGTTCCCAAATGCTCAGGCATCTTGTTGGAAACGGCCCGGAATTTCCAGCGCTGTCCGCCCGGTTGCTGACACGGCCGGCCGTGTCAGCAATGGCTTTTCAATGAGACCTACCGCGCCGATTGTCTCATAGCTTGTGCGGCGACTGCCGCGAGGAAGGCTCTCGCCGCGGCATCGCACGCCGCTCGGGATGGGCCTTTGGCAAAGAGAAGAAGCTCGGCGGCTCGAATGTTGAGGCCGTGCTTGTTCGCGAATGTGGCTAGATCGTAGGGCTTGCTGTCGTACGGCTCGTTGTCGTAGTCGATCGTCAGATCGTAGTTTTCTCTCATTTTTCTTCCTCCCGTTAGCGATCTTCCCCCTCCTGTCGCTAACGCAAAGTTAACGTCGAGGGCGGCGAGCGAGTCCACCAATCAGGGATTGTATAAAACCGGTACCGTGCGAGGTTTTCTCGGAACCGAGGCCCTCAGCCGTCCAGCGCCTCGTGCTGGTAGAGCTCGTCCATGCTGAGCGTCGCCAGCGCCGCGAAGGGCGCCTGCTTTTGCACACGGCCGTGGCTCAGGATCACAACGTCGTCGCAGAACGAGATGGTGCTGCGGTGATGGCTGATAACGATGGTGGTACGGCGGCCGGCCCGCGACTTGAGCGTCTCGACGATCGCCGCTTCCGACAGGCCGTCGACTGCATTGGTGGCTTCGTCCAGGATGAGGATATCGGGATCGCGCACCAGGGCTCTGGCCAGTGCGATCCGCTGCCGCTGTCCCGCCGAGAGATTGACACCGCGGTAGCCGACGACCGTCCTGTAGCCCTGCGGCAGTTGCTCGATAAACCCATGCGCTTCGGCCAGTCTTGCGGCGCGCTCGGCGTCGGCGGTGGAGGCCGCGTCCTGCCCGTAGATTATGTTTTCAAAAATCGTGCCGTCGACCAGTTCCAGCTCCTGGCTGGCGAGCGCGATATGCTTTCGCCATTGGCTGGGGTCGATCCGGTCGAGAGGCGATCCATCGACGAGAATCCTGCCGCTATCCGGTTCGACGAAGCGGCACAGGAGATTGACGATCGTTGTCTTGCCCGCGCCCGACCGGCCAATCAGCGCGGTCGAGCGGCCGCTGCGGAGGTCGAAACTCGCCGCATGCAGCACCACCGCGCGCTGCTCCGAGCCGGAATAGGTAAAGGTAACGTCTTCGAACTTGATGCCTTGGCTGAGCCCGGGGAATGGCCTGTTGCCTTGCGGCGGCTGGGGCTTGTCGGACGGGTCCAGCATCCACGTCACCTCTTCCAGCGATCCGCTCAGGCCTTGCAGCTGGCTCCAGGCCATTTGCAAAGACCGCATATAGGGCTGCAGCCTATACAGCAGGATGACGAAGGCGACGATCAGCGGGAAGCTGACATTGGCGAACCAGGCGCCGATCACCACCGCCAGGAACAGCATGGCGTGCAGGACCTCGGTCAGCGGCGGCAACGCTCCCTGGCGCGTCAGCAGGACGAAGGCAGCCCGGCGCACCGCATCCGACGCCTGGTCGAATGCCGCCTTCTCGCGTTGCTCCTGGCCGAAAATGCGGATCAGCCGTCCGGCATGCACCAGATGCAGCATCTGCGATGCGAGCTGGCTGTTGCGGGAGGCGACGCTGCGGCTCGGCGCCTTCAGATTGGCCGACAGCATGGCGTGCGCGACCTGGACGAGGGCCAGCCCCAGCGTGACCAGCAGCGTCATCTGCCACGATAAAAGCAGCAGGAAAGCCAGAAGGATGATCGCGGCCGATGCATTGACGATTGCCCCCAACGTGATCTGGATGGCATCCGAGGCCCGCCAGGATTCGTTGGAGATGATGTTGAGCAGCCGTCCGGGGCTTTGCTGCAGGAAGAACGGGTAGCCCACCCGCAGCAGCTGCTCCGACAGCGCGCTGCGGATCGAATGGCTTGCCTTGCCGTAGATGAAGGTGGTCAGCAGCGTGTTGGCGAAGGCGAAAAGGTTCTTCAGGAGGATGGAGCCGAGGATGGCGACCGAAATGACGATCAGCCGGTCGCGCTCGCTCAAGCTCGACCCGACATGCTGGAAGACGGCGGAAAAGCCGGCCATGCCGGTCTGCCCCTGCTGGCCCATGATTATGTTCAGCAACGGGATGATCAGGCCGATGCCGAAGCCTTCAAGCGCCGCGCTGAGCAGCCCGAGCACCACCACGGCAGGAAGCAGGCGCAACTGCTTTCTTCCAAGCGCGCGGCGCAGCATCGGCAGGCTAGGCGGCATTATTCGCATAGTGGCGGATCACCTCGCCTCGGCATTTGCCTGTTGCTCCTGTCGCATCTGCGCCGGCTGCGGCGATTTCGCCAGCAAAAGCACCGCGAATTTGGCTGCGCCGAGCAGATTCATGCCGACGATCGGCCAGTGCGACAGCTTGAGTTCATGGTCGAACGGGGGACCATTCACCAGTTCGCGGAAGGCCGCCCTCGTCGACCAGTAGAAATGCCGAAGCAGCCACGGTGCATGGCGAATATGCTTCAGGCAAAGCCCGCCATTGCCCATACTGTAGTCGCGGTGCAGCTTTTCGATGGCCTTGCGGTCGCGCCGGCCGTGATGGTGGTAAATCGTCATGTCCGGCACATACTCGACCGGGATGCCGAGCAGCACCGCCCGCACCAGATAATCCGTATCCTCCGCCGAGCGCAGCGGACCGCCGGCACCGAACCGTTCGTCGAAACGCCCGATGCGGGCGGCAACATCGCGGTGCATCGTCATGTTGCAGCCGAGCACGAAGCCGCCGGGATGGACATCGGGGGTAAGCCGCTCGCGCACCGGCGACCGTTTGATCGTGAACGGCAGGTCCCGGGGATCGCCGATCTCGACGCGCCCGCCCCTGATGACCCGTTCGCCGGCCGCATAGTGCCGCTGCAGATCGCGCAAATAATCCTTGTGGACTGCGCAATCATCGTCGACGAAGACCAGCACGCGGCCCCGCGCGCGCTCCAAGCCGGCATTGCGCGCAGCCGCCAGTCCGGGTCGTGGCTCACAAATAGCGGTGAGCGGGATGTCCGACAGTTCGGCGATGCTGGCCAGCCGTTCTGCCGTGCTGTCGGTCGAGCCGTTGTCGACAACCACCAGTTCGGCGGCAAAAGCGGTATGGGCGCGACAGGCGGCCTGAATCGACCTGATGCAGGGCTCGAGCACGGCGACGCGGTCGCGCGTGCAGACAATGAAGCTGACCGCCGGCGCCGGCCCGTGCTGCGGCCGGGGCGACATGGCCGCCGGCACCGTCGAGCGGCCGCGTTGCTGGAGCTGGTGCGATTTGACGAACATGCGCTGCTAGCTCAACTGGTTCGAAGGCAAAACCGCCGCGGCCGGCACGGATTGCAGATACCGTGACAAGGCATCGACCTGCCTGGTGATCGACATCGAGACGAGACTGAAACGCGGCGCGAAGGCACCGGTCCGAAACACGTACTGCTCGCGGCGCCGGATGAGTTTCCATTTCGCCGTCCGCGTCAGGAATTCGTGCATCAGCAACGGCTGCCTTTCCCCCGCTATGAGCTGGTAGAGGAAATAGAACAGGTTCAGCGTGCCGGCCTGATAGCTCGGCCTCGTCTCGGCCGGCAGCCCGGCTATCCTTTCTTCCAGCGCGAGGATCCATTCGGCGACACGGCGAACCGTGTCCATCGACAGGACCTCACCGATGGCGCGGAGGTCTTGCGTTTCTTCCGCGAGCCCTTCGCGCTCGAGGTTCTCGGCCACGATCTTCAAATGCGTCCTGCGCATTTCCCGCTTGTGCCTGTTGGTCACGCTGTCGTCATGGATACGATAGGCGATCAGGCTTTCGGGGATCATGGCTGCCGGATAACGATCGGTCAGCCGTCTGAACAGATCGAAATCCTCGGCGTGCTTGTAGCTTTCGTCATAGTATAGAACGCGGTCTTCGATGATCCTCCTGTTATATACCACCGTCGAATGCATGAAGATCGTGAAGAACATCGACAATACTCGCAGGATATTGTCCTGGAATACCGGGTCGGGCATACCCCTGACGATGCGGTTGCCAAGCAAGGTATCGAAGCTTGCGCCGCATAGAGCGAGGTCAGGCTGCTGGTTGAACAGCGCGACCTGACGCGACAGGCGCGAGGGATAGGCAATGTCGTCGGCGTCCATCCGGGCGACCAGATCGCCGCGGGCCACGGCCAAGCCTTCGTTCAGCGTTGCGATCAGGCCGCGGTTTTCGCGTGAGATGATCGAGATGCGGTTGTCGGCCTGGCGGTATTTCTGCAGGACCTGCAGCGAGTTGTCGGTCGAGCCGTCATCGATGGCGATGACCTCCAGGCGATCGTAATCCTGGCGCAGGATGCTGCCCAGCGCAGCGGCCAGATAAGGTCCCGCATTGTAGATCGGCAGCAGAACGGACACCAACGGCGCAGCCATGATCAGCCCCGATCGGTTCGTTGCAGATTGCGTGGCAAGCGTGATGTGCCATCAACCGGCGTACCCAGATACGCTCCTGCCGCGAGCCATCCGGCATTGGTCGTGTTGACGCCTGTCGGGAAGCCGGCGCGGCCGCTTCGAGCAACATAGGGGAAGTGGCGCTTCAGGCTGTTGAGCGGCTTTTCGAAAAGCAGCCACGAGACTGAAGCCAGCATGAGGGTCGCCGTTCCCGCCACCAGGAACCGCCCCGGCCCTTGCTCCGAGACGTTGAGCGGCACCCAAGGCTGCGACTTGACGACCAGCGCCAGCACTATGGGATGGTAGAGATAGACGCCGTAGCTGATGCGGCCAAAACCGAGTAGCGGCGGCAGTTCGAGAAGTTTTCCGGCGCGACCGCCAATGCCCGTCGAACAGCTTGCGACGATGACCACCAGCGGCGCGACAGGCAGGATCTGCAACAGCAGCCAGAGGCCCCATTCCTGCACGGGATTTGCCGGCGTCGGCGCAAACCACTGCAGAACGAAAAACGCCGCCGCGAGCCCCGGCCAGCCAACTCGAAGCCATTGCGGCAAGCCAGAAGCTCTTGACCGGTAGGCAGCAAGCAGCGCGCCTGACGCCAGTGCATCCATCGACGCCGGCGGCAGCAGGTCGCGCGCTAGGCTGGGCGTTCCAGCGATCGGCCAGTAAAAGCGATAGGCCAGCGACAACAGGATAACGCCGACGCAGATCGCCTCGAGGCGCCGGCGCGGCGCCAGCAAAACGATCAGCGGCCAGGCAATATAGAACTGCTCCTCGATGCTCAGGCTCCAGAAATGGCAGAGCAGCCAGGGCGTCCATTCATTCTGCGATGCGTACCAGAAATTCGACAGATAGAGCGCATGCCAGATCAGCGATCCCCTGGACTGCTCCAGGTCCACCAGCCAGACGAAACCCAACACGGCGAAATAGGGCGGGAATATCCGCAGCGCCCGCCTGATATAGAAGGATTTCAGCGCCGGCGCGGCTTCGAATTCGGCGGCCGAGCGGGCTTCCAGCAGCAGGCGGGTGATCAGAAAGCCGCTCAGCACGAAGAACAGGCGCACGCCGATATGGCCCCAGAACGAGGACCCTCCGGCCGCGAAGAAATGAGAGTACAGCACCATCGTCACGGCGATGGCCCTCAGCGCGTCCAATTGCGTGTCGCGCGCGTTTCCCATCAGCGGCGTGCGCCGGCGGGACGGCGAAACTGCCAATTGGTCAACATGGCGGCGTCGTTCACGGCGCATTCCAATCGGAAGCGCCCCCCTCAGGCAGAATAGGGCGAACATTGTGCAACGCAACACAAAAAGTTGACACATTTGAAACAGGCACGTGAGGCGTGGCTAATAAAGGCTCAAAAAACAGCAGGAAACAGCCTGAATTGTCCACTTTTGACGATTATCGCGCGCTGCCTGGCGCGCCGATATCGGCGGCAGATGTGCTGCGATGCAGCATACTCGCCGCCTTCACGGGCGCAAAATTCGTCTGGGGATAGGTTGGCCCAGCGGGCCCGCTGTTGCTGTGCCGGCTGCAACTCCGTTCGCGGCAGCGGTGGGTATGCGGTCGCGACCGACAGAGCCGGCGACAGAAAAGCCCCCGGAAGCGGCGTGTTGAAGCGGGACCCGCTTCGCGGCACCCACGCGAGCTTTCCGCCTCCGAGCGACATTACGCCTCCTTGCTCGCATTCGCGAGCACCACTGTGCGACGCTCCGGGAGCCCCATTCCAACGAGCGCGCCGGCGAGCGAGAGCAGAGCGGAGACGCCGATTGCTGACGCGAAGCCGTCGCTGAAGGCAGTTGTGGACTCGAAGCTTCCCGTCCCGGCGAACACCGCACCGGCGATGGCGATCCCTGACACGCCGCCGAGGAAGCGGAACGTGTTGAACGTGCCGGCAGCCTTGCCGACCTCCGGCCGCGCGACCGCATTGAGGACCGCGTTCTGCGCGGCAGGCATGGCCATCGATACGCCGGCGCCCGTAATGATCAGTGGGGCGACTAGCTGGATGTAGGGCAGATCAGGTGCTGCGATCTGCGCCAGCCAAGCCATTCCAGCCGCTTGCAGGATCAATCCGGCCACGACAAGCCAGCGCTCGCCGACGCGGTTGATCAGGCTGCCGGAGATCGGTGCGACCACGAAAAGCGTGGCAGTCCAGGGCAGCAATCCCATACCGGCGCCGAGCGGCCCACGGCTCTGGGCAAACTGCAGAAACTGCGGCAACAGGAACACGAGCCCGTACATGGCGGCGCAAAGCAGGAAGTTCGCGCCGACGCCCGAGGAGAATGCGCGTGCCCGAAAGAACCGCAAAGGCAGCATAGGCTCACGGGTACGCAACTGCCAAAGGACGAATGCGATGGCGAGAAGCAGCCCGGCAGTCAGCGCCGTCAGCACTTCAGAGCTGCTCCAGCCCACGATGTTGCCGCGCATCAGACCCCAGACCACTCCAAATGACGCCGCAGTTACCAGCACGACGCCGAGGACATCGATTGCCGTGCCCGGCCCGTAACTCTCCGGAATCCGACGCAGCACCAGCGGGATGAGAACGATGCCGACCGGGACATTAAGCCAGAAGATCCAGTGCCAGGAGAGGCCTTCGGAGATCGCACCGCCCGCCATCGGACCGATGATCAGGGCCAGGCCGGTGATGCTGCTGAAGATCCCCAGCGCCTTGCCTCGTTCCTCCGGGGGGAAAGCGACGCTCAGCAACGCCATGGCCAGCGGCATGACCATTGCGGCACCTGCGCCCTGAACCGCACGGGCCGCAATCAGCAATCCGGCACTACCAGCGAGCGCGCAGGCAACCGACGCTGCGACGAACAGCGCCAACCCGGCGACGAGCGTACGGCGGCGGCCGAACCTGTCACCGAGCGCTGCCCCGGTCATGAGCAAAACGGCAAAACTCAAATTGTAGGCGTTCATCGTCCATTGCAGCGTCTCCAGCGAGGCATCGAGCTCGATCCGCATCGTACTCAATGCGGTCGCGACGACCATCGCATCGAGAACGACCATCAAAGAGCCTATCGACGTGAGGGCGAGAACCCAGACCTTCGTTGATCCCGCACTTTGCTTGCTCATGATTGTAGCGCCTCCGGATTGGACAGAGGGCCCGGTAGTTCACGAGCCCACGTTCCAGAGACGCGTAGGGACCATCAAAGGATTCCAGCTAAAGAAAGTTTTTTCGACCGAATCCTTTTGCCATCGTCGAGCGTCTACAAGACGCTTCGCCCGATGACGGGCGCGTCTGCCCTGGGAGATACGCTTGAAATCGATCCTTGTGCGATGACCGGATCCGCAACCGGCACGCCGGAAGGACGGGAGCCATTTGACCGGCTGCTCGGCGAATTGCGGCCGAAACTGCACCGCTATTGTGCCCGCATGACCGGTTCGGTGATCGATGCCGAGGATGTCGTCCAAGAAGCTACGGTCAAGGCCCTCGAGGCGTTCCCCGGGACCGGGCCGATAGCCAATGTCGAGGGCTGGCTGTTCCGCATCGCGCACAATGCCGCGCTCGACCATCTACGCCGTCGTGCCAGGTTGGATGCCGCGCATGTCGTTGAGGATATCGATATGATACCTGACCCCGGTATGTCGGCCGAGAGTCGTCACACTGCAGCCGCAAGCCTGCAAACCTTTATGCGCCTGCCCGCCGCGCAGCGTAGCAGCGTCATCCTTATGGATGTGCTCGGCTATACGATCGAAGAAATCGGCAACATTATCGACAGCAGCGTTCCGGCGGTGAAAGCCGCACTCCATCGCGGCCGTCTGCGCCTGCGCGAGGTCGCCGGCGAGCCTGACGACCGGCCTGTGCCGGTGTTGGCCGAGCCCGAGCGGGCGCGTCTGGCAGAATACGTGGAGCGGTTCAACGCCCGCGACTTCGATACCATCCGCGACATGCTGGCCGACGACGTGCGGCTTGACCTCGTCAACCGGCTCCGGGCGAGTGGCCGCACAAATGTGGGCCGGTACTTCCACAATTACGCGGGTATCCACGATTGGCGGCTGCTTCCAGGCCTGGTCGATCGGCACCCAGCCATTCTTGTGATCGATCCGGATGACTCGGCCGGAGGGCCAAAATACTTTATCCTGCTGGAATGGGCGGACGACAGATTGGTGAGAATTCGCGATTTCCGCTATGCGCGCTACACGCTTGATGGCGCCGAGGTGGTGCCTCTGCGAGCGTAGCAATTCTCTTTTCAGAATATCGAACCGAGCACTGGCCAGACCGCTTCCCGGGACCGCACCAGCTATTTTGGATCGCGACCGCTTGCCTCCAAGCGGCCGCCCTTTTTCGCCGATCCTGCTTTAAGCCGGTTGCAACTCCCTGCGCGGCAGCGGCGGGAAGGCGATCGCAATCGCCATCGCGCCAAGCCCGACAAGGGCCGAGCCGATGAACAGCCAGGAATAGCTGGCATAGGCATCGAACACCATGCCGCCGGCGAGCGGGCCGAAAGCCATGCCGAGGCTGGACAGCATGGTTACGGCACCGAACACCGTGCCGAGGATGCGCTGGCCGAAATATTCGCGCGCCAGCACCGCATAGAGCGGCATGACGCCGCCATAGGTGGCGCCGAAGATGACGGCGAGCGTGTAGAATTGACCAAGCTCACTGACCGCGAGATAGGCTGCGATGACCACGGCCTGTATGGCCAGCCCGGTGATCAGCACCGGCTTGACGCCCAGCCGATCGGCGAGCACGCCGTAAAGGAGCCGGCCACCCAGCCCTGCCAAGCCCTCGATGCTGTAGATGCTGACCGCCGCCATCGGGGCTATGCCGCACAGCATCGCATAGCTCACCATATGGAAGATTGGCCCCGAATGCGCGGCGCAGCAGGCAAAGAAGGTCAGTCCCAACACGATGAATTGCGGCGAGCGCAGCGCCTGCGGGACCGTCATGCCGGCACCCTCCGCTGCAACGCTTGGGGTGGCGCCGTCAGCAGCGGGCTTGGGCGGCTGGCGCACCAGCAAGGCGGCTGGTAGAAGCAGCACCCACGCCGTGATGCCGATGTCGAACATCGCGGTGCGCCAGTCATAGGCCGAAATCAGCCAGCGCGCGAAGGGCGAAATGGTCATTGGCGCCACGCCCATGCCGGCCGAGACCAGTGAGACGGCAAGGCTGCGGTTCTTGTCGAACCAGGCGGAGGTCAGCGCGATCATCGGCGCGAAGAAGGCGCTTGCCGCGAGGCCGACGAGCACGCCATAGGTCAATTGGAAAACGAGCAGCGAGCCGGTGCGGCTGGCCAGGACCAGCGCCAGGCCGAGCAGCACGGCGCCAACCATGACGACGATGCGGGCGCCGAAGCGATCGTAAATGGCGCCCCAGGCGAAGCCGCCGAGGCCCATCACCAGGAAGTTCAGCGTCATCGCACTCGATATGCCGGCGCGCGACCATTGTGTGTCGAGCGCCATCGGTTCGAGGAAGATCGCCAGCGAGAACATCGCCCCGAGGGCGACACAGGTCATCAGCGCGCCAGCCGCGACGATAACCCAACGATAGGGAAGGCTCATTTCACTTTTCTCCCGTGCCGGAAGCGTTGATACGGCACGACCTTTTCGAGCTTCGCCGAGCCGCTTGCGTCCGAAGGACGTTGGAGATGTTTTGAATCCGACAATCCGGTTGCATTTTTTATCCAGTCGGCGCGACGGCGCGGGTCCACGGCTTTGCTGCCCATTCCACGGCTTTGCTGGATTGACCGCGCACCATTCGAAGCGAGATTTCCAACCGGCGATCAGGAGCTGTCAAGCATGGCAAATCAGGAACTTCATCGCGGCCGTCTCATCGACCACCTCCAACTGGTGGTCAGGGATCTTGCGGCCAGCCGCCGTTTCTATGAGGCGGTTCTCAACGTGCTCGGCATACCGATTGGTGGCGCCGGCGATGATTATTTCTGGGCCGACGAGCTGTTCGTCTCCAGCCCCGACAGCCGGGCGGCCAGGGGACAGCTGACCGGCCGCCATCACCTGGCCTTCCAGGCAAAGGACCGCGCCATGGTCGACGCATTCTACAGGGCCGGCCTTGGTGCCGGCGGCACCGACAATGGCGCGCCGGGCGAACGATCCTACCATCCCGGCTATTACGCCGCCTTCCTGCTCGACCCCGACGGCAATAACATCGAGGCCGTCCATCACGGCCCGGCCAACCGCAGCGCCGATTCAGTGAAGATCACCTTCTAGCTTTGGGTAAGGGTGGTTCGCTGCGCAGAAGCCGGCACGGTTGGTCTCTGCCAGAAGCTGGGTGTTGCGTCATAGACCATGCGTCTGCGCTATCGCATCAGCATCGCCATTTGGCCCGCAAGGAAGTCGACGAACAGCCGCGCGCGGACCGGCAATTGCCTGCCGAACGCATGGACGATGTGAACCGGCATGGTCGGCATCGCCACCTCGGGCAGAATGCGGACCAGCCGGCCGGCGTCGAGATCGTCCTGCACGGAAACCGCATCAGATGCGCGATGCCGGCGCCGGCAAGTGCTGCATTGCGGATGGCGCCGCCATCATCGGTGTCGAGCCGCCCATCCGGCACAATCATGGTGCCCTCGGCAAAGGTGACGGGATAGGGCCGGCCGGCCATCTGGTAGCGGATGAAGTCATGGTTTGCCAGATCCTCGATCGAAGCCGGACGGCCGCGCCGTTCGACATAGGCGGGCGAGGCCACCAGCACGATCGGCAGATTGGCGATCTTGCGCGCGACGAGCCCAGTGTCTGAGAGCGGTCCCATGCGCACGGCAACGTCATAGCCTTCGCGGATCAGATCGGCGTGGCGGTCGGTGACGCTGAGCTCAAGTTTCACTTCGCCATGTTGCGAAAGGAACGCTTGCGCCCATGCGGCGATCAGGCCGCGACCGAGTTCGACCGGCGCTGTAACGCGCAGCAGGCCGCGCGCCGTATCGGCCATCTGGACGATGTCTTCGGCATCGTCCAGCGCCCTGAGCAGCGGCGCCACCCGCTCGTAATAGGCGATGCCTTCGCTGGTCAGCCCGAGCCGGCGCGTCGAGCGCTGGATCAGCCTGACGCCGAGCCGGCGCTCGAGCCGCGCCACACTTTTCGATACCGCCGACGGGCTGGAGCCGACCAGCCGGCTGGCGGCGTGAAACGAGCCGGCGTCGACCGTGCGCACGAAGGCGACGAGGCCGGCGGTCTTTTCGAGGATCGTGGTCATTACGGAATTCCAGGCACGAAAGAATGGATCAGGCCGATCCTAATACGCTTTTTGATCGTCATTAAATACCGCTCATCATCGATAATCGATAGAGGAGAGATTTGATGAGCAAGCTGAACGGCAAGGTCGCCATCGTCACTGGCGCCTCCAAGGGCATCGGCGCCGCCATCGCCAAAGGTTTTGCAGCGGCTGGTGCCGCCGTGGTGGTCAATTATGCCTCTTCGCGAGAAGGCGCCGAGCGGATCGTCGCCGAGATCGAGGACCGTGGCGGCCGCGCCGTCGCCGTCCAGGGCGACGTATCGCAAGCGGCCGACGTGCGTCGTCTTTTCGAAGCGGCAAAATCGGAGTTTGGCGGGCTCGACATACTGGTCAACAATGCCGGCGTCTTCGCATTCGAGCCGCTGGAAGCGGTGACCGAGGCCGAGTTCCACCGCGAGTTCGACATCAATGTGCTGGGTATCATCCTGACCATCCGGGAAGCGGTGAAGCATTTCGGCCCGGGCGGCGGCAGCATCATCAACATCAGCTCGATCGCCAGCCGCAATCCGCAGCCGAACTCGCTCGTCTACGCCGCCACCAAGGGCGCGGTGGACACGATCACGCTGTCGATGTCGAGAGAACTCGGCGCCCGCAATATCCGCGTCAACGCCATCGCGCCCGGTGGCGTCGACACCGAAGGCCTCGAGCGCATCGGCATCGTCGGCAGCGACTTCGAAAAGCAGATCATCGCCATGACCCCGCTCGGCCGCTTCGGCCAGCCCGACGACGTCGCCGGCGTCGCGGTGTTCCTCGCCTCCGACGACGCGTCATGGCTGACCGGCGAGCGCATCACCGCCTCGGGCGGCTGGCGATAAGCGTAGAGGGCGCGGACCTGCCGTTTCACGCACCATGCCACACGCAGCGCGACGTCGATGAAACACTGCAATCGATGACGAGAGCGATCTAAGCCCTATGTTGCTGCGAGGGAGGAGCGCGGTGCGGTATCGATGACGGCGAGAAGCTAGGGAGGTAAGGATGACGGGCGACGAAAGAGCAATCCGAAAGCTGGTCGAGACGTGGATGGATGCGAGCAAGCGTGGAGACATCGCGACCGTCCTCAGCTTGATGACGGACGACGCTATCTTCATGGTTCCCGGCCGGGATCCCTTCGACAAGGAGATCTTCGCGGCAGCCGCGCAGGAGACGGCCGACGTTCATATCGACGGCACGAGCGATATCGTGGAACTACAGCTTCTCGGCAGTTGGGCCTTCATCCGCAGCCGCATCGACATGACCGCGACCCCGCCGAATGGCGAGCCGGTCCATCGATCGGGATATGCGCTGACGCTCCTGCGCAAGGAGGCGGATGGTGAGTGGCGGCTCGCGCGCGACGCAAACCTGCTGACCCTGCAAGGCTAGAGCCGGTCTCCGGCATCTCTGCATCGGAAGGCGCGCCAGGGGAGCGACCAGGGGGGAGCGATAAGATGGCGAAGATGCGATGCAGGTCGCCCTGAACAGCGTTCCGCTCCTCTACCCGATCACACCGGCAAAAGCGCGTTCGGCTTGACATCGGCGATGGAGGCGAAAGTGTGCGTTTCGCGCACGCCGGGCAGTGGCAGGATGACCCGCTGCAGGAAATCCTGGAACACCGCCATATCGGCGATCCGCGCCTTGACCAGATAATCGAAACCGCCAACCACCATATGGCACTCCAGAACCTCCGGAGCTTTCGCCACGGCTTCGGCGAAGCGGTCAAAGACATGCGGCGCCGTGTGGTCAAGCCGGACCTCGATGAACACCAGCGTTCCCCGGCCGACCTTGCGCGGATCAAGCACGGCCCTGACCGCGGTGATGAACCCGTCGCGGAACAGGCGCTTCACCCGCTGGCTGGTTCCGGTCGGCGACAGCCCGATACGGCCGGCAAGATCAAGCGTCGTCCGGCGCCCGTCTTCCTGCAGCAGCCGGAGCAGGCTGCGGTCTATCTGGTCGAGGTCGCCCATTTCACAATCCACGCTATCTTGGAGATTTGTGTGCTGATTTCACGCAGAGATGCCAAAATCAACGTATTTCATCACATAAAACCTCGCAATAGCCTGCGCTTCCCTCACCCACTCAAAACGTGGTGAGCCGATTTCGACGAACACAGGAGTGCAGGATGACCAAGGAAGCGTTCAGCCCAGCCGGCAAGAGTGCGGCGGAAATCAGCAAGGGAGCGACCGAGATCCTGGCGCTGAGCGAAGCCGACGTGATGGCGTGCATCGACCTCAGCCAGCTTCTCGATGTTCTGGAGGAGGGCTTCAAGGCGCTGTCACAAGGCAAAGTCGTCAATCCACCCCGACCACAACTCGACATCCCCGAGGCCGGCTACAGCCTCGCCATGCCGGCCTGGATGGAGGGGATGAATTTGACAGTCAAGATCGTCAACGTCTTCGAAGGCAACCTAGCCAAGAACTTGCCCAGCCACCTCGCCACCATCAGCCTGTTCGATCCGCTGTCCGGCCTGCCGGTGTGTATCATGGACGGCACATTCATAACCGCAGTGCGAACCTCCGGCTCCGCCGTGCTGTCGGTGCGCGCGCTTGCCCGCCGGGATGCCAGGACAGCGACAGTGGTCGGCGCCGGCGTGCAGGCCAACCAGCATCTGCATCTGTTGCCCTTGGTGCGCGATTTTGCCGAAATCCGTGTCGCTTCGAAGAGCTTCGACGATGCGGCAGCACTTGCCCGGCTGCATCCGTCGGTGGTGGCGGTCGCCGACCTCGAGACGGCAGTGCGCAGTTCCGACGTGGTGTGCCTGGCGACCCACTCCTACCAGCCGGTGATCGACGCAGGCTGGGTCCAGCCGGGCACGCATGTCTCCTCGGTCGGGGTGGCGCCGCCCGGCGGTGAAATGCCGATCGAGCTCATCGGCAAATCCAGTCTTTTTGTCGAAACCAAGGATGCATTCAAACGGACCCCGGTCGGTTCTTGCGAGCTTGCCGGCTTCGACCGGGATTTCGGCACCGAGCTTGGCGCCATGCTGCTCGACCGCGCGCCGGGCCGCGTTTCGGATCAACAGATCACCACCTACAAGGCGATGGGCATTGCGATGGAAGACATGGTCGCTGCCGACCTCGCCTATCGTTGCGCCCGGCGTCTGCGCAAGGGAAAGCTCATCGTGCTGTAGGCGCGCGCCGCGCGCCAGGCGGGATCGACGTTGCTGACAAAGGCGCTTTCGCGCAAGCGGCCGGGCTAAAGGCCGCCCCCTCAGGCCGGCTCGCGCTTCAGCGCCTGCGCCATGCAGTGAATGCCGCCGCCGGTCTTCGAGATCTCGCTCATGTCGATGGCCGCCACCTCGAAGCCGCGCGCCTTGAGCTGACCGATCAGCGTCTGGCTCGAGGTCGGCGCGATCACCCGGTCCTTGCCCAGCGACATGAAGTTGCAGCCGAGCGCCATCGTGTCCTGGAACGGCACGTCGATGATTTCGTGGCCCTTGCCCTTCAGCCAGTCGACGATGGCCGGCTCCGTGCAGGCGAGGCAGACAGCGGTCAGTTTTTCAGCGATCGGCACCACCATCAGGTCGATATGGACATAATATTCGTCGATGAAGGCGATGCGGGTCTCCCAGCCCTCCTTGTCGAACCAGGCCTGCACTTGGCGCGCGCCCTCCTCCTGCGTGCGGGCGCCACCGCAGCCGATCAGCACGACGCCGTCCTCGATGACGTTGAAGTCGCCGCCCTCGAACGTGCCCGCGGTGACCATGTCGTAGATCGGGATGCCGAGCTTCTCATAGGTGCGGATCGCCGCGTAGTTCTCGCCGCGCCGCCACCACTGGGCCATGGCGGTGATGATGGCGCCATACGGCGTCATGACGCTGGAATCGCGCGAGTAGACCTGCATCGGCAGTTCCGGCGTCGGCTCGTGCCAGTGGATGTTGACACCGAAATGCTCATAGGCGGCGACCAGATCCTTGTGCTGCGCTTGCGCGATCTGGACGTTGCATGGCGCTTCGCGCAGATGCTTGCGCGACAGCGAGCTGGTCGAGAGATGGCGCAGGAAATTCGGCGAGCCGAGCAGCACGTCGGTCAGGACATCGGTTTCGTTGGCGAAACCCCAGGCGGTCAGCGGCTTGGTGCCGCCGGCCGGGTTACGGCGCTGCAGCGAAAACGGCTCAGTGACGATGCGATCATGGACGGTCATGGGGTTCTCCTGGTGAAGGGTGGCCTTGGTTGATCATGTGGCTTGGTTGCTTGGTATCCACCAATCCCGTCCGCGCGGGGTGGTGATGTATTCCGGCCAGCGAAATCCAATCGGCGGCTCGTAGTCGCAGAGCGGCGCGATCCAGTTCGCGCCGCCAATGCCGCCGCCGGTGCGGCTGATGAATTCATCCGTCGCCGCATCGCGCGCGGCCTGGTCTTCCAGCAGGCGAAGTGCCGCCAGCGCGACCGTCTTTGCCGCGCAGGTGACCATCGGATCGATGGTGGCAGAAATGCCGCCCAGCGCATTCATCGCCCAGGACGGATAGGCGTGGCCGTTCTCGGATCGCAGCGCCGGCCGGGCGACGTAGAACCGCGCCGTCGGCGTCTGCCACGACATGTCGGTGTAATCGTCGGAGGTCGAATTCAGCTGCGATGGCGGCAAGTCACGGCGCAGGATCGCCTCGGCATCCTGCGGTGCAATCAGCCGCTCCAGTTCGTCGATGAACGGCTCGTCGGTGGCCGTGCCGCCGGCATTGACCTGGATTTCGCGGGCGATCGCCTTGGCCGTCTCGTCCCAGCGCGGCGGCCCGACCGCCGACAGCGCCTCATAGGCAATATCAGCCATAGCGTGGTTGGCGAGCCCCGGCCGCGACTTCGACACCCAGTGCCGCTCATGGCGGCAGCCGCCCATCTTGGCTGCGGCTTCGGCATTGCGGTCGAGCGTGGCGGTGACCTGCTCGGCCATCGCCAAGGTCGGCACGCGGATCATGTACTGGATCTCGGCCAATCCGGCCGGCAGATTATCGGCGGTCGCCTGCCCCGCCGTCAGGATCGCCTCGCTGATCGACCAGCCGCCCTGATGCGGCAACATGGAATCGCGTAGCGCCTTGGAGGCCATGTACATCATCATGAGCGCGTCGTTAGCGCCGGGCGCCCTGACCGCCGAATGCGCCTGCGGGATGGGCGCTGCGTCGCCTGCCGCCCTCGCCCAGTTCTGAGGCTCGTCGCAGATGAAGCGGTAGATCATCGCATAGGCCGCGCCGCAATGCGTGTCCCAGCGCGCCGTGTTGCACAGCGGCAGCATGTAAAAGGGATGGAAGGAGATCATGCCCGCCAGCCCATCGTAATAGCCCTTCGCGGCATGGATCGGCTTCGATCCCCTCACCTTCTCCGCCGGCTCGCCGGTGAAGCGCAGCGTGCCTGATACGCCGTGGCGCTGCATCGCCGCCTTGGTCGCCAGCAGCCCGCCGAGGCTGGCAATGCCGAGCCCGGAATGCGGATCGGTGTGGCCGCCGGCCTGTTCGCCGAGGCCCGGACGCGGTCGCTTCACCGTCGCCGCATCCTGGCAATTGCCAGGCACCGCGTCGTATTCGGCATATAGGCCGATTGTCGGGCCGGTCCCGTTGGTCCAATGGGCGCAGAAGGCGGTCGGCATGCCGCCGGAGCCTTCTTCGACCGAAAAGCCCTCATCCTTCAGGCGCTCGACATACCAGGCGGCGGACTGGTACTCGCGCCAGGCGGTCTCGCCGAAATCGAAGATCGTCCGCGTCCACGCCGACAGCGACGGCTGGATGTCGTCCAGACAGGCAAGCGCGGTCGCTTGCGCCGAGGTCACCGGTATCTCCATCCGTCAAAGAAAGCAGTGAAGCGCCTCGCCAAAAAGTGATATGTTTTTCCGGCTCATGCAAATTCGGTTCACCTCTTGAGAATTCCCTCGACGCAGGCGCTGCGCGCTCTCGACAGTTTTGCCCGCCACGGCAGCGTCTGGCGCGCCGCTGACGAACTGCATCTGACCCGCAGTGCGGTCAGTCATCAATTGCGCCTGCTCGAACGCGATCTCGGCTTCGACCTGCTCGAGCGCATCGGCAAGGGCGTGGCGCTCACCCCCCGCGGCCAGCGCTACGCCAGCGACGTGCGCAAGGCACTGACGGTGCTGGGCGACGCGGTGACGCGCCATGCCGGCACCGGCATCGGCGGCTCATTTAGTGTCAGTTGTACGCCGGGCTTCGCCTCGCTGTTCCTGTGCACCCATATCGGCGAGTTCCGGCAGATGTACCCCGACGTCGCGCTGCGCATCCTGACGCCACGGCGCCTCGACGATGTCAGCAACGCCGAGGCCGACGCCTTCATCGCCTTCGGCGTCGGCAACTGGCCGAACCGCGCGGTCGAGCTGCTGTGCGAGATTTCCTTCACGCCGCTGTGCAGCCCGACGCTGCTCAACAAGATCGGCGGCTTCTCCAAACCGGCAGACGTGCTGCGCGCCAATCTCCTGCATCTCGGCGATACCGAGGACTGGGCGCGCTGGCTGGCCCTGTCCAAGGTCGAGAACCCCGACGCTGAAGGCGGCATCTTCTTTTCCGACATGAACCTGGTCTTTTCGGCCGCGATCGCCGGCCAGGGCATCGCCATGGGCGACGAGCTGACCAGTCGCCGGGCGCTGAGCGAAGGCCGGCTGGTGCGTCCCTTCGACATCGCGATCAATTCGCCGCGCTCGTATTTCCTCGTCTCGGAACATGCCAAGGCGGCGCATCCGGTGCTAGAGGCGTTTGGGCGGTGGTTAAGGTCGAAGCTGTCGGAGAACAGGGAGCGCTAATCTCCCCCCTCAAGGGGGGAGATGGCCGCGAAGCGGCCAGAGGGGGTCGGTCCGACCGGGCTCGGCCTGCTGCTGCAGAGATTGCCGCTCCACGCGAGGCGACCCCCTCTGTCGCCTTCGGCGACATCTCCCCCTCAAGGGGGGAGATGTCGCCATAGATGAATCAAATTTGCCGGTCGGGCGAAAACTATTCGGTTGCGGTGAACCTATCCCCTGCCCTACGATTTCGCCTACGCTAAGGAAAGGGCAGGATGCAGCAACCCGGCCGGGCCGCAGAGATCAAGGCAATCGGGATCGGCAAGAGCTTCGGCTCGTTCCGTGCGCTGGACGATCTGACGCTCGATATCGGCCGTGGCGAGTTCCTGACCCTGCTCGGCCCCTCCGGTTCCGGCAAGACCACCTTCCTGATGATCCTTGCCGGTTTCGTTGAGCCGACCGACGGTCGCCTTTTTAGCGACGGCATCGACATCACCGACCGCCCGGCCGAGCAGCGTGCCGCCGGCATGGTGTTCCAGGGCTACGCGCTGTTCCCGCATATGAGCGTCGAGGCCAACATCGCCTTCCCGCTCAAGGTTCGCAAGAAATCGTCGGCCGAGATCAAGCGCCGCGTCGGCGAAATGATCGAGCGCGTCGGGCTGAAGGGCCACGAGAAAAAACTGCCGGCGCAGCTTTCCGGCGGCCAGCAGCAGCGCGTGGCGCTGGCGCGTGCTCTGGTTTTCGAGCCGGGCGTGCTGCTGCTCGATGAGCCGTTCTCGGCGCTCGACAAGGGCCTGCGCGGCCAGATGCAGGCCGAGATGAAGCGGCTGCACCAGGAGACCGGCACCACCTTCGTCTTCGTCACCCATGACCAGAGCGAGGCGCTGGCGTTGTCATCTCGCGTCGCCATCTTCAACCATGGCAAATTGCTGCAGGTCGGCGCGCCGGACGAGGTCTACGACCGGCCGGACAACCGCTTCGTCGCCGAGTTCCTTGGCGAGATCAACATGCTGCCGCTGAAGGGCGTGCGCCCGGCCGACAATGGCTCGACGGGCCTCTGCGAAGACCGCGCGATCAGCATGCGCTGCAAGGCCGAGAAGGTCCGTGGCGACGCCATCCTGGCGATCCGGCCGGAATATATGTCGATCGCCCGCGAAGCCGCCGCAGGCGAGAACGGCATTGCCGCGACTGCCGTCGCCTCGACCTATCTCGGCGCTGCAACGCGGCTCGATCTGACGACGCGCCAAGGCGCCAAGGTGACGGTCTCGGTGCCGAACGAGGTCGCCGCCTCTGCCCTCAGCAAGGGCAATTCCGTCTGGCTGACCTGGCCGGCGGAGAAAGGCTTCCTCCTTCCGGATGGAGGACAATGACGATCGGCGACGATCGGCGTGGCGAATTCGCCAAGCTGACTTTCAGGAAATACCAACGAAAAAAGGGGAACTGACATGACAAACCAAACCAAGAAAAATTCCATCGAGGCGCTGTCGGCCAGGGCAGTGCGCGGCGAGATCTCGCGCCGGCAGTTCACGCAACTAGCCGCACTGGTGCTGGCCGGCACGCCGATGCTGCTGCGCTCGACCGGCGCCTTTGCCGCGGCGAAGGAACTGGTGCTGGTCAACTGGGGCGGCGACGCCATCACCGCCTACGATGCGGCTTACGGCCAGGCCTTCACCAAGGAGACCGGCATCACCGTCAAGATGGACGGCTCCGGCCCGACCGAAGGCGCGATCGCGGCGCAGTTCAAGAGCGGCGCGCCGACCTGGGACCTGGTCGACGTCGATCCGTTCTCGGCCATCACGCTCGGCGCCCAAGGCATGCTCGAGCCGATCGACTATTCGATCGTCGACAAGAAGAAGATGCGGCCGGGCTTCGGCTGGGAATACGCCGCCTCGACCTATTTCTTCTCCTACGTCATCGCCTACGATGCCGAGAAATACGGCAGCCAGGCACCGACCGGCATGGCCGACTTCTTCGACGTGGCGAAATTCCCCGGCAAGCGCTCGCTCTACAAATGGGGCGTGTCGAGCTGGGAAGCGGCACTGCTCGCCGACGGCATCGCGCCGGCCTCGCTCTACCCGCTCGACCTCAAGCGCGCGCATGACAAGATCGCCGCCTTCAAGGAAAACGTCGTCGCCTATTGGGGTGGCGGCGCCGAAAGCCAGAGCGTGCTGCTCAACGGCGAGGCCTCGATGGCGATCGTCTGGTCGACGCGGGCTTCGCTCATCGAGCAGGATTCCGGCGGCAAGATCAAGTTCATCTGGGACCAGGGCCTGATCTCGCCCGGCGCACTGGCCGTGCTCAAGGGCAATCCCGGCGGCAAGGACGCGGCGATGAAGTTCATTGCCAGCGCCCAGGATCCGCAAAAGCAGCTCGTGATGTTCGAAAAGCTCGGCCAGGGCCCGGCGAACCCGGCCGCCGACGCGCTGATCCCCGCCGACAAGAAGCGCATCAATCCGGTCGATCCCGAGAACATGAAGAAGCAGATCCCGCTCGACATGGATTGGTACGCCAAGAACTACGGGGCGGCACTCGACGAATACACGAAGATCATCTCCGCCTGACAAGCCGGGATAACCGGGGGCGAGATGAGAGCATACCTCTCCGACAGAATGGGCGCGGCGCTGTTGATGGCGCCGCTGCTCCTCTTTCTTGTCCTGGCCTATGCCTGGCCATTCCTCGGCGTGGTCAAATGGAGCTTCACCCTGCCCACACCGGGGCTGGGGCAGTACAATGCGCTACTCACGGATCAGTTGGTGCAGTCGGTCTTCATCCGCACGCTGCGCATCGCGGCGATCGTCACCGTCGTTTCGGTTGCCGGCGCCTACGCCATCACCGTTGTCTGGGTGCGCGGCACGCCGGCGCAGCGCGTCGTGGCCGAGTTCTGCATCCTGGTGCCGTTCTGGATCTCGGTGCTGACGCGCGCCTTCGGCTGGGTGGCGCTTTTGTCCAATCGCGGCCTGATCAACACCTGGCTGCAGGCGATCGGCTTCATCTCAGAGCCGCTGGCGCTGGTGCGCAACGAGTTTGGCGTCATTGTCGGCATGACGCATTTCCTCATCCCCTTCGCCGTGTTTCCGCTGGCGTCTTCCATGCGCAGCCTCGACGACCGCGTGCTGCTCGCGGCGCGCGGCCTCGGCTCCAGCCGCATGCGCACCTTCTGGTCGGTGTTCGTGCCGATGACCCGCTCCGGCATCATCGGCTCGGCGCTGATCGTCTTCGTCTTTTCGCTCGGCTTCTTCGTCACGCCGGCGATCCTCGGCGGCGGCCGCAGCGTGATGGTCGCCGAGCTGATCTATCTCCGCATCTTCCAGAGCCCGGACTGGGGCCTGGGCGCCGCAATCAGCGTTGTGCTGGTGCTGTTCGTCGGCGCGCTGATGGCGCTGCTGTTCCGCTACGTGCGGCCGAAACAAATGGTGTAGCGCGATGCCGACCTACCGCCCCGGTCCCGTCTCGCTGGTCCTCGCCGCCCTCGTCGCGCTGTTCCTGCTGCTGCCGCTGCTTGCCGTCATCCCGGTGTCGCTGACGCCGAGCCGCATGCTGGCGATGCCGTCGGGCGAGCTGTCGCTGCGCCACTACCGGGCGCTGATCGAGGATCCGCGCTGGATCGCCTCGATCCTGCTCAGCATCAGGATCGGCGTCGTCAGCAGCGCCTTTTCTACCGTGCTGGCGCTCTGCTTCAGCCTCGGCGTCTGGATGTTCCAGCCGCGCTTCACTACAGCACTTGTCGGTTTCGTGCTGCTGCCGATGGTGGTGCCGCCAGTGGTTTCGGCAATCACGCTCTACTTCCTGCTGACCTCGATCTCTGGCGTCAGCTCGTTCTTCGGCTATGACACCTGGCTCGGTGTCGCCATGGCGCATGCGGTGATGACCGTGCCCTTCGCCACGGTGCTGATCCTGGTGTCGCTCAGCCAGCTCGACCGCCGCATCGACCTCGCCGCGCGCGGCCTCGGCGCGACGGTGTGGGAGCGCGCCACCCGCATCATCATGCCCAACATCAAGTTCGGCATCGTCACCGCAGCGTTGTTGTCGTTCGTGCTCTCCTGGGAAGAGATCGGCGTCACGCTGTTCATCACCTCGGTCAACGCCATCACGCTGCCGCGCCTGATGTGGATGGGCCTGCGCGACAACATCGACCCGGCGATCGCCGCGCTCTCGGTGATCCTGATCGTCATCACGGTTCTGGTGCTTGTGGCGCGCAGCGTCGTCGTCAGGCTGCGCGAGACGCAGTAAACGCCGCCTCACGCCGTGGTGACTGGCGCAAATGAAACCTTGCGCTACGATTTTCGTTATAAGTGGTTCAACACGTCGAAGGCTCCGCCATGAACCAGGGATGGTTTTCCAAGCCGGTTGCGGTTGCGGTCGGCATCGTGGGAGATATCCGCAATATTTCCAACACACGGCAGGCTGTCGAGTTGCTGACAGCCCACTGGCGTGACGCCGGCAGCGCCAAACACGGGTTGGCACTGCGCGCATGCCGCCGCGCCACAAGCGACGACCGCTGGACTGAAGCCGCCAGGGACGCGTTCGTCGAGGCCGCGCGGGAGGCGCATGTTCTGGTCGAGCGAGCCGTCGAACCGGAGGACCGGTCCCGGCAGGCGGAGCCGTGATCGATTTGTGAGAGCGTCGGTGGTATTTCCCTGCCTTTCGTCACCGGCCCTGCCTTTCCTTACCGGCAATGTGAGGCCCGGAACCCGACGTCCAGGCCGACAATGCTTCCCGTTCGGCGGACTTATTGCGTTTCAGGCAGCATGCAGCCTCGGGATGGCGCTGACGTCGACCTCGCGCTCCGCATGCCAGGCATCATAGGCAGCCTGCATCCTGAGCCAGATCGCGGCGCCGTCGCCGAACATCTTTCCAAGACGGGCGGCGACAGCCGGCGACACCGGCTTCTTTTCGCGGATGATATCATAAAGCTGCTGGCGCGAGATTCCGAGCAGATTGGCGATTTCCACCTTGGTCTTTCCGGTTGCCGGGATAATGTCGTCAAGCAGCGCTCCAGGGTGGGATGGGCAACGCTCCATCGGACGCATCGGCTCATACACGCTCATAAATCGCCTTCTCCAATCTGGCCGCCTCAATGGTACTGTTCGAAATCGACGCGGGCGGCATCATTGGCGTCGAATTCGAATGTGATGCACCACGGCCCGTTGACATGCACCGTGTAGCGGATCGGGTTGAAGCCCTTCAAAGCGTGGAAGTCGAAGCCGGGCAGGCCCATGTCATCACGCCTTTCCGAGACTTCCAAACGGTCAAGCCGAACGAGGATGCGCTTATGCATCTTGGCGTCGATCTTTCCGGACTTTCCGGTTTGAAAGAGATCCGCCAGCGCCTTGTGCTTGAACGACTTTATCATGCATTATGTAAGCACATAGCTTACGCACGTCAACTAGGTGTAAGCAAATAGTTTACAGAGCAGTTCAGGCCTATCAAAGGCAATGATCGCGCCCATGGACGCCGGGCCGGATCGGGCGAATACTTGGCGGAGCTATGTCACAGCGCCGTTACCCCATAGCGTGGCGAATGGTCTTGGACAGGCGGCTCAGGAATGCCGGCCTCGACGATGCGTCGAGCTTCCACGACAGCACCGCCGTCGCCATTTTCCGCGGCAACACCCCAACCGACAGGAACCATGCGGCAAGGATGGCGCGCCGCCGCAAGGATGCGGTCATTTCGAGGCTGGCGACGGCGCCGGCCGCCCCGAGCGCCAGCCGGGAATCGTCGGCCACGGGGTGTCGGCCTCTGTCGGCGCAGAGCGACGCCAGCCGCTCTTCCAGGTGGACCGGATCGTGGCGGACGGCATCCGACGGCACGATGGTCAGGCCGATCCCCGAGGCCTGGTCCGACAGTGCCTGCATGCGGTGGAAATCGTGGGTTACCCGCCAGCGTGCCCGCTCAGCGAGCTTTTCACCGAAGACTGAATGGTTCGCACCATGGATCCGGTAAGCGCCGACGCATTCGTCGATGGACTGGACGTGCCCGTAAAGCGGCGCCAGCGTTGCAAGATAGCCGTCGGCGCCCTGGCGGAACTCCGGCTCCGGTATCGGCATGATCGATTCCAGCGTCGCCCGGTCAAAGGCCAGCCCACTGGTCACGGTCGTCTGATAGCGACCCTTGTGCAGCAGTTTCGGCATGACGTCGCCGCTGTCGAAAGGCAGTTCGAGTGGCGGAAAGACGTCCTTGATGTGTTGTCCTTCGTCGACGATGTGCAGTCTGGACTGCACCTGGGCGGTTGCCTCGTCCCAGGTGTCGACGATGGTGGAGACGGCGGTTGGGTAAAGATAATCGTCGGCGTCGAGGAACAGAACGATCTTGCCCGAACTTGCGGCAAAGCCGGTGTTGAACGCCGCCGCATGTCCGCCATTTTGCGCTCGCGGGCATGCGAGAATCTCGTCGCGATATGATTCCATGATTATCGTGGAATGGTCCTGCGATGCATCGTCGACGACGATGACTTCGACGTCCGCGTAGTCCTGCTCGAGGGCGCTGTCGATGCTGCGTTTGAGGAAACGCGCATAGTTGTAATTCGGGATAATGATGGATACCGGAATTCTCGGGACAGACTGCATCGCGTTTGACCTCGCATCTTGCTTTGGTTCGGCAAAGGCCCGCTCATGGGCCTGCCCCCTCTTCAAGCGCCCCTCTTGGCGCGCAACGAGTTCCCTGGGAAAAGGCTTGCGCTTTCCCCCAGGAGACAGGTCACGTTTCGCTTTGCGACATCGTACTGAGGCCGCCATTGCCTTCGAGGGCTGCCGCCATGGTCAGGGTCGGCGGCAGCAAAAGCTCCGACGGTTTCGGCCACGGTGATGCGCAACCGAGCACGACGGAAATGACTCGTCGTCGGTCGCGATCAGGTCGGGATCGAAGCGGACGGGCGCCTTGAAGGCATGGCGGATACTGACCTTCAAATGCGGCTGGAACAAGCCCCGCGCCAAAAATAGAGCCACTTCAGGTTGCGTTTCCGGCGGCATGCAGCGAAGGCCGGTGCTTTGCCCCGGAGCCGGCGAACCGGCTCCCGGGCCTTGTAGTCATGTGGCCCGAACAGTCAGGCGGCCTGCAGTCCTGGCCGCGACAGGTCGACTTCCTCCGGCAAGTCGCCGGCCATGGCGGCGGCAAACTTCGTCTGGTCGAGTTCCCCCTCCCAGCGCGCCACCACCACTGTCGCTACCGCGTTGCCGATGAAGTTGGTCAGCGCCCGGCATTCCGACATGAAGCGGTCGACACCGAGGATCAGCGCCATGCCGGCAACCGGCACCGTGGGTACGACCGAAAGCGTCGCCGCCAGCGTGATGAAGCCGGCGCCGGTGATGCCGGCGGCACCCTTGGAGCTCAGCATGGCGACCGCTAGCAGCAGGATCTGATCGCTGTAAGTGAGTGGCGTGTCGGTCGCCTGCGCGATGAACAGCGCGGCAAGCGTCATGTAGATGTTGGTGCCGTCGAGGTTGAAGGAATAGCCGGTCGGGATGACCAGGCCGACCACCGAGCGGTTGCAGCCGGCGCGCTCCATCTTGGCCATTAGGCCCGGCAGTGCCGCTTCCGAGGACGAGGTGCCGAGCACCAGCAGCAGCTCTTCCTTGATGTAGCGGATCAGCGCCAGGATCGAGAAGCCGTTGTAGCGGGCAACCGCGCCAAGCACCACCAGCACGAACAGCAGCGCGGTCAGGTAGAATGTACCGATCAGCATGGCGAGATTGGCGATCGAGCCGATGCCGTATTTGCCGATGGTGAAGGCCATGGCGCCGAAAGCGCCGATCGGCGCGGCCTTCATCAGGATGGCGACGAGGCGGAAGATCGGTGCGGTCAGCGCCTGCAGGAAATCGACCACCGGACGGCCGCGATCGCCGACCAGCGCCAGGGCGACACCGAACAGCACCGAGAAGAACAGCACCTGCAGGATGTCGCCCTGCGCGAAGGCGCCGGTGATGGTATCGGGGATGATGTTCATCAGGAAGCCGACGATGGTTGTGTCGTGCGCCTTCTCGGCGAAGGTCGCCACCTTGGTGGTGTCGAGCGTGGCCGGATTGATATGCATGCCAGCGCCGGGCTGGACGACATTGGAGACGACCAGGCCGACGACAAGCGCCAGCGTCGAGAACACCAGGAAATAGATCATCGCCTTGCCGGCGACGCGGCCGACCTTCTGCAGGTCGGAAACGCCGGCGATGCCGGTCGCCACCGTCAGGAAGATCACCGGCGCGATCACCATCTTCACCAATTTGATGAAGGCGTCGCCGAACGGCTTCATCGCCTCGCCGGTTTCCGGATAGAAATGGCCGAGCAGCACGCCGGCGGCGATCGCCGCCAGCACCTGCACGTAAAGATGCCGGTATAAGGGAAGTTTGCCGCGCGGCTCGGCGGCAGCGAATGCTGTCTGCATGACGTCCTCCATGGCGCCCCGATCGAAAGCTCGACTCCCCGGGGCAGTTGTTTTGACACCAGCAGCCTCGCGACTGCCGAATTCGTGTTTGCAACAGCCGTGCCAAATACGCAGAAGAGCTCTTCATCATTGATTTTGTTGAGCATTCGCGAACGTCCGCACTGCTGGACGCATGGACAAGTGCGAATCTCCGCATAGGTCGAATTGTGTTTTGTGCGAGTTCATGCACAAATGGGCGATGCTGCAACGCCCCGTCGGTGCCTTGTCTTCGATGCCCGAGCAACTCGCCAGGCGGGCACGCCGTGCCTGGCTGCTGTTTACGGCTATCGCCCTGCTGATCGTCACGGCAGCGCTCTACGGCGCCGGCCTCTACGGCCGCACAGCCGAGGTCGGGACCTTGGCGGCGCAGGGACGTACCGACGCCAATCTGAAGGTCGCGCTGCTGCGCGCCGTGCTCGAAAGCCCGCGCGCCCTGCCCCTGCTTTTGTCCGCAGACCAGCAAGTGCGTGACGCGCTGTCGCAGAAAAACGCCACGGCAATCGATGTGCTGAACCGCAAGCTTGAGGGGCTGGTTTCCGGCACCAAGGCGTCGGTGCTCTATGTCATCGGCACCGATGGACTGGCGATCGCCTCCAGCAACTGGCGCGAGCCGATCAGCTTCGTCGGCAATGACTACCGTTTTCGCGATTATTTCTCCGGCGCGATGCAGGCCGGAACCGCCGAGTATTTTGCGCTCGGCAATGTCAGCAAGCGTCCCGGCCTCTACATTTCGCGTCGCGTCGGCAATGCAGCCGCACCGCTCGGCGTCGTCGTCGTCAAGATGGAGTTCGACCAGCTCGAAGCCGACTGGCGCGAGGCGAACCGCCCGGCCTATGTCACCGACGAGAATGGCGTCGTACTGATCACCAGCGTGCCGTCCTGGCGCTTCATGACAACCGCGCCGCTGGCTGCACCTGAGCAAGCCGCGATCCGAGACAGCCAGCAGTTCGGCGACGCGCCGCTTGTTCCGTTGCCGATCATGCACCCGCAGGCGCTGAGTTCGGATGTGTCGGTCGTCCACGCGGTAACGCCCGGCGGCAGCGATGCGGAGTATCTGCGCCTTTCCACGCCGGTCCCTTCGACCGCTTGGCAGCTCGACTATCTGGTCCCGGCCGAACCGCCGATTGCCGCTGCCGTCCGCGAAATGCGGCTTCTGGTGCTGGGTGTCGTCGTGCCGCTGCTCGGCCTGGCCGCGTATCTGTTGTGGCGCCGGCAGTCGGCGCAGATGCGGATTGCCGCCGAACAGGCGGCGCGCACCGAGCTCGAACGTCGCGTCGTCGAAAGGACCGAGGATCTGAGCCGCGCCCGCGACCGGCTGCAGGCCGAGATCACCGGCCACCGCAGCACGGAAGCCAAACTCCAGGTCGTGCAGCAGGATCTGGTTCAGGCCAACCGCCTCGCCATCCTCGGCCAGGTCGCCGCCGGCGTCGCTCATGAGATCAACCAGCCGGTCGCCACTATCCGCGCCTATGCCGACAATGCCCGCACCTTCCTCGACCGCAAGCAGACCGGGCCGGCCGAGGAAAACCTCGGCGCCATCGCAGCACTTACCGAACGTATCGGCTCAATCACCGAGGAACTGAAGGCATTTGCCCGCAAGGGCCGCACAGCCGCCGAGCCTGTCGAATTACGCGATGTCATCGAGGGCGCCGTCGTGCTGCTGAGAAGCCGCTTTGCCGGCCGGCTCGACGCATTGGCCATCGACCTGCCGCCGCCTGCCCTCAAGGTCATGGGCAATCGGGTCCGGCTCGAACAGGTGCTGATCAATCTCTTCCAGAACGCGCTGGAAGCGCTGGAAGGCCGCGACAACGCCAGGGTGCAGGTATCGGTCGAAGAGACCGCGGACGGCGTGACGGTCGGCGTGTCCGACAACGGACCCGGCATTCCGCCTGCGATCCTCAAATCGCTGTTCACGCCGTTCAACACCTCCAAGGAAAAAGGCCTCGGCCTGGGCCTCGTCATCTCGAAGGACATCGTCGCCGATTATGGCGGCCGCATCGATGTTTCGAGCGCTGACAGCGGCACCCGCTTCACCATCCATCTCTCAAAAGCAGCGTAATGGCAAAGGCATCATGACGAACGACAATGCCGCGCCGGTAATCCTCATCGATGACGACAGCGACCTCTTGAAGGCCACCGCACAGACCCTGGAGCTTGCCGGCTTTTCGGTCTCCGCCTTTGCGGTGGCGGCCGAGGCGCTGGCCAGGCTCGACGCCGGTTTTGCCGGCGTCGTGGTGTCGGATATCCGCATGCCGGAGATCGACGGCTTGCAGCTCTTCAATCGCATCCTGCGGCTGGATGCCGACATTCCGGTCATCCTCGTCACCGGGCATGGCGACATCGCCATGGCGGTCAAGGCGATCAAGGACGGCGCCTATGACTTCATCACAAAGCCCTTCGCCGCCGACCGGCTGGTGCAGAGCGTGCGCCGCGCAGCGGAAAAGCGCCGCCTGGTCATGGAGAACCGCGCCTTGCGCGAGGCGGCCGGAGAGGCGCAGGACGGCCTGCCGCTGATCGGCCAGACACCGGCGATGGAAAGGCTGCGCCGCACGCTGCGCCAGATCGCCGACACCGATGTCGACGTGCTGGTGACCGGCGAGACCGGCTCCGGCAAGGAGGTGGTGGCAAGCCTTTTGCACCGCTGGAGCCGCCGCGCCAGAGGCAATTTCGTCGCGCTGAATTGCGGCACGCTGCCGGAGACCGTCATCGAGAGCGAATTGTTCGGCCATGAGGCCGGCGCCTTCACCGGCGCGCAGAAGAAGCGGATCGGCCGCATCGAGCACGCCAGCGGCGGCACATTGTTCCTCGACGAGATCGAAAGCATGCCGGTCTCGACACAGGTGCAGATGCTGCGTGTGCTGGAGATGCGCGAGGTCACCCCGCTCGGCACCAACGAGTTGCGGCCGGTGGATCTGCGCGTCGTCGCCGCCGCCAAGGTCGATCTCGGCGATCCGCACCAGCGCGGCACGTTTCGCGAGGACCTCTACTACCGGCTCAACGTGGTGACGATTTCCATTCCGCCGCTGCGCGAGCGCCGCGACGACGTCGCCCTGCTGTTCTTCTATTTCGCCGAGCGCGCCGCCGCCCGCTTCCGCCGTCCGGTCCCGGCAGTGCCGGCCGCGGTGCATCGCCACCTCAGGGAGCATGACTGGCCGGGCAACGTGCGCGAACTGGCGCATTTCGCCGAGCGGCTTGTGCTTGGATTGGAGGAAGGCCTTGCGGCATCATCCCCTGCCCCGACCCAATCGAACACCGCCATGAAGCTGCCGGGGCGGCTGGAGCTTTACGAGGCCGACATCATCCGCGAGACGCTTGGCCGCAACGGGGGCGACGTCAGGCGCACGATCGAAGCGCTGGGGATTCCGCGCAAGACTTTTTACGACAAGCTCCAGCGCCACGGCATCGTGCGCAGCGATTTTTCCAGGTAACGATCTCGGCGCATCGACCGAGCGACTCGGCTATTTGGCGTCGAGGAAGATGATGCCGACGGTGTGGCGCATGCCGGAGCGAAGCCGGCTGACGCCGTGCCTGAGATTGACCCGGTAGCTGCCTTTGCTGCCCTGGACCGGACGGTTGTGGACCGCGAAGGCGACCGCATCGCCCTGGCGCAGCGGCACCACCTCGGCGCGGCTCTGCATGCGCGGGCGCTGCTCGGTCAGCACGAACTCGCCGCCGGTGAAATCCTTGCCTGGTTCGGATAACAGGATCGCGACCTGCAGCGGGAAGGCAAGATCGCCGTAGAGATCCTGATGCAGGCAATTGAAGTCGCCGGGAACATATTGCAGCAGGAGCGGCGTCGGCCGCGTCTGGCCCTGCTCATGGCATTGCTTGAGGAACGCGGCGTGTTCGTCGGGGTAGCGCTGCGCCATACCCATGCGCTCGTTCCAGTCGTTGGCGACCGCGGCGAGGCGCGGATAGAGCGCGGTTCGCAAGCCGCCGATCAAATCGGGCAAGGGATAGCGGAAATAGCGGTACTCGCCCTTGCCGAAGCCATGCCGCGCCATATGGACATGGCTGCGGAAATGTTGCTCCTGCGGGTAAAGGCCGGCGATCTCCCGGCATTCGTCCGGCGTCAGCAGCTTCTCCATCACCGCGCAGCCATAGCCGCTCAGCTCCTCGGCCAATGCCTGCCAATCATATGCCGCGACGCGCGTTTCGGCCGACCGGACCGCTGCTGCCGGAACAGTCGAATGGATGATCATGGGTTGCCTCCTGTGGCTTGCGTGCCTGTCATCAGAAATGGGTAAGCGACACGCGCAAACCACCCGTTTCCTGCCGAATGGCCACAAAGGGCTCGCATGGGCAACGGTTGCCGCCTGCCAATGTGGCCGCGTCACGCTGGGCATTACAGGCTCGCAGCGCTAGACTGATGGCAACCGTAAACGAGCTGCCTCTCCCATGATTGTCCAGACCTGCATCAATGGCGCTCGCAGCGCCGATTATCACCCGCAGCTGCCGCTTGATCCCGAAGCCATGGCGCGTGACGGTACCGCCTGCGTCGCCGCCGGCGCTGCCGAGCTGCATGCCCATGCGCGCGGGCTCGGCGGCCGCGAAAGCCTTGCGCTGGAGGCGATGGACCGCACCATGCTTGCGCTTCGCCGCGCCTGCCCGGGAACGCTGATCGGCGTGTCTACAGGCGCCTGGATCGAGAACGACGACCAGCGAACGCTTGCCGCGATCGCCGGCTGGAGCGAACTGCCCGACTATGCCTCGGTCAATCTGAGCGAAGACGCCGCGCCCGCCGTCATGGACCGCCTGCGGCAGCGCGGCATCGGCATCGAAGCCGGGCTCGCCTCGGCCGCCGATGCCGAGCGCCTGGTAAGCCTCGACCATGGCAAACGGGTGCTGCGCATCCTGATCGAAATCTCCGAGCAGGAGCCGGACGCGGCGCTGGCGATCTGCGACGATGTCGTCGCCGTGCTCGACGGCGCTGGGATGCGGCGAGCGATCCTGCTGCACGGCGCCGACGCCACGGTCTGGCCGTTCGTGCACAAGGCGGCGGAGCGTAACTGGTCGACACGCGTCGGGTTGGAAGACGGCAAGCAGCTCCCTGATGGAACGGTGGCATCCGGTAACGCCGCGCTGACAGCGGCAGCCGTCGCGATCTTCCAGACCAGCCGGTAGCGCGGGGAAAGGTTGATGACGGCCAAGGCACTGAAACTTTAAAGGTATGAAACAAAAACCCACCTCGGCGACCGGGAGCCCAGCGCGGTATGGCGCACGAAACTATCAGCCGCTGACGCTCCGGACAAAACGCAAAAAGCTCCGGCCTTCAAAGGTATCCGGAAAACAAAAAACCCGCCTCGGGGGGCGGGTCAGCGGCGCGAATCAGCACCATACCCAAATTAGTAGCATAGCTGCCGGCACAAAGCAAGAACAAAATGTGGCGACATCGACGAAGCTGCCAATTTCCCCCTGTGGGGGAGATGCGCAAGGGGGAGATCGCGGCTTCGCCGAAGCGACTGATCATGTCTTGCCTGAACGCACACAGGGAACGGGCACAGAGGGATGATATGGCTCTTGCCGTTGTTAAAAATTCCTCCTAGGGTATTTTCACATCAGAAAGAAAACTCCATCATTTCTTTCCATTTATGAAAGCCTGGGCGTTTGCGGGAACACCTCGATCAGACCGACCGGCGACTGGTCAAGCTGCTGTCGCAGGACGCGCAGCTTGGCGTCAATCGCCTCGCCGAGAAGATGGCGATCTCGGTGCCGACCGTGCGTATGCGGCTGCGCAACCTGCTCGACCGCAACCTGCTCAAGATCGTCGGGCTGCTCAACCTGACCGAACGTCCCGAGCTGATCTCGGCGATCGTCGGCATCAACGCGCAAGGGCGCGGCCGCGCCCGCGAGTTGGCGCAGCGCATCTCAGAACTGCCTTTTGTGAACTCGGCCGCTGTCGTCACCGGGCGCTTCGACATCATCGTCGACGTAACCGTGGCCGGCGATGTTGCCGATCTCTACCGCGTCACCAGCGAGTTGATCCCCGGCGCTGGCGAACCCGGCGAGGTCGTGCGCAGCGAGACCTTCGTCGTCATGGCCTCCTGCAACAAATGGGTCAGCCTGCCGGAAGGCTGCTGGTCGGACGAGACGCGAAAGGAAATGGCATGAAGATCGCGGTTCTCGGGGGGCTCGGCCTGCAAGGCCGGGCGGCGATCGCCGATCTCGTCGCCAGCGTCGGCGTCGAGCAAGTGGTCTGCGTCGATACCGCAACCGACGGCGCTGCGCGGCTTGGCGGCCTGACCGACCTTGCCCGGGTGCGTCTTGTCGTGCCGGAGGGCGCAATCGGCCCGGCATTGGCCGATGTGATGAAGGACGTCGACGCCGTCATCGACCTGTTGCCGCAGCCGTTGATGCGCGAGGCGGTGCAGGCGGCGATCGCGACGCGCACGCCGCTGGTCACCACCAATTACGGCAAGGCCATCGCCGATCTCGCGCCGGAAGCCGAAAAGGCCGGCGTTTCGATCGTGACCGAATGCGGGCTCGACCCCGGCATCGACCTTGTGCTCTACGCACGCGCCGCAAGCCAGTTCGACACTATCACCGCGATCGATTCCTACTGCGGCGGCATCCCCGAGCCGAAGGCGGTGGTCGAGCCGCTGTGCTACAAGGTGAGCTGGAACTTCGACATGGTTCTGATGAGCCAGAACCGCGACAGCGTGCTGGTCGAGGACGGCAAACGGGTCGATGTGCCGGCCGCCCGCCAGCACGACAATCGTTTCATCCACGAGATCGAGGTCGCGGGGCTCGGCGGGCTGGAAGCCTTCCCCAATGGCGACGCACCGCATTATGCCAGCATGCTCGCCGCCACCAAGGGGCTGCAGCGCTCCGGCCGCTATTCGCTGCGCTGGCCGGGCTGGTCGGCATTCTGGGCGCCGCTGAAGCAGCTCGGCTTCCTGTCCGAGGACAAGGTGCCCGGCATCGGTGCCAGCCCACGCGAATTTCTCGGCCGGCTGCTTGGCCCGCAACTGCAATACGGCGCCGACGAGAAGGATCTTTGCGTGATGCGCAATGTCTTTGTCGGCAGCGAAGGCGGCCGACGCAAGACCGTGACCTCGGAACTGGTCATCGAACGCGATCTCGCCACCGGCCTGTTCGGCATGAGCCTCGGCGTCGGCTATCCCGCTAGCATCGTGGCGCAGATGCTGGCGCGGCGCGAGATCGCCACGCCTGGCCTGCTCAACCCGCTGCTGCATGTGCCCGACGGCCGCTTCCTCGACGAACTGGCCAGGCGCGGCATCAAGGTCGCCGAAACGGTGAGCTGGGATTGAAAATTTTCGAACGGTGGTTGCCGCCGGCAACGGCGCTGCCGCCCAAAAAGCACCTCCAACGGGGTGAAACAACAAAGTGGAACGACAAACGACAACAAGGAGGAATGCCCAAATGAAGATTGCCAAGCTTTTCATCGCCGGTCTCGCGCTCGCCGGCCTCACAGCAGCCGCCAGTGCCGGAACGCTCGACGAAATCACCAAGCGCGGCGAGTTGCGCGTTGCCGTGCAGACGCAAGGACCTCCCTTCTCGCTGGTCGGCGCCGCCGGCGAGCGCACCGGCAGTTCGGTCGAACTCGCCGAATTGATGGCCAAGGAAATGGGCGTCAAGATCACCTTCCTCGACTTCGACTGGGACGGCCTGATCCCGGCGCTGCTGTCGGGCAAGGCCGATCTTCTGGTCGCCGACATGACGCCGACATTGGCGCGTGGCATGAAGGTCGCCTTCACCAGGCCTTACATGTACACGGGCAGCACCGTCTTCACCAAGGCTGGTACCGCCTTCAAGTCCACCGAGGACTGCAAGGCCAAGGGCACCAAGATCGCGGTGCTGCTCGGCGCCACCGGCGAGAAGGAAGCCAAGGCCGCCTTCCCCGATGCTGACATCAAGAGCTACAAAGGCGGCGGCCCGCTGCTGCTCGATGCCGTCAACAACGGCCAGGCCGATTGCGGCGTCAACGACGTCTCGGCGGTCAAGGGCCAGTCGACCGCCTACCCGGCCGGCAGCTTCACCATCATGCCGGACATGCTGTCGAAGGAGCCGCTTGCCTTCGCCACGCGCTATGACGAGCAGGACCTGCTGACCTGGATGAACCTGTTCCTCGACCAGGTCAGCCTCGACGGCCGCCTGCAGAAGAACCTGGATTACTGGGTCAATTCCGACGACTGGAAGAAAGACCACTAAGCAGCAAAAGAGTTTCGGACGGTTTCGCGCGCGCCTCGGCGTTCACGAAACCGCCCGAAGTCGCTTGTCCGCTAGAGGAACCCCGCCCAACAATGCTCGAAAACTTCAGCTTCCGCACCATCGTCGAATATCTGCCGTTGTTCGGGCAGGGCCTCGTCACGACCGTGTGGCTGTCTGCGCTCTCCTTTGCCGGCGCGCTCGCCGTCGGCATCGTGCTCGCCGCGATGAATTTGCAGCGCGGCCGGCTGTTTCGCGTTCCGGCCAAGGCCTATATCGACGCGGTGCGCGCCACGCCCTTGCTGGCACAGCTCTATTTCCTCTATTTCGGCCTGCCGCGGCTCGGCCTCATCCTGCCCGAGTTCGTCGTCGGCATTTTAGCGCTGTCGCTGAATAGCGGCGCCTATGTCGCCGAGATCATCCGCGCCGGCATCCTGTCGATCCCGCGCGGCCAGGTCGAGGCCGGCGTCGCCTCGGGGATGACCTATGTCCAGCGCATGCGCCTCGTCATCCTGCCGCAGGCGTTCAAAGTGACGATCCCGCCGCTGCTCGGCCAGGCGATCGTGCTGGTCAAGGATTCGGCGCTGCTGTCGCTGATCTCGGTCGCCGAACTGACGCGCGCCGGCCAGCTGCTCGCCTCAGACCGCTTCATGCCAGCGGAAGGTTTCATCACCATCGCCGCCTTCTACCTCCTGCTCTATTACGGGCTGAAGGGTCTGGCGGCACTCTCCGGGCGCTGGCTCGGCCTCGCGGGGGCACGGACATGATCTGGCAGCAGCTGCAAAGCATCGCCGGCAGCTATCCGCTCGCCTTGCGCGGTCTCGGCATGACCGTGGTGCTGTCGCTGATCAGCCTGGTGCTGGGCACGCTGCTCGGCTTTGGCCTCGGCATCCTGCGCACCGGCGGCAACCGGCTGATCAGCGGCGCGATCGGCGCCTGGGTCGACCTGATCCGCGGCACGCCGTTCCTGGTGCAGATCTTCCTGATCTTCTTCATCCTGCCGGAACTCGGCATCGAGCTCGATGCCTTCACCGCCGGCATCATCGCGCTGACCAATCTGGCCGCCTGCTTCATCTGCGAGATCGTCGTCGCCGGCATCCGCTCGGTGCCGACCGGCCAGGTCGAAGCGGCGCTCGCGTCCGGCCTGTCGCGCTGGCAGCGCATGCGCCAGGTGGTGCTGCCGCAGGCGATGCGCATCGTGCTGCCGCCGCTGGTCGGGCAATATGTGCTGCTGATCAAGGATTCCTCGGTCGTCTCGGCCATCGGCCTGACCGACCTCACCCGCGTCGGCTGGCTGGTGGTGCAGCGTGTACCCAATGGGCTGCTGGTCTTCTTCCTCGTCGGCCTCGGTTACTTCATCGTCTGCTACCCCCTGATCATGCTGGCCCGCCGGCTGGAGCAACGCATGGGCGCGGCCCATGGCGAGGTGCAATTGTGACGAATCCCAGCAAAAATGGCACTGGCATGATCGAATTTCGCGGCGTCAACAAATGGTTCGGCCAGCTCAACGTGCTGAAGGAAATTACGCTCAGCGTCGAGCCGCGCGAAGTGGTCGTCGTCTGCGGGCCGAGCGGCTCGGGCAAGAGCACCTTGATCCGCTGCATCAACGGCCTGGAGACGATCCGCGACGGCGACCTGGTGGTCGACGGCCAGCGCCTCGGCGACGCCGCCACCAACATGACACGGCTGCGCACCGAGATCGGCTTCGTCTTCCAGTCGTTCAACCTCTACCCGCACAAGACCGCGCTCGAGAACGTCACGCTGGCGCCGATCCATGTGCGCAAGATCCCGCGCATAGAAGCCGAGAAGGCCGGGCGCGAGTTGCTCGCCAAGGTCGGCCTCGCCGACAAGGTGAACGCCTATCCGGCGCAGCTGTCCGGCGGCCAGCAGCAGCGCGTGGCGATCGCCCGCTGCCTCGGCATGCGCCCCAAGATCATGCTGTTCGACGAGCCGACCTCGGCGCTCGACCCCGAGATGATCTCGGAAGTGCTCGACGTCATGGTCGCGGTCGCCGAGGAAGGCATGACCATGATGGTGGTGACGCACGAAATGGGCTTTGCCCGCAAGGTCGCGCAGCGCGTGGTGTTCATGGATGCCGGCGCCATCGTCGAGAGCGGCACGCCCGAGGAGTTCTTCTCCAACCCGAAGACCGACCGCAGCCGCGCCTTCCTCAGCAAGATCCTGCGGCATTGACAGCAGCGACAATACGCACCGAACCTGCCGTCGCCTTTGCGCCGAGGTTGCGCTCGAGCCTACAATGAATCATCCGCAGCGGCGCACTATGGCGACACACCGAGCGCGCGCAGTGCCTTGCCTGCCGCGACATATTCGATGAAGTCGTGGGGGCAGTCGCGTACCGCAAGCCGGTACCGCCGCAAGGCTTCATCGTCACGGCCGTCGAGCCGGTAAAACTCCGCGACATAGAGATTGGCCTCGCATAGATTTCCGCGTTTCTTGGCCGGGACGGGATCGTCGGCTGCGGCCAACGCTGCTTCGGGCGTCTGTTCGCCAAGAAACATGCGAACCAGCGGCGCCGGCCATCTGGCCATGTCGAGCCTGCTGGCTGCCTGCCGCAAATGGCTCGCGCCACCACTGCGCCGCTCAGCCAGATCCGCCCAGATCGCAAAATAGGCATTGTCGGGCGCAAGTTCCGCCGCCGCGGCAAGGTCGGCTTGCGCCTTGGCCGGTTCGCGATCGTAGAAGTAGTAGATTCCCCTGCTTCCATAAGGGTTGACATAGGTCGGATCGAGCGTGATCGCCTGGCTGTAGTCGGCGACGGCGCGCTCTGCATCACCCTTTGCGCCCCAGGAAATGGCCCGGTTGTTGTAAGCGTAGGGGTGTTGGGGATCGAGGCTGATCGTCTCGTCGAAATCGGCGATGGCGCGGTCGAACTCGCCCATCCTGTTGAAGACGAAGCCGCGGTTGTTGTAGGCTTGGAAATATGCCGGATCGAACTCGATGGCGTGGCTGTAGTCGGCGATGGCGCGAGTGTCGTCGCCCTTATGAGCCCAGGCGCGGCCTCTGTTGTAGTAGGTCTCAGCTTTTCCTGGATCGAGCTCGATCGCCCGATCGAAGTCACTGATGGCGCTGTCGTTCTCGCCCTTGTCGAGCCATATCTGTCCGCGCTCGTTGTAGGCATCGATGTCGTCCGGATCGAGAGCGATGGCGTTGTCATAGTCTGCAATAGCCCGGTCATCGTCACCGCTGTCAGTCCAGGCGATTGCCCGGCCGTGGTAAGCGATGGCGCGACTGCCCGGGCTTCGCGTCCTGTCCTCGATGATCCGCGTGCAGGCGGCGATCCGCTGTAAGCCTGCAGCAGCGCCACCGCAATCGTCGCTATCCTCGGTCAGTGCGGGAGCACAAAGCGCAAGCAGCACGATGAGACCGGCCAGCACCCGCCGCCCTCCTTGATTCAACCGTTCGATTAGCCGCCCATCAAACATCAGCAGAATTTGATCACAATTATAGGTTGTTGGCCTCATGCCAACTTGATCAAACAAATCTTTGTTCTTCGCAAGTCATCCCCGCAAAGAAATGGTCAAGTCGAGCCCGTCACGCAGCTGAGGCGCCTGTACTCTGGATTAGCCCGTAGGTGCGCTTTCCGGCGGATCTGGCCGGGTCGGGAGGCTGACGGAGCGTGGCGCCGAAGCCTCAGCTGCGCCCCTGTTCCATTTCGATTGAATGGAAATGGGGCTCTATCTTGCTGTTTGACCGCGATCTTATCCGCAAACCGGTTTCCACTTTTCGGGATCATGGTTCTAGAGCGGCCGCGGCCGGCGTCGTCAGCCGAACGTCGCCAGAGGCTCGGCGCTGATCTCAACCCACATCGGTGTCGATCCGGTAATGGACGGTGGTGCCGCAATCCGGGCAGAAGCTGTAGATGACGCGGCCGCCCTCGTCGCCAAATCTTGCGCCGGGTTAACGTCCGCTCTGGGCCTAAGATCTGCCGAAGCGTTCAGCCGACCAAGCGGCAGCAATGGGTGGATTGTGTTGAAAAGTCCGGGTTGCAGCAGTCCTGAAGCACTGATTCAATCTTCGTCGTAAGAGGAGATTGAGTCGATGATGGGCGAGCAAAGTGTGATGCAGGAGGAGCTGT
>NZ_JAMYQT010000044.1:0-41745 GCF_040320985.1 Mesorhizobium sp. M0571
TTGGGCGGTTTTCCCCGGGGGGGTTAGCGGCGCCACCAGGGGCGCCCCACGGGGCGGCCGCTCCGCGGGCCCCTGCGGCGCGGGTAGGGGCCCGGGGGGCGGCGCCGAGGCCCGTAAACGCCTGGCCGCTGCCTTCGGCAAGGATCCGCCCGCCGCCTTCATCGAGGACGCGGTGGCGATCGTCGGCGGCCTGTTGATCGTGGCGGCGGTGGCATGACGGCAAAGACATTCGACGCCATCATCATCGGCGCCGGCCAGGCCGGGCCGCCGCTTGCCGGCCGGCTGACCGCGGCCGGCATGAGCGTGGCATTGATCGAGCGAAAGCTGGTCGGCGGCACCTGCGTCAACACCGGCTGCATGCCGACCAAGGCGATGGTGGCGAGTGCCTACGCCGCGCACCTCGCCCGCCGCGCCGCCGATTACGGCGTAACGCTCTCCGGTCCGGTCGGCGTCGACTATCACGCGATTAAGGCGCGCAAGGACAAGGTATCGAACGATGCCCGCGGCAATCTCGAAAGCTGGATCGCCAGCATGGATAAATGCACGCTTTATCGCGGCCATGCGCGTTTTGAATCCGCCAACACGGTGCGCGTCGGCAACGACCTGCTGAGCGCCGAAAAGATATTCCTCAACACCGGCGGCCGCGCTTCGGTGCCGGACCTGCCCGGCGTCCACGATATTTCGTATTTGACTAATTCGTCGATGATGGATCTGGACGAGCTGCCGCGCCATCTCATCGTCGTTGGCGGCAGCTACGTCTCGCTCGAATTCGCGCAGATGTTCCGCCGTTTCGGTTCAGAGGTCACGGTGATCGAAAAGAGCCCGCGGCTGATCGGCCGCGAGGACGAGGACGTCTCGGACGCCATTCTGTCCATCCTCGAAAACGAAGCCATCACCGTCCATCTCGGCGCCGACGACATACGCTTTGTCAAACATGGCAACGAAATTGCCGTGACCTTTTCGGCCGGCAAGGCGGCTGCGGTCGGCTCGCATGTGCTGCTGGCGCTGGGCAGGACACCCAACACCGACGATCTCGGCCTCGACAAAGCCGGCGTCGAGCTCGACAAAAATGGCTTCATCGTCGTCGACGACCAGCTCCGCACCAGCGTTCTCGGCATCTGGGCGATGGGCGACTGCAACGGCAAGGGCGCCTTCACCCACACCTCCTACAACGACTACGAGATCGTCGCCGCCAACCTGCTCGACAACGATCCGCGCAAGGTCAGCGACCGCATCGAGGCCTATGCGCTCTATATCGACCCGCCGCTCGGCCGCTGCGGCATGACCGAAACCGCGGTACGAAAGTCCGGCCGCCGCGCCCTGGTCGGCCAGCGGCCGATGACCCGTGTCGGCCGCGCCGTCGAGAAAGGCGAGACCCAAGGCTTCATGAAGATCCTGGTCGATGCCGACAGCCAGGAAATCCTCGGCTGCGCGGTGCTCGGCCCGGGCGGCGACGAGGCGGTGCACTGCGTGCTCGACCTGATGTACGCCAAGGCACCGGTCAGCACGCTGGCGCGCGCCATGCACATCCATCCGAACGTCTCGGAGCTGCTGCCGACCATCGCCGGGGAATTGAAGCCGCTGGTGTAAGCCGGACGTATCTCGCGACCCTCGCGCATCCTGCCGAGCAGGCTCATTGCGCCCATAGCGCCGCTGGCTGGACCAATCGACAAGCGCGCCGGCGACGGGCATGCCTTCCGAACTCTTCACGGAGGACAGCATGCAGAAATCCATCGAACGCATCGCCGGCGACAGCGAAGGCGTTTCCTACGAATTTCCCGTCTTCCGCTTCGCCGGGTCGGACAGTACCGCGCCTTCCGCCTATCTGCAGGCGGCGCTTCATGCCGGCGAATTGCCGGGCGTCGTCGCCATCGACGCGCTGGTGCCTATGCTGGCGAAGGCGGAAGCCGAAGGCCGCGTCAGGGGCAATATCACCATCGTGCCCTGGGCCAATCCGATCGGCCGCGCGCAATATCTTTACGGCGAGCACCAGGGCCGCTTCCATCTGGGCACGCGCACCAATTTCAACCGCGCCTTTCCGCTGCTCGCCGCACCCGACATCGCGCTCTTGCCTGCGCATGGCACGGTCGACCAGCGACTGAAGACGCGGCTGCTGCAACTCTCCATCGGCCGCGACATCGTGCTCGACCTGCACTGCGATGACGAGGGCCTTGCCTATCTCTACGTCCACACCAGCCTGTGGCCAGCCATGGCGGATTGTGCGGCGGCGATGGGCGTCGATGCGGTGATGCTATGGGACGAAGACCCCGACGGCACCTTCGAGGGCGCCTCGATCATGCCGTATCAGAATGTCCCCGCCGACGTCGCGCGCTTCGACCGGCGCGTCGCCACCACGGTTGAATATCGCGGCATACTCGACGTCGACGGCGCTCTGGCCGGCGCCGATGCCGAAGGGCTCTACCGGCTGCTGGTGGCGCGCGGCGTCATCCTGGATCGGGCGCTGTCACCGCCCGGCGGCTTTGCCGGGCCCAGTCCTTTTACCGGTATTGTCGCGCCGCTCGAAAACATCGATATGATGCCGGCGCCCCGCTCGGGCGCGATCCTTTATGACGTGAAGCCGGGCGACCGGGTAGCCAAGGGCGCGCGGCTTGCCACCATCGTCCATGCGCCCGGTGAGCCCAATGGCCGCACGGAAGTATTGGCGCCGCAGGCGGGCATTATCCTGACACGGCGTTCCCGGCGCATCATCCGTGCCGGCGAAGACCTCTTGAAGCTGGTCGGCGACAGGAAGAGCGCCGATGCAAGGTCGGGGACGCTGGAGGACTGAGGCCTTCATTGAATCCAGTTGCGCGGCCGTCCAATCGCCGCTATGGGAATCGCCATGAATATGCGTTCGATCAAGACCATTTGGTGGTGGGCTCGCTGACAGCGGCCTGTTCGAACGCGTTCGCGTGAAAATAGAGGGTGGCCGCAGCGGAATGTCCGGGCGGCCATTTGTTTTTCAAGCCATTCCCGGGTCCGTTGCCCCAAAGACGCTGATGGAGACGGCAATGACGACGAAAGTTCTGGAGAATGGAGCCGAGCGCTTCGTCACGGCGGGTGGCGTGGCGATCACCCGCCAGCGCCATGATCGGCCGTATGAGGGGGCGATCGACAACTATGTCGATGGCCTGAACTCGCGCCGCGGCGCGGTGTTTTCCTCGAATTACGAATATCCCGGCCGCTATACGCGCTGGGACACCGCCATCATCGATCCGCCGCTGGTGATCTCGGCACACGGCCGCGCCATGCGCATCGATGCCTTGAACAGCCGTGGCCAGGTGCTTTTGCCGGTGATCGGCAAGGCGCTTGCCGGTCTTGACGACGTAACGATCGCCGAGACGTCGCAGAAACTCATCCGCCTCGACATCGCCAAGCCCGGCCGTGTCTTCACCGAAGAGGAACGCAGCCGCGTCCCTTCGGTCTTCACCGTGCTGCGCGCCATCACCGCTTTGTTCAAGACCGAGGAGGACGCCAATCTCGGCCTCTATGGCGCCTTCGGCTACGACCTCGCCTTCCAGTTCGATCCGGTCGACTACAAGCTCGAGCGCAAGCAGAGCCAGCGCGACCTCGTGCTGTTCCTGCCCGACGAGATTCTCGTCGTCGACCACTATTCGACCAAGGCCTGGACCGATCGCTACGACTACTCCGGCGACGGCTTCTCGACCGAAGGCCTGCCGCGCGACGAAATCGTCGAGCCGTTCAGGACCGCCGACCGCATCCCGCCGCGCGGCGACCACGAGCCCGGCGAATATGCCAAGCTGGTGCGCAAGGCGATGAAGAGCTTTGAACGCGGCGATCTCTTCGAAGTTGTGCCGGGGCAGATGTTCTACGAGCGCTGCGAAACCCAGCCTTCCGAGATTTCGCGCAAGCTGAAGAGCATCAACCCCTCGCCCTATTCCTTCTTCATCAATCTCGGCGAGGGCGAATATCTGATCGGCGCTTCGCCGGAAATGTTCGTGCGCGTCAACGGCCGCCGCGTCGAGACCTGCCCGATCTCCGGCACCATCAAGCGCGGCGACGACGCCATTTCCGATAGCGAGCAGATCCTGAAGCTGCTCAATTCCAAGAAGGACGAGTCCGAACTCACCATGTGCTCGGATGTCGACCGCAACGACAAGTCGAGGGTCTGCGAGCCGGGCTCGGTGCGCGTCATCGGCCGCCGCCAGATCGAGATGTATTCGCGCCTGATCCACACTGTCGACCACATTGAGGGACGGCTGCGCGAAGGCATGGATGCTTTCGACGCCTTCCTGTCGCATGCCTGGGCAGTCACCGTCACCGGCGCGCCGAAATTATGGGCCATGCGCTTCATCGAGCAGAACGAGAAGAGCCCGCGCGCCTGGTACGGCGGGGCGATCGGCATGGTCAATTTCAACGGTGACATGAACACCGGCCTGACGCTTCGCACCATTCGCATCAAGGACGGCATTGCCGAGGTCCGCGCCGGCGCCACGCTGCTCTTCGACAGCATTCCCGAGGAAGAAGAAGCCGAAACCGAACTGAAGGCATCCGCCATGCTCTCCGCCATCCGCGACGCCAAATCAGGCAATGCCGCCAGCACCGAACGCAGCACGGCGCGTGTCGGCGACGGCGTCAACATCCTCCTGGTCGACCACGAGGACAGCTTCGTCCATACGCTCGCCAACTATTTCCGCCAGACCGGCGCCAATGTCTCGACGGTGCGCACGCCGGTGCCGGACGAGGTCTTCGACCGGCTGAAGCCAAACCTGGTCGTGCTGTCGCCCGGCCCCGGCACGCCGAAGGACTTCGACTGCGCCGCTACCATCAAGCGAGCTCGTGCGCGCGACCTGCCGATCTTCGGCGTCTGCCTCGGGCTGCAGGCGCTGGCCGAGGCCTATGGCGGCGAGCTGCGGCAGTTGCATATCCCGATGCATGGTAAGCCGTCGCGCATCCGCGTGTCGAAGCCGGGCATCATCTTCTCCGGCCTGCCCAAGGAGGTGACGGTCGGCCGTTACCATTCGATCTTTGCCGATCCGGTGCGGCTGCCCGATGGTTTTGTCGTCACCGCCGAGACCGAAGACGGCATCATCATGGCCTTCGAGCACCGCAAGGAGCCAATCGCCGCGGTGCAGTTCCACCCGGAATCGATCATGACGCTTGGCCACAACGCCGGCATGCGCATCATCGAGAACATCGTCGCGCACCTGCCGCGCAAGGCCAAGGAAAAGGCCGCTTAATTCGAGGGCTCAGTGTTGGGATTTCTTCCCCAGTGACCGCGGTGGATAGCAAAGCCGCCGCCAGGCAGAAGGTCGCCAGCCTCGCCTTCTGGTCGATCGTCGTCGCCTGCGTCGTGCTCGGCCTGAAGCTGGTGGCCTGGTACGTCACCGGTTCGGTTGCGCTTTATTCGGACGCACTGGAATCGATCGTCAACGTCATTGCCTCGGCGGCCGCCTATTGGGCGATCCGGGTCAGCTACAAGCCGGCCGACCAGGACCATCCGTTCGGCCACCACAAGGCCGAGTATTTCTCGGCCGTCCTGGAAGGCGTGCTGATCGTGCTTGCCGCATTGCTGATCCTCAACGAGGTCTGGTGGTCCTGGCAGCATCCCGCCCCGCTTGAGCAGCCATGGACCGGCCTCGCCGTCAACGGCGTCGCAACGGTCATCAATGCCGTCTGGGCCTCGACGCTGATCCGCACCGGCCGGGTCGAAAAATCACCAGCGCTGGTCGCCGACGGCAGGCACATCATGACCGACGTGGCGACCTCGGTCGGTGTGTTCATCGGCCTGGTCGGCGCCGTGCTGACCGGCTGGCAGGTTCTCGATCCGGCTCTTGCCGTGATCGTGGCGCTGAACATCCTGTGGCAGGGCTGGCACGTCATCGGCTCGTCGATGAACGGCCTGATGGACCGCGCCGTCGACACTCAGGAACATATCCGCATCCGCGACATCATCTCGGCCAATTGCAAGGGTGCGCTCGAGGTCCACGATCTGAAGACGCGAATCGCCGGCCGCGCCACCTTCATCGAGTTCCATCTGGTCGTCGACGCCGACATGTCGGTCGGGGCCAGCCACGTCATCTGCGACCGTATCGAGGACGCGCTGCAGGCCGAGATTCCTTCCGTCCGCGTCATCATCCATGTCGAGCCCGACGACGAGGCGAAACTGCCCAAGGGCACGACGGCCGTGCCCTTCGCGTGAAGCAATTCACCACGTTTCGATTGCGAGATCGTTGATCCGTTCGAATTCCCGTACATTGCGGGTGATCAGCGTGAGATTTCGGGCACGCGCCTGCGCGCCAATCAACGCATCATAGGGGCCAATCGGGGTTCCCGACGTCGCAAGCACTGCCCGAATCTCGCCGGCATGCCTTGCATCTTCCCGATCGAATTCGAGAACCGGGAACTGGAGTGCTTCGATGCGCGACAGATTGTCGGTCTTTCGCTGACTCTTTTGAGCACCATAGTAGAGCTCGTGCACTACAATCGCCGACATTGCGAAATCCTGCGGGCCGTGGGACGTGAGCCGCGCCAGCAGGTCCGCATCGCCTTTCATAACGGCAATGACGGCATTGGTGTCGAGCAGATAGATCACTTGAAGGTCTCGTCCAAAGCCGGTCGATGCTGCTCAGCCGGACGTTCCAGCGCTGCCTCGGCGAAATCGTCATCGAGCGGACCGATCACCTTGTCGAGCCAAGCCCAGTCCTGCGCAAGCGGTTCGAGAATGACACCTTGGCCATGGCGGCGAATCGAAACCTCATCGGTTTCGAAGCGGAATTCCTTTGGCAGGCGAACCGCCTGCGAGCGACCTGACCAGAACACCTTTGCCTTTTCCATCGCGCTCAGCTCCTAAAAAGATATACGGCAAAGATATATACCGTCCCCATGGATGACAAGATGGCCGACCAAATTTCACGGCCCGCACGCGGCCTGCGGCATCGGCTCCAGCCGGTAGACCTTGTCGTCGGAGCTGGTGTCGTCCTCCGCCGAGCACAAATCGACGATCGGCAGGCCGCTGTTCGGGTTGGCCAGCATCATCGTGCCGTTGGCGCCGCGGCGAAGGAAGACCTCCTTTTGCGCGATATCGCAGGAGGCACCACCCGTCTTCGCGCTCGCCGCGCAGCGCCATTGGTCGCCCTCGCCCTGGCAGTTATAGACCTGCGTGACCTTGGCCGATTTCTGCCGCGTGGTAACCGAAACGGCGATATCGGCGCCGCTTGGCCAATTGGCCGGATCGCGAGCTCCGGCGAAAGACGCCAGCTCGACCGGTCCGCGATAAACCCGGATCGTCTGCGTCAGCTGATCGGGATGCGAGCCGAGATGCGCGGCATCGTAGTCACGACCGTAGCAGAAGGCCTGGTCCGGCTTCAGCCGCTCGCGCAATGGCGGGCCAAGTGCCGGATCGATCGGGTCGATGCGCGCGAACTCCGCCTTGCAGGTCGCGGCCGGCATCGGGTCGAGCCTGAAGCCGTTGTCGTCCTTGCCCAACGCCTGCCGTTCGTACTCCGCCTTGCCGAGCTCGTCTTCCGATCCCGCGTCTAGATAGAGGTCGGGCTGCACGTCCGAGACGATCAGCCGGCCTTTGTCGTCGACCTTCAGCGAAGCCATGGTGCGATCGCAGTCCATGCCGCAATGGATCGGGCCGGTCTTGCCGTCCTCCGACTCATGACTGCACCAGCCGCCGAGCCATTCCGGCGCCTTTGCGCCGCGCACCGTCGTCGCCATGAAGCCATTGTAGGAGGAATCGACGCCGGTGCTTGGCTCCTCGTTCGGCCGGCTGACCGGATCGCGGCCATAATAGAAGAAGATGCGCGTCACCTTCTGGTGCGGATGCGACTTGAGATGCGCGGGGTCGTAGACGCGGCCGAAGCAGGCGTCCTTGCCGTCCGGGCTGAGCTCGGTGAGTCTGAGCGTGTCGTCGGCGAAAGCAGTGCCCGCGACGGCGGCAAGCAAGGCAACCCCAAGTCGGGCGCCCACAATGGTCCCCATTATGGTCCTCGACGTCATGCTACCCCTCCGTTGCCCCGACAAGACGTGGCGTCAATTTATGCTAGGATCGGGGCCGAGGCCACGCAATTTGCGCGGGCCGGCAAATAGGAGATGAAGCCATGCGACGCCGCGATATTTTCCGCGTCGGTCTTGCCGGGGCCGCCGGGCTTTTCGGGCTGCGCCCCATCAAGGCCGCAGCCATTGAAGTCAAGGCCGTAGAAGAGGAAAGGCAAAAGGTCGCCTATCACCTCAGCGATCTCAACAAGGTCAATTTCGTGCTCGGCAACATCAAGAACCACTTCGAAGGCACCGACGGCAAGGTCGACATCGCGCTTGTCGTGCACGGCCCAGCACTTGCTGCCTTCAAGTCGAAGGGCATATCCGCCGCCATTTCCGGGCGTTTCGCCGGCCTTGTCCAGGACGGGCTCAGCCCGCACGCTTGCGCCAACACCATGCACGGCATGGATATCGGCCTGGCCGACCTGCTCGACGGCTTCCACGCCGCCGACAGAGGCGGCGTCGTCAAGCTCGCCGAATTGCAGCGCCAAGGCTACGCCTATCTGCGGCCATAGGCTTTTACGGACTTGAACGCGAGGACTGCGAGGGCCTACGAAGAGCAGGCAGAGTCCCCGGAGGAATAGACGTGCCAGCCACCACGACCACCACCCTTGTCAGCCCCACTCTGGTCATCCCCGACCTCGCAGGAAAGGCGGTGCTGGTCACCGGCGCCTCGACCGGCATCGGCGCGGCGCTTGCACTTGCCTACGCCGCGCAGAAATGCCGCGTCGCGCTGCACTACAATTCGAGCCGGGTGGCTGCCGAAAACCTGGCCGCGACCATTCGCAACGGCGGCGGCGAGGTATTCCCAGTTCAGGGCGATTTCTCGATCCCCGCCGATGTCGAGCGCGTCGTCGAGGACAGTGCGCAACAATTCGGCCGGCTCGACGGCCTCGTCAACAATGCCGGCGGCATGCTCGGCCGCGTGCCCTATGCCGAGCAGACCGAGGCGCATTACGACGCGGTGATGGACCTCAACGCCCGCTCGGTGCTGACAGCTTCGCGCAAGGCGATCCCATGGCTGAAGCGGCAGGGCGGCTTCATCGTCAACACCTCCTCGATCGCCGCGCGCAACGGCGCCGGTGGCGGCGCCGGCCTTTACGGCTCGGCCAAAGCCTTCGTCTCCAACGTCACGCGCGGCATGGCCAAGGAGCTGATCGGTTTCAACATCCGCGTCAACGCGGTGGCACCCGGCACGATCGCCACACCTTTCCACGAGCGCTACTCGACCGACGACCAGATGAAGGGGATGATCGCCACCATCCCGCAGGGCCGCGCCGGCACCGCCGAGGACTGCGTCGGCGCCTATCTGTTCCTCTCCTCCGATCTGTTGAGCGGCTACATCACCGGCCAGGTGATCGAGGTGAATGGCGGCCAGTTGATGCCGTAGACGGCGAATTGCATACTCCTGGTCGCGTAATCTCAACGGAGCAAAGCGAATGTACGGACTGATCGGCAAGATGCGGGCGACGCGCGGCCAGCGCGACGCAATGATGGACATCCTGCTCGCCAGCACCGGCGCCATGCCCGGCTGCCTGAACTACATCATCGCCACCGACCCGGCCGATGCCGACGCGATCTGGGTGACCGAAGTGTGGACCGACGCCGAAAGCCACAAGGCTTCGCTGCAGCTGCCCGAAGTCCAGGCGGCGATCGCCAAGGCACGGCCGATCATTGCCGGGTTTGAATTCCAGGTGGAAACGCATCCTGTCGGTGGTTTCGGGCTGGCTGGAGTGAAGGCTGGCTAAGGCCGAGGCGCGATAGGCCGGCGAGACAGCGCCCCCCTCTGGCCTGCCGGACATCTCCCCTACGAGGGGGGAGATTGGCCGTCATCTTGGCTTTCGCCAATCACCAAACGTCACAGGAATGAGCGTGGCGCTGGAACAGCCGATCTCCCCCTCGTGGGCAGGGCTATCGCAGATGGAAAGCCGAGGCTTTCGCTCTACGATGTACCCCCACCCCTAACCCCTCCCCACAAGGGGGAGGGAGACTTCCGTTGGCGCTGACCTCGGCAAATTGCCTGCCTTTCGGCGCCAAAAGGAGAAGCAAGGGTGCGCGGCAGCGTTCCCTCCCCCTTGTGGGGAGGGTTAGGGTGGGGTCCATCTTCGTAAGAATCCAAATGCGATTGCCCTGCCCTCGTGGGGGAGATGTCCGGCAGGACAGAGGGGGGGCGCGAAGGATCGCTACGGATGGCGTGGTGCTATCGCCACCCAAGGCTATTTTCTCCGGCAAAGAGGGTTCGCATTTTTCCCCGACCGGTCTAAGAGCCGGATATGGATTCTTCCCCGAACCTGCCGGCCATCGAGCACCTGGCGCGGATTCACAAGGCCTGGCAGTGGCCGGTCCTGGTGGTGGTCTCGGTGCTGTTTGCCGGCGCGCTGGAACTCGCTGCCCTGCCCGCCGCGCTCTTGATCGGGCCGATGCTGGCGGCCATCGTCGCCGGCACCAACGGCGCCACGGTGCGCGTGCCGCGGGTTCTGTTCGGCTCCGCCCAGGCGGTCGTCGGCTGCCTGGTCGCCAGTTCCATCTCGGCCGATATCTTTCCCGTCTTCTACAGGGAATGGCCGCTGTTCCTTGGCGTCGTGATGGCGACAGTCGCGGCATCCAGCCTGCTCGGCTGGCTGATCAGCCGCTGGCGTATCCTGCCCGGCACCACCGCGGTCTGGGGCTCGTCGCCGGGCGCCGCCACCGCCATGGTGCTGATGGCCGGTGCCTTCGGCGCCGACCAGCGCCTCGTCGCCTTCATGCTGTATCTGCGCGTCATCTGCGTCTCGATGACGGCGGCCCTGGTGGCCAAGCTTTGGGTCGACACCTCAGGCATCGAGGTGCCGGCCATCGTCTGGTTCCCGCCGGTCGATCCGCAGGGCTTGGCCGCAACTTTCGCTGTGGCGCTGGTCGGCGGCCTCGCCGGAAAGCTTTTCAGGCTGCCGTCGCCGTTTTTCCTCGGCACCTTCATTTTCGGCACCCTGATTCATCTCGGGCTCGGCGTGACGATGCAGCTACCGCCCTGGCTGCTTGCTCTCAGCTATACGATGATCGGCTGGAGCATCGGCCTGAATTTCACCAGGGCCATTTTGCGCCACGCCGCCCGCGCGCTGCCGCAGATCGTCGGCTCGATCATTGCCCTGATCGTGTTTTGCGGCGGCCTCGCCTTCCTGATCAGCCATCTGCTCGGTATCGACCCGCTGACCGCCTATCTGGCGACCAGCCCCGGCGGCATGGACAGCGTCGCCATCATCGCCGCCGCCGCGCAGCATGTCGACATCTCCTTCGTCATGGCGCTGCAATCGGCACGCTTCCTGATCGTGCTGTTGGTCGGGCCAAGCGTGGCGCGGCTGGTGGCGAGAAGCCTGAAGCCATAACGGCCTGCCGCATCCGCTCTTGAATCCCTAGCCGGTTTTCCTGAAACCGGACGCACTTTGCTGCCGGGCAACCACATCGGACCAGCCTGCGCACAAGCCTCAAAAATAACTTGACTCAAATACTCAGATTTGAGACCGCCTTCCGGCAATGTTGCACGGAAGAATGGAGACGAGTTGATGCGGACACGGGCGATGACATGGCTCCTAGGGATATCGTTGCCAGGCAGCGTTGCCATGCTCGGCCTGTCCGGGCCGGCGCATGCTCAGGACCAGGGAGGCGTCACCGTTCTCAACAAAATCGAGGTGGATGCCGAGAGCGACGAGATTCTCGTGCAGGACGGCTACGTCGCGAAGAAGGACCGCATCGGCACCAAGACCGACACGCCGATCGCTAGGATTCCGCAAGCCGTTTCGGTTGTGACGCAAAAGCAGATCGAGGACCAGAAGCCACGCACGCTGAACGAATCGCTCGGCTATACCGCCAGCGCCAATCCGAACAGCTTCGGCTTCGACACCCGCTACGACGCCTTCTTCCTGCGCGGCTTCCAGGCCTTCTACAACGGCATGTTCCGCGACGGGCTGCGCCAGTACAACGGCCCCTCGGCCTGGTTCAAGACGGAGCCCTACGGCATCGAGGGCGTCACCATACTGAAAGGTCCCGCATCCTCGCTTTACGGCATCAGCGGTCCGGGCGGCATCGTCAACGTCGTCACCAAGCGCCCCAAGGAAGAACGGTTTCGCGAAGTCGAAATGCTGCTTGGCGAGCACAATCGCTTCCAGGCCGCTCTCGACGCTTCCGGCCCGGTGACTGAAGACGGCAGCATCCTCTATCGCTTCACCAGCCTCGGCCGCACCAGCGATACCGACCTGCCCGGTTATCCCGACGACAAGATCTATCTGGCGCCGGCCGTCACCTTCAAGCCGGACGAGGATACCAAGCTGACGATCCTCGGCGAATATTCGAAATCCGTCACCGGCGGCACGGCTGCATTCTACAATTCGGGCGGCGCTCTGACGAATCTCTATGAGGGCGATCCCGCCTGGAACGACTTCGACCAGACCCAGGGCCGCATCGGCTACGAATTCGAGCACCGTTTCAACGACGTGCTGACGGTCCGGCAGAACCTTCGCTACAGCGCCGTCGACAGCGACATCGAATATAGCGGTCATTATCCGAGCGGCCCGGATCTGAAGCGCTACTGGGGCCACTACACCGAGACCATGAAGAACTTCGTCGTCGACAACATGGCGCAGTTCGAATTCGATACCGGCCAGATCAGGCACACGGCGGTAGCCGGCGTCGACTACGCCTGGTCGAACTATGACGCCGGCAGCGGCCTGTCCTATGTCTCCGTCGACGACATCAAGGCCGCTCCGGTCCCCTACTCCGGCGGGCAGGAGATGAACCAGCTCGGCGCCTACCTGCATGACCAGATGGAGTGGAACGATTTCACCCTGTTCGCCAGCGGTCGTTACGATTGGGCCGATACCACCTCGACCGCCGCCGACTTCACCAAGTCCAAGCAGGACGACAGTGCCTTTTCCGGCCGGCTCGGCCTGTCCTACCAGACCGAATGGGGCATCACGCCCTATGTCAACTATTCGACGTCGTTCTCGCCCAATATCGGCTTCGTCTATGACGACGTCAGCAGCCCTATCGGTCGCGTCGCTCGTCCGACCATCGCCACGCAGAAGGAAATCGGCGTCAAATACGAATTTGCCGACTACAATGCCGCCGTTAGCGCCGCTCTGTTCGACATCGACCAGAAGGACGGCGTCGTCTTCGACGCCTCGCAAGGCATCAACAAGCAGCGCCAGCTCGACCTGAACTCGCGCGGCGTCGAACTGGAAGCCAGCGCCTCGCTCGACAACGGCCTCAGCCTCATCGCCTCCTACACCTATCTGCGCGTGAAAATCGAACGCGGCGCCACGGGAACCGCAGGCAAGGAACTGTCGGCAACGCCAAATCACATCCTGTCGCTCTGGGGCCAGTATCAGTTCGAGAACGGCACGCTGGAGGGGCTCGGGCTGGGCACCGGCGTTCGCGTCGCCGGCTCGAGCTATGGCGACGACACCAACACCTTCAAGAACGATGCGCGCGCTTTCGTCGACGCCTCGCTGTCTTATGATTTCGGCTACCGCAACCCCAAGCTTGAGGGCGTGAAGCTGCAGGTCAACGCCAAGAACCTGTTCGACGGTCAAAAGCCCATCTGCTCGGCCGGCTATTGCTACCGCGACGAGGGCCGCTCGCTGTTCGCCAGCCTTCGCTACCGCTTCTGATGTCGATCGCCGTTTCCAGCCGGACATCGTCGCCTGTCGCAATCGTCCTGGCGATCGGCGCGCTTTATGTCTCGCAGAGCGTGATCGGCGGCATCACCTGGGCGGGCCTGCCGGCGGTGATGCGCGACCAGGGCCTGCCGCTTGATCGGATCGGCCTGGTTTCGCTGATCGCGCTGCCATGGGCGCTCAAGTTTCTGTGGTCGCCGGCCGTCGAGCGCTATCGCCTTCCGCCCGTCGGCAAGAACCGCACCGGCACCATCGTCGCCGCCGGTGGGCTCGTGTCCATCGCCGGGCTGTGGGCGGTCGGCGCGCTCGGGCCGGAGGCCTGGTGGCCGGTCCTCGCCTGCCTGACCGCCGTCGCCTTCGCCGCTTCGACCGTCGATATTGCCTGCGATGGTTTCGCCGTGCAGAGCCTGGCCAGGGAAAACCACGGCTGGGGCAACGCCGCGCAGGTCGGCGGCGCCTATCTCGGCTCGGCCATCGGCGCCGGCCTGTTTCTGCTTCTGGTCGACGCTTATGGCTGGCGCATCGCCGTTTGGGCGATGGCCTTGCTGCTTCTGCCGCTCGGTCTGCCCTTCCTGCTCGGCGCGGCCGGCCGCGCGCGCGAGGAGACGCGCGAGCATGTTCCCAGCCTCCTTGACGCGTTGAAGCGTCCCGAAATTCGGCGCGGCCTGGCAGCGTCGGCCATCTATGTCCTGGCGCAGAAGGCGGCGCTGGCCATGCTCGGCCCATTTCTGATCGACGCCGGGCTCGACCTCTCGATGGTCGGGCTTGTCAACGGCGTCGGCAGCATGTTCGTCGGCCTGGCTGCCGCACTCGCCGGCGGCGCTCTCGTCAAATGGTTCGGCCCGCGCAACGTGCTCGTCCTGGCGCTTGTCCTGCAGGCCGGATCGCTGTTCTTCTTTTCGGTCTTCGATCTCTCGGGCGGCTTCTCGACCACCGCTTTGATGGTCGTCGCGGTGCTCAGCTCATCGGGCTTCATGGCTCTTGGCTTCGTCGCCCTTTACGCGCAGTTCATGCGCTGGTCCGATCCAAGACAGGCGGGCGTCGACTTCACGCTGTTCCAGTGCATGGACGCATTGGTGAGCATGGCCGGCGGGATCGCGGCCGGCTACGCCGCGCAGTATTTCGGCTATGGCGCGTTCTTCGCCGGCGCCGGCCTCGTCGCGCTGCTGGCGGCCCCGGCGATCGTCGTGGTATCCGACCGCCGCTGACCGCAGAGCATCCGTTGTGCGCTATTCTTCGCTGCCGTCCGCCCCTTTATCGCCTTGCGTCCCGCGGCGCCAATAGGCGGTGACCAGATGCCGGTCGCGCGGCACGCCCCATTCCTTGCGGACGATCCTGCGGATCTCGCGAAAATCGCCGAACTCGCATCCGGCCCAGACATAGAGATTGCCGGCCAGCGCGGTGCGGCTCCGCTGCTGCAGGACCGCTGGCAGCAGGCTGGCGGTGCCGGCCTCGCGCCCATGCCGATAGAGCCAGGTGACGGCGACGGTCTCGCCCGCGGCCAGCGGGATCCGGTCCTCGGGGCCATCGACCTCGATGAACGCTTCGGCGCGGCTTGACGGCGAAAGCTGCTCCAGGATCCTGCCAATCGCCGGAAGCGCGGTGTCGTCTCCGAGCAGAAGCAGGTTTTCTGCCTCGGGCACGCCGCCGCCACCCGGTCCGATCATGCCGATGACCTCGCCGGCAAGCGCCTTTTCCGCGAAAGCTGCGGCGGGCGTATCCATGCCCGGGTGGAGGACGAAATCGACATCCAGCCAGCCGCTTGCGGCGCCCAGTGCCCGGATCGTGTAGACGCGCACCACGAGAGCGTCCTCGCCCGACGGCCAGACCATCAGGCCGTCGGCGCCCATCGCCGGCCACACCGGCGGCCTGCCGCGCGGCGGCAGCAGCAGCCGCACATGCAAGCCGCCACGGCCAAAGCGCCCGAGATCGTTGCCGGTGAAGCGGACACGCTGCATATGCGGAGAAATCCGCGTCGACGACACCACCGTGATCTCGCGGAAGAAGACCGGCGTGCCGGCATGGCTGCCATCGCCCTGCCAGGCAATTCCCCTGGTCGTGCCGAGATGTTCCGAAAAATGGCCGGCGACCGCCATCTTCATGTAGGACAGGCAGGTCTCGTCTTCGGCCGCGACCCGGATCAGCACGCTTTCATCACCGAGCGTGGCCTTCAACGAGCCGTAATGCGTGCGAAATTCCCATTGATCGGCAAGGCCGGTGTCGATCTCGAACTCGCCGTGCTCGGCGCGCAGCCTGTCCATCACCGACCGGATGGCGGCACCGCTGATCTGGGTTTGCGCGCTCAATTGCTCCATCGCTGCAGCCTTTCCGATGCCGTTGAACCCGAGATCGCCATAGACGCCGGCGCCCTCGCCATCGCGGCATGCCACAACCGGCCCGACGTTTCTACTAAAAGATGATAAACAGAGTCATGTTTTGCATCAAGCCAAAGGATCCAACGCGAGCAACAAGCACCGTGTCGGCGAGGGTGGTCTAAATGACCCTCAACTTCAGCTGATCACCAGGCTGGAGATGCGGTCGCCGTTCAGCGTGAAGGCCATGTCGGCTGGATAGAGGACTTGCACCTCCAAGCTGTCGATCATGCTCGGCACACACAAAAAACCCGCCTCGGGAGGCGGGTCATTGGCGCCAATCAGCACCATAGCCGAATTAGTAGCATAGCTGCCGGCACAAAGCAAGAACAAAGTTGGCCTGCCTTCAGTGTTGAATCGCGGCTCCATTCCAGTGGGTTCCTCGCCCCACGAAAGTGGGGAGAGGTGGCTCGGCGGAGCCGAGACGGAGAGGGGGAACCGCGCTCTACGAAGGCCCCCTCTCCGGCCGCGGAGCCTGTCCTCGGGCTTGCCGAAGGCAAGACCCGTGGGCGGCCACCTCTCCCCCGCTTCGGTGGGCGAGGAACCCAGGTCTCGAGAGTCCCAGGGACAGCACCTCCTCCGGCAGCTTCGCCGACGGTGCTTGCTCCCACTTGCCTCGCTTTGCCCGCTCCTGTATGAAAACCGCATGAGCCCGCGCGCCACCTCTTTTGCGTCCCGTCCGACCGGCATGGCCGGCCAGACCGTTCGCGCGCTCGCCTCCACCCTGCTGCTTCTCGGCCTTATCGGCGATCGCCGGGTTCGCTGAAGGAGCGCCCGGCGGTCGAATTGCCGCTCACGCGCACGCTCCTTGGCCAGTCACAAATTGGCACGTCACATCAAGCGATCGAAATTCTGGTAAAGGCGCCGCTCGCCACCCATCCGCCTGAAGCTGGATCCGCGAGCCGCCGGGAGAAAAGACGATGAACGCACGAGAAGATATCCGTCTGAATGTAGAGGAAATCACCAAGTCTGCGGTAAAAGGCATGCCGGACGCCCCCCGCAAATACCAGCCCTATCCGACCGTCGGCCTTGCCGATCGCACATGGCCTTCGAAAGTGATCGACAAGGCGCCGATCTGGTGCTCGGTCGACCTGCGCGACGGCAACCAGGCGCTGATCGATCCGATGGGGCAGGAACGCAAGGCGCGCATGTTCGCCCTGCTGCTCGACATGGGTTTCAAGGAGATCGAGATCGGCTTCCCCTCGGCCTCGCAGACCGACTTCGATTTCGCCCGCTGGTGCATCGAACAAGGCAACGTGCCCGCCGACGTCTCGCTGCAGGTGCTGGTGCAGTGCCGGCCGGAACTGATCACCCGCACTTTCGAGGCGCTGAAGGGTGCCACCAACCCGATCGTCCATTTCTACAACTCGACCAGCGAACTGCAGCGCCGCGTCGTCTTCGAGAAGGACGTCGCCGGCATCAAGCGCATCGCCACCGATGCGGCCAAGATGATCACCGACATGGCGGCGAAGGCCGGCGGCGGCTACCGTTTCGAATATTCGCCGGAGAGCTTTACCGGCACCGAGCTCGAAGTGGCGCTGGAGATCTGCAACGCGGTCACCGAGATCGTCAAGCCGACGGCGGAAAACAAGCTGATCATCAATCTGCCCTCCACGGTCGAGATGTCGACGCCCAACATCTATGCCGACCGCATCGAATGGATGTGCCGCAACCTCGACAATCGCGAGAACCTGCTGATCTCGCTGCATCCGCACAATGACCGCGGCACCGGCATTGCCACCACCGAACTCGGCCTGATGGCGGGTGCCGACCGCGTCGAAGGCACGCTGTTCGGCAATGGCGAGCGCACCGGCAATGTCGACATCGTCACGCTGGCGCTCAACATGTACACGCAAGGCGTCGATCCCGGGCTCGACTGCTCTGACATCAACCGCATGAAGGACGTCTACGAATACTCCAACCAGCTGAAGATCCCCGAGCGCCACCCTTATGTCGGCGAGCTCGTCTACACCGCCTTTTCCGGCTCGCACCAGGACGCCATCAACAAGGGCATGAAGGCGCTGCGCAAGGCCAACACGCCGCACTGGGAGGTGCCCTATCTGCCGATCGACCCGGCCGATGTCGGCCGCAGCTACGAAGCCATCATCCGCATCAACTCGCAGTCCGGCAAGGGCGGCATCGCCTATGTGCTGCATGCGGATTACGGCCTCAACCTGCCGCGCAACCTGCAGATCGAGTTCAGCCAGGCTATCCAGGCGATCACCGACGCCGAAGGCAAGGAGGTGCCGGTCAAGCGCATCTACGAGGGCTTTCTCGACACCTATGTCGACCAGCCCGGCGCGCGGCTGAAGTTCCTCGACCACCACACCTATCCCGACACCGAGGTCAAGGGCCGGCGCGTGGTTGAAGCGGTGATCCTCGACAGGGGCAAGGAGGTGACCATTACCGGCACCGGCACCGGCCCGATCGACGGCTTCGTCGATGCGCTGTCGCGCCATGTCGGGGTGCCGATGTCGGTGCTCGATTATTCCGAGCATTCCATGCAGCGCGGCTCGAATGCCTCGGCCATTTCCTATGTCGAGATGGAACATCCGGGCGGCAAGCTGTTCGGCGCCGGCATCAACACCAACATCGTCGCCGCCTCGCTCGAAGCCGTGGTTTCGGCCGCCAACCGCATCGTCGGCCAAAAGCGCGGCTAGCCGAAACTGCCAGGCTCGCGCCATCAGCCCACCGGAAATTTATCCGGTGGGTACGCTATCGCACCATAAGCACATGCTTGTATGGCAGCGCCAGCGCTATATGATCGTACCTCAACCTGTGCCGGATTCGAAGGGATCGACACTTGCAGCATACCACGCCTGCCGCCCCCGCAGTGCGCGAAACGTTGGAGCGATTGCTTGCCAGCGAAACGTTCGGGCGATCCGAGCGTGCGCGCAAGCTGCTCCGTTACCTGGTCGAGCGCGAGCAGGCAGGCGAAGCCGACAGGCTCAAGGGCTTCTCCATCGCGATGGACGTTTTCGGCAAGGACGGCGATTTCGATCCGTCGACCGATGCGGTGGTGCGGGTGCAGGCCGGCAGGCTGCGCGAGCTTCTGCAGCAGTACTTTGCCAATGAGGGTGTTGCCGAACCGGTCCGCATCGCCATTCCGCGCGGCGGCTATGTTCCATCCTACGAACTCAACGTCATTCGCTTGCCGCCCGAGGTGGAGACCAAGCCGGGACCAGCAACAGAGGAAGCGGCGACAACCGTCCTTCCCGGATCGCCGGAAGATGCCCGCAACCGGGCACATCCGGCTGCATTGCTGAGCGTTCCAGCCCTCACCCCCGCCGCACCTTCGCTGCAGCGCCATTTGCAGTTCTTCTGGCTGGCGATCGCGCTGGTCATCCTCATGCTGGGCGTGCTGATCCTCCGCCAGGGCAGCGTGGTATTGCTGACCGGCGGCGACACGGCGGTCGAGACCGCGGTTGCGACCGGCAGCATAGCGGCGCCTCCGGTTGAAACCCTTCCCCAGGTTTACATCGCCATCAAGGCCGACAGCGACGCGGCTCGCCGCGTTGCCGCATCGCTGCGCGCCGGCCTTAGCGGCTTCGATACCATCAATTTCATCGGCCGTGATGCCGATAGCCCGCCGGATCCACTTACCGACGCCGCCAACTTCGTGTTCGATGTCCTGCCCGGGCCGCGCACCGGCGACATTGCGCTCGAGCTGCAAAGCGTGGCGACCGGCCGCGTGCTGCTGTCACGCAACCTGACCGCCGGCGACATCACGAACTCCGCCATCGAGGACCATATCTCCGACATTTTGAGCTCGGCTCTTCCCGCCTCGGGCACGATCTACAATTACATCGAGCAGAGCGGCATCCAGACCGGGCTGACGGCGTGTCTGGTGCTCAACGGCAAATATTATCTCGACCAGAACGCCAAGACGCACGAAGCCGCTTACCGCTGCCTCGAAGATCTTGCCAACCGGGAGGCGAAGTCGTCGCTCGTCTATTCGGAACTCGCGTCCTTGCATCTCGAAGCGGTCACCGACCACTACCCCTACCCCGCCGACGCGACGATCGAAAAAGCGATGACGTTTGCCCATCGCGCCATACAGATGGGCCCGACCAGCCCCTATGCGCACCGTGCCCTTGGTTATCTCAATTCGCGCATCGGCAATTCCGAGGAATCGATCCGCTGGATGCGCAAGGCCTACGAGCTCAATTCCTACGATCTCGCAATGGCCGCCGCCTATGGCTACGGGCTGATTTTCGCCGGCAGATACAGCGAGGGCACACCGATCCTTGCTCACGCGGTGGATATCGCCAGCGCCCATCCGACATGGTGGGATTACGGGCTGTTCGCCGGAGAGTTCATGATGGGCGACATGAACAAGGCCACGCTTGCCAGCGACGGCTTGCGAACGACGGAAATGAAATCGCATTATCTGGCGGCGCGGCTGATCGGTGCCAGGGCCGCCGGCCGCGAGAAGCTGACGAGCAGGCTTCTGCAAGAACTGACCACCAAATTCCCGAAATTCGCAGCCGATCCGCGCACGACCTTTGTCGAACGGAGATATCCCGCCGATCTGACCAACCGTCTGGTCGAGGCCCTGCGCGCCGCCGGGCTTGGCGGCGCCAGTTGACGTCTTCCGGCGCCTGAACGACGTCAGGTGATCGCGAAAATTTTACTGGCCATCCGCACGGCCAAAGCGCAATTCAGACACGATTGAACCGGCCCAAACGGATCGCGGCATAAAGACCAATCGCGGCACAAAGACTGATTCCCGGCATCCGGACTGATCCCGGCACAACCCATAAAGTTTGCATGACCCCATCCCTTTACGCTGCCGAACGGGGCACCGGCCCGACGACGATTGTCTTCCTGCATGGCTTCGGTGGCTGCCACGACGACTGGCGCGATGTCGTCGCGCCTCTGGCACCGGGCGCGCGGACCTTGGCCTACGATCTGCCGGGTCATGGCTTGTCGTTTGATTTTCCGGGCGGCGGTCCGGCCAGGATCGCGGCCAGTGCCGTCCTTGCGAACCTTTCCGCTCGCGGGATAAAGCGGGCCCATCTCGTCGGCCATTCGATGGGCGGCGCCGTGGCCGCCCTGATGGCATTGAGCGAGCCGGAAAGAATTGCCTCGCTGACGCTGCTGGCGCCGGGCGGTTTCGGTCCTGAGATCAATGGTCCGCTGCTGCGTCGCTACGCCGCCGCTGCCGGCACGGATGAAATCCGCGCCTGTCTTGCCGCCATGTCGGGACCGCAATGCTGGCCCCCGCAGCATAGGGTCAATCTCCTCAACGAAATGCGCCAGCGTCCCGGCCAGCTGCGGACACTTGTCGAGATCGCAGCGGCCATGACCAGGGATGATCGGCAAGGTGTCATCCGGCGCGAACGGCTCGAAACGCTGAACATGCCGGTCATGGTGGTTTGGGGAAGCGACGACGCGATGCTGCCCGTTAGCCAACCGGACGGCCTGCCGAAGCATTTTCATCTGCACCACGTGCTGGAAGCCGGCCATATGCTGGTCGAGGAAGCGCCCGGCCTGATCGTCGAGGCCGTCCGTCGCAATATGAGGCGCCGCAGCAGACGGCTTCGTCCAGGATTCGCTGCAGCGGCGAGCTGATCGGTCTTCACGCAGGCACGGCGGCGGCGCTGGTGCTCCTCCAGCGAACCCTTGCCGGTCCATCGATCTCGCAAGTGCATTTTGCCGGCGGCTGTGTTAATTCGGTGTTAACCAAACCCCGCGAGGCAACGCCGATGAAGGACGCAGGCGAGAACATCACCCAGATCGATCAGTCGCGAAAACTGTCCGATGCCATTCGCGACATCAAGAACGCCTTCGCCGACCGCGACGACGTCGTGGTCGACATGCGCGAAGCGCATCGCATGCGGCTTGATCTGCTTGCCGCTGAACTCGCGCCGGTCTTCGCCGACGTGCCCACCGACATGGACAGTTTCGACTTCGCCGTCTCGTCCGGCCTGCAGCCACGGCTGTGGATCGACGCCGTCAGCCATGTCGCCATGGGACGCGACCGTCGCACCTATCGCTTTCTCAAGGACACGCGCATCGGCCGCGTCGTGCTCGCCGAGTCGACCGAGATGAAGATCGTTGCCGATCAGGTGACGCGCTATGTCGCCGAGCGCGTCGTCGAACGCCAGAGAATGATGGAAGGCGGCATCGAGCAAGCCGTCGCCAGCCTGAAACGCGCCCTAGTGGCGGAGGCCGAGCCGCCGCTGCAGGTCCCTGCGCGCAGCAACGGCTGGTCGGCGTTCTTCGCGGGCCTCGGCCTGATCGCCGCCGGCGCCCTGGTCGGCCTAGCGGTTTCGCTCGTGCTGTTCTGGGACCGCATCGTCGCGATGAAAATCAGCTTTTAGAGCGACACGCTCCCAGCTGAATTCATCGCGCTCCGGCAAGCGTGGCGTCGGCCTCGACGCCAAGCTCCATTGTCTGCAGGTCGCTGGGCGGCAAGGCCGGCCCGGTCAGGCCGCGGCGCGTCAGCCTGATCCGCCAATCGTCCTTTTCACCGTCGATGTCGAGCAGATTGTATTGCGCCGGCGCATGCGAACTGCCGGGGGCCTGCCCGGTGGCGGCGACCCCGACCACCGGAATCTTGGTCTTGCGGGCACCAATGAAGAAGAGCGACGGCACATGCGAATGGCCGTGCAGCACAAGTTCGGCACCGTGCCGGTGAAGAACCTTGTGGAAGCGGGAGATGCCGAACAGCCGCTTGTTCTGCGAAACGGCGCCGCGCACCGGCGGGTGGTGGATCATGATCACCCGGAACAGGCCTCGCTTGCCTGTGGTGTCGAGCATGTCGCGCAGCCTTTCCGCCTGGCCTTCCAGAAAGAAGCCGTTGGCCATGAACGGAGCCGTGGCGCGCGCCGTCGAGACGCCGATCAACGCAACATTGCCGCGTACGCGCAGATAGGGAAAGGTGTTGCGGTCGACCGGCGTATTGACGCCGTCGCCGGTCATCCACGCAGCCCAGGACCGGCAGGTCTTGTCGAAGGCGCCCGGCACATAGGCGTCATGGTTGCCCGGCACGACCGATACGTCATTGGGCGAGCCCAGCGTCTCCAGCCAGTGTTTGGCCATCTCGATCTCGCCGTCGAGCGCCAGATTGACCAGGTCGCCGGTGATCGTGAGATGATCCGGTCCGCTGGCCTTCATGTCGGCGACGATCGTGTCGATGACGGCATCATGCATGTGGCGGCGGCGGTTGCGCTGCCAATTGACGTAGCCGACCACGCGCTTGGAGGCGAGATCGCGATAGGTTACATCGGGAAGCGGCCCCAGATGGACATCGGAAATATGCGCGAGCCTGAACATCCTTTCTTCATAGGCGACACGCGCGCCGCTTTCCACTCACGGTTTCGCGGACGATGACGACGCCGGATCCGGAGCAAGCCCTGCGTCAGACCGGCTGGCCGGGCTTCCGGGCAAGGCTGTTTCACTTGTATTTCGTACTGCGGCGGCCGATGACGCTCGGCGTGCGCGGCCTGATCCACGACCGCCGCTCCAATTCCGTCTTCCTCATCCGCCACACCTATGTTCCGGGCTGGCACCTGCCCGGCGGCGGTGTCGAGTTGGGCGAGACGATGACCGAGGCGCTGACGCGCGAACTGTTCGAGGAAGGCAACATCGCGCTGACTGGACCGCCGGTGCTGAAATCTCTGCATTTCAACCGCCGGGCCAGCCGCCGCGACCATGTCGGCCTCTATCTGGTCGAAGAGTTCGACCAGCCAGCACCTAAGCTGCCCGACCGCGAGATCGCCGAAGCCGCCTTCTTTCCGCTCGACCGCCTGCCCGAGGGAACGACGCCGGCGACGCTGCGGCGGATTAACGAGATTTTCGACGGCGCGGCGGTCTCGCCCTACTGGTAGATCACGCCGCCTTCCTGAACCGGTCGCGGTCGTGCAGCGCCGCTAGTCGAGCTCTGGCCCGACCGGCACGATGCGCGTCGGGTTGATGGTCTCGTGGCTGCGGTAATAGTGCGACTTGATGTGGTGCAGGTTGACCGTGCCGGCGACGCCGGGCACCTGATAGAGGTCGCGCAGATAATTCGACAGATTCGGATAGTCGGCGATGCGGCGCAGATTGCATTTGAAATGGCCGACATAGACCGGGTCGAAGCGGAGCAGCGTCGTGAACAGCCGCCAGTCGGCCTCGGTGATGTGGCCGCCGACGAGATAGCGGTGCTTTGACAGGCGGTTCTCCAGCGTGTCGAGTGCCGAGAACAATTCGCCGAACGCCTCCTCGTAAGCGCCCTGCGTGGTGGCGAAGCCTGCACGGTAAACGCCGTTGTTGACCGAGGGATAGACCAGCGCATTGACCGCATCGATCGCGCCGCGCAACGGTTGCGGATAGAAGTCGAGCTTGGCATCGCCCCATTCGTCGAAGGCCGAATTGAGCATGCGGATAATCTCGGAGGATTCGTTGGACACGATGGTCCGCTCGCGTTTGTCCCACAGCACGGGAACGGTGACCCGGCCCGAATAGCCGGGATCGGCCCTGGTGTAGATCTGGTGCAGGAAATCGAGGCCGTAGAGCGTGTCGCCGGTGGCGCCGTCCTCGGCCAGGAACGTCCAGCCGTCGGCGCCCATGAAATGATGAACGACCGAGACGGAAATCACGTCCTCGAGTTTTTTGAGCACGCGAAAGATCAGCGTCCGATGCGCCCACGGGCAGGCGAGCGAGACATAGAGGTGATAGCGGCCGGGCTCGGCCTTGAAGCCGCGTTTTCGCCCTTCGGCCGGCGCGCCGTCGCGCGTCACCCAGTCGCGCCACTGCGACTGCGCCCGCACGAATTTGCCGCCGCTCTCCCCGGTATCGTACCAGCGGTCCTGCCATTGGCCTTCGACTAGCAATCCCATGAAATGTCCTTTCGCGTTCCTGCCCGATGTAGGGCATGAAATGGACCTGCCGAAATCGCCAGCGCTGAACAGATCGTCAACCGCTGCGCCGTCGAGTGCAACCGGCCGATTGCGGCGGCTGAAAATTGGTGCTAGCGGACAATCCGCATGTTCGACTTTGCCGTGATCCGGTTCGACCGACGACGAAAGAGCGCCCGCGCTTGATGAAGCGCTGACTGGCGAACGCTGCCGCTTGCAGCAAACCTTTCCTCGCATACCGGAACGCAAAGACCATGAGCCTTGCCGACGTGAAATACCTGCCGGAAACTCCGGCGCATGATTCTGAAATCGAAGCCATCAATGACGAGGCCTTCGGGCCGGGCCGTTTCGTGCTCGCCGCCTACAAGATTCGCCAAGGTGGCCCGCATGAAAGCGCTTTGTCCTTCGTGGCCGTCGATGGCGCAACCGTCGTCGCCTCGGTCCGGATGACGCGCATCGCCGCCGGCGCCGGCCGCGCGCTGATGCTCGGGCCGCTCGCCGTGCAGCCGGCCTTCAAAAATCTCGGCATCGGCCGCCGGCTGGTGGCAATCGCCCTGCAAGCCGCCGCCAAGGCTGGCGCGCCGGCCGTGATGCTGGTCGGCGACGAACCCTATTACGGCCCGCTCGGCTTCAAGAGGCTCCCGCGCGGGCAGATCTCGATGCCACGTCCGGTCGACCCCGACCGGCTTTTGGCGCACGAGATCGTGCCGGGCGCGGTGGCAAAGCTGGTGGGAGAGGTTTGCCACGCCGACCAGGCAAGGATTGCCGAGCACATCGCCGCGATGGCGTGACCATGCCGGTGCTGTTGTACGGTGGCTTCGCAGCATAGTCTGGGCACAGAGGAGGACCGTCGAGATGAACCCGAACGGCCAGATTGCGATCGTCACCGGTGGCGGCTCTGGCCTTGGCGAGGCGACGGCGCGCGCACTTGCCGCCAGCGGCGCCAGCGTTGCCGTCCTCGATCTCGGCATCGAGCGTGCGGCGAAGGTGGCGGCCGACATCGGCGGCATCGCCGTCCGATGCGACGTGAGCAACGCGGAGAGCGGTGCCGCTGCAGTCGCGGACGTGGTGGCAAAGCTTGGCGGACCGCGCATCCTGATCAATTGCGCCGGCATCGCCATCGGCGTGAAGACGATCGGCAAGGACGGACCGCATCCGCTCGACCAATACCGCAAGGTGATCGAGGTCAATCTGATCGGCACCTTCAACATGATCCGCCTGGTTGCCGACCGGGCCGCCAGGCTCGAACCGCTGCAGGGCGGCGAGCGCGGCGTTATCGTCAACACCGCATCGGTCGCGGCCTATGACGGCCAGATCGGCCAGGCGGCCTATTCGGCGTCGAAGGGCGGCGTCGTCGGCATGACGCTGCCGGTGGCGCGCGATCTCGCCCGCTCCGGCATTCGCGTCTGCACCATCGCGCCCGGCATTTTCAGGACACCGATGATGGCTGGCATGCCGCAGGAGGTGCAGGATTCGCTCGGTGCCGCGGTGCCCTTCCCTTCCCGTTTGGGCGAGCCTTCCGAATATGCCGCACTTGCCTTGCACATCATCGAGAACCAGATGCTCAACGGCGAGACCATTCGGCTTGATGGCGCCATCCGCATGGCGCCGAAATAAACGCGACGGTGGTGCTTTGGACAAACCCAAGAAAGACGTAATCCGCGAGACCGACGCCGAGGCGATCAGGCTGGCAAAGACGCTGATCCGCAGCGCCCGTTTCGGCGCGCTGGCGGTGATCGAACCAGGAACCGGTTCGCCGCTGGCCAGCAGGGTCGGCGTCGCCACCGACATCGACGGCACGCCGCTGATCCTGGTCTCGATGCTGTCCGCCCATACCGGCGCCATTCTTGCCGACCCGCGCTGCTCGTTGCTCGTCGGCGAGCCCGGCAAGGGCGATCCGCTGGCGCATCCGCGATTGACGCTGGTCTGCCGGGCCGTGCGGCTGCAGCGCGGCTCGAACGAGCACGCCCGCACCGAGCGGCGCTATCTCAACCGCAATCCCAAGGCAAAGCTCTATGCCGGGCTCGGCGACTTCTCGATTTTCCGGCTCGAACCGGAGCGCGCCAGCCTGAACGGCGGCTTCGGCAAGGCCTATCTGCTCGACCGCACCGATCTGGTCGCGACGGGAGCGATCGTCGAAGAGCTTGCCGCCGGCGAGCAATCGGCACTCGACCATATGAACGCCGACCATCTTGATGCGATTGCCCTCTATGCGGGCCATTTCGGCGGCGCCAGTGGCGACGGCTGGACCGTCGCCGGCTTCGACGCCGATGGCATGGATCTCGTATCGGGCGACAATGTCTGCCGGGTCTTCTTTCCCAATCCGCTGCAGGCGGCACGCGACCTCAGGCCTGTTCTGGTCGACATGGCAAAGGCTGCCCGTTCGGCAAATTGAACACAGCTGGACAGTTAATCGGCTTGCATGGAAAGCAAGCCTTGAGATTTGAGCGAAATGTTCTACCTTTGCGAGTGACGCTGAATCGCTGGCGTGCAATCTACTGGGAAGTCTATGGAATCAGACGCTATTGCCCCCATAGCGTCAGATGAGCAGGAAGGCATGGGGGATCGATGGTCTCGAACAAGCTAGTCGCCAACGCCGGAGCCGCGGCCGCGTTTCTGACGCTGATGGGTAACGAAAAACGTTTGTTGATCATGAGCTATCTGGCCGAGGGCGAAATGTCGGTCGGCGCCATAGCCGAGAAAGTGTCGCTCAGCCAATCCGCCCTGTCACAGCATCTGGCCAAGCTGCGGGCATCCGACCTTGTCGAGACCCGCCGCGATCGGCAAATGATCTATTATTCCTGCAAATCCGACGCCGTGCGCGAACTGCTGCATATGCTGGACGGCATTTTCGGGGAAGGTGAGCTGTCGCAGATGGCTTACCGGCTGCGTCGCGCCGGGACCTGAGCGCCGGAGCGGGGATGCTCCCGCCAAATCCGTTTGGCTGCCAAGTCCGCCTTGCTACTCAGCGCGCTGGTCGGCGGCCTGCGCCACCTCGTCCTTGAAGTCGACCTTCGTGCCCGGCTGCACCATGGAGGCAAGGTCTTCGGCATCCCAGTTGGTCAACCGGATGCAGCCATGCGAAAAGGTCGTGCCGATCTTGCCTGGCTCGGGCGTGCCGTGGATGCCATAGCTTTCGATGGAGAGATCGATCCAGACCGATCCCACGGGATTGTTCGGCCCGGCAGCGATTGTGAAGGGCCGCTTGGTCTTGACTCCCTTGAAAGCGAAGTCCGGATCATAGTGATAGGTGGGATTGTGAACCACGCGCTTGACCTCTGCCATGCCGCTTGGCGCCGGCTTCTCATCGCTTCCAATGGAGGCGGCGTAGACCGCCAGCCATTTGCCGGCACGGTCGAGCACACGCACCAGGCGAGCGCCCTTGTCGATCTCGATGCCGGCGACGCCGGCGGGAGGGTCGCTCCTGTCGACATCAGGCACCACCAAGGTCGTGCCGGGCTTCCTGGGCCGGGCGCCCGGATTGAGCATCCTGAGCAGCTGTTCGCTGATATGGAAGCGCTCAGCCAACCTCTCCACCGCATTGCGGTAGCCGAGCCGCCGTAAGCGGGCCATCCTCTCCATGCGAGCCGGAATACGCTTGGTGAAAGGTCCGCGCACATCCTTGCGCATCACCTCATAGGTCACCAGCACCGGCTTGGCGGAGGTTGCGATGAGCTTGCTCCAGGTCTGTGGACTGAGCTTGCCATCAGGCGGAAGTCCGTTTGCCGCCTGAAAGGCGGCAACGGCCTTGGCGAAGTTCTGGGAACGGCGACCGTCGATCAGGCCCGGCGAGAAGCGGGCGCGATCCAGAAGGATCTGCGCCTTCAGCAGCATCGGATCGACACCCTTCGGTTCGCCGATAGTGAATTGGGCCTGATTGACGGTGGCTGGATCGAGCTTGGCCGCGTGCGCGCCGCATGCGAAGGCAAGCGTCGCGGCGAAGACGAGGAGGAGCCTGATCATCGATGTCCTCCGTGGACTGCAACAGGAGCCCGCTTCTATGACGCGGCACGGCCCCGTGTGGTTCCGTCGCTCGATCGAAATTCTGAATTGAAGCGGCCTGGCTGAAGAGCCGTGCCGCGGGAAACAAAATCTCCGCCTCGCCAGGAGGCCAAGCGGAATCGTAGCTGTGTCCAGTGGATTTGACCGTTAGAGCGACGTGCATCCGTTTGGACGCTGAGATACGGTCTGAACTTCGGATCCGGCATCGTGCCTTCCGAAACCGAATTCCGATTTGCGGCCGACGCCATGGTCCGCCGAGGAACCCATGAACCTCATCCGCATCGACGACCCGCAGGATCCCCGCGTCGCCGCCTATCTCGACATCCGCGAACGCGATCTGGCCGGCCGCCAGGGCCGTTTCGTCGCCGAAGGCAAGGTGGTGCTCGACACCCTGCTTGCCGCCCGGCGCTTCGAGGCAGAATCGATATTGGTGCTCGAAAACCGGCTGGCTGGCCTGGACGAGATTTTGCGAAAGGCGCCTGCGGGGCTTCCGATCCATGTCGCGTCAGGCGAAGTCATGGACAGGATTGCCGGATTCCACATGCATCGCGGCATATTGGCGATCGGCCGCAAGGGCGCGACGCCGTCCGCCGAGGCCTTGCTTGGCGCACTGCCCGCCCGCGCGCTGATCGTGGTGCTGGTCGGCATCGCCAATCATGACAATATGGGCTCGATCTTCCGCAATGCCGCCGCCTTTGGCGCGGATGCCGTGCTTCTCGATCCGACCTGCTGCGACCCGCTGTACCGCAAGGCAATCCGCGTCTCGGTCGGCGCCGCCTTGAAGGTCCCCTTTGCCTCCTTTGCCGACGCCGCCGGCTGCACCGCAATGCTCGACCGGCAAGACTTCAGCCAGTTCGCGTTGTCGCCGCGCGGGCAGATCGACATTCGCGATGCCAAGAGAAACGAGCGGCTGGCGCTTTATCTCGGCACCGAGGGCGAAGGCCTGCCGGAAAGCCTGCTTGCCCGCCTGCAGACGCTGCGGATCGGTATGGCGGAAGGCTTCGACAGCCTGAACGTCGCGGCTGCATCGGCCATTGCACTTCATCATTTTTCCGGAATTTGAGTCGGGCATTTTGCGGCCAAGTGGCGGTATTTCAATTGGTCGAAGCCGCCTTCTGCAGCGCCCGCACGCGGTCGGCAAGGCTGCGCCCGCCACTCTCCGACCGCGTATCCTCAGGCGCTGCCAGCGCCCGGGCGATCGGCGAATCCGGCCCGTCGAGCTTCGCCGTCAAGGCCACGACTTGCGCCGCAAGATCGTTCATCTCCTCGCGCAATGCCGCATTGGCACGGCCCGTATCGTCTCCGGCTTGCGATTTCGACGTTTCGGAGGCAGCAAGATCCGTCTTCAGCCTCCTGTTCTCGCGAGCCAGCGACGTCAGTCTGGCCTCCAGCCGCTCGCGATCGCCATCGAGCTTGGCGGTTGCCTTTTCGACGTCGTCGCCGTTGGCGGGCGTGCTGACCTGGCTGCCTGGCACGCCGGCAAGGCGCACCGCAGGCGCGCTTTCAGCGCCTCTAGGCTTTTCGCGAAGGCGCGCCAGTTCCTTTTCGCGGCGCTCCAGCCTGTCCTCGCGATCGGCCAGCGTGGCGAGCAGGCGTTCGACTTTCTTTTCCAGTTCACCGGTTCTTTTCTTCTCGGCCTTCAGCGCGTCCCGCAAGGCCTTGCTCTCGGCTGCCAACTCCTGGCTGCGCCTGTCCGCTTCCTTGCGCTGGCCGCGCAGCAGCGAAATGTCGCTTGCCAGCTTCTGCAGCTCGGATTCGCGCGCCACCAGCTCGATTTGCCGGCTGCTGGACGAGAAACTGGCATCGTCATACATGTGCTCCAGTTTTCGCAGTTCGAGCCCGCGTTTTTCGAGCGCGCGCTCGGTTTCCGCAAGCCGCTCCGACAGCTGCTGCAGCTGCTCATCGCGCTTGCGAAGCTCCTCGCTCCTGGTTGTGAGGTCGGCGACGACCCGGTTCTTGTCCTGCCGCTCGGCCGCCAATTCCTTCAGGGCTTCGCGGTTGCGGCCGATCTCGACCAGCTGTTCGGCCGCTTTCTCGCGCAATGACTTGATGGTCATTTCGAGCCGTCGCGCCGAAACGGCAAACTCGGCGCGGACGCGATCCTTGTCCGCCTGGATCTCGGCCAGCGTCAGCGGCATCGAGCCCTCGACGCGTCTGCGCGTCAGCACCACCGCCCGCCGCCAGACGGCCGGGGCAATCATCAGCGCCAGAAATCCCGCGCAGAGAAAGCCAAGGACAAAGAACAGGATGGACTGGACCAAGGTGACTATCCGTTATGCATGGCGGGCCGTTATGCATGGCAGGCCGCTATATATGGCACGCAACGGCCAAAGTTGGACTTTGCCATCATCGCATGACGGAAATCCGACGCCGCGGCAAGGGTATGCCGCAGCAAAGCTCAGCCTGTCAGTCACAGGTCCATAGCAATGACGCAATCATGCCGTCAGAACGGATTCCAGGTCGCGCGCTGGGTGAGCTTGAGGTAGCCGAGATTGACGCCGAGCCGGGCGCCGACGCCGGTACGGATCGGCACGAGCAGCACATTGTTGTTCTTCAGCACGTTGAAACCGACGCCGGCGATGACATAGGCGGAGCCGGCCACGCCGCCAAAACGGTTATAGAGGCTGCTCACATCGTCGAGATTGTAGACCAGCATCATCACGCGCGAGCCCTCGCCGCCGAAATCCCAGCCGAGCGACGGGCCTTGCCAGAACACTTTGTGATCGCCGGCATTCTTGGTGTAGAGCGTGCCTTCACCATAGGTCAGGCCACCGATCAGCGCCCCGGAGCCCTCTTCGCCGAGCAGATAGCCGTTCGGCAGGCCATAGGTGGCGAAAATCTTCTCGACGACGGTGGCGAGCCCACCCGATGTCGCGCCGAAGAATTTGTGACCGGAATCGACGATTTCCTGGGCGGTATATTCCTGAGCCCGCGCGGCCGATGTCGAAAAGGCGACAAGGCCGATGAGGGCGATCGTCATTGAGATGACACGGAAAAAAGTCCGGTCGTAGAATCGGGAAAACATGCTTCCAATCTCCGTCAGGGAGCACCTTCGCCGACGCCTCGCACCCGTACGGCTCTTTGGCGGCCGTTAAGGATGACTGTTAGGGGCAAACTATGCCGTAATCCTTTTTCAACCATTAAACTCTCACATGAAGATGGCGGTTCGAAGGCTGTTTTGCACCGCCCGCGCAGCACCCATGCTGCGTGAACACACCATTTTCGACAATCATAATTTTGGATTTGTTGCTGCACGCCCAAGCGCTGTGTATTCAGAATGCTTGGGAGAGAGCGTGATTCGTGTGGACAGGCGTGATCATGATCGCCCGGTCATTTTGTTGTGAAATTTGCAGGGATTTTTGCCGATGGCCGAGCTTTTCACCCTTTCCGCACCCGACCTGGCAGCGCTGCTGTGCAGCCGGGTCTGCCACGACATCATTTCGCCGGTCGGCGCCATAAACAACGGGCTTGAGCTGCTCGACGAAGGCGGCGCCGACGAAGACGCCATGAAGCTGATCCGCCAAAGCGCCAAAAACGCCTCCGCCCGCCTGCAATTCGCCCGCATCGCCTTCGGCGCCGCCGGTTCCGCCGGCATGTTGATCGACACCGGGGACGCCGAGGCCGTCGCCATCGCCTTCCTGAAGAACGAGAAGCCGGAACTGGTCTGGAACGGGACCCGCGCGCTGTTGCCCAAGAACAAGGTCAAGCTGCTGCTCAACCTCATCCTCGTCGCCAACGCTGCCATTCCGCGCGGCGGCAGGCTGGTGGTCACGCTGGAGAACCTCGAGACCGAGCCGCGCTTTGCGCTCGCTGCGAGTGGCCCGATGCTGCGCGTGCCGCCCAAATTCCTGGAATTGCATTCCGGCCACAGACCGGAAGAGCCGATCGACGCGCATTCGGTGCAACCCTATTACACGCTGCTTTTGGCCCGCGAAGCCAACATGACGATATCGATCCATGCGACCGCCGACGAGATCGTCCTTTCCGCAGCCTGAAGTTCTCCGAAAGAGCGGGAAAGTATTTTCTCCAAGTCATATTTGCGGCGTTGCCTTAACATCTGTGGGGCGGGCTTGCAGATTGATTGCGTGAAGCATTGCGAAAGAAGATTTCGCTTAAAACACCTTCAGGAAAATTTTACCTAACGGCTTTTCGGCTTCTTTACCAGATCGGCCTATGTTCCCCGGCAGATGCCACGACGCTGCCGGTTCGCCGCATGGCAAAGAGGGGTCCGGGAATGAAACGCTGCATGTTCGTCGACAATTCGAGCGTCATCAGGAAGGTTGCAAAGCGTATCCTGGGCGGCTCCGGCATGATGGTGATCGAAGCCGCCAGCGGCCATGAGGCGATCGAGATGTGCACTGCCGACATGCCGGACATCATCGTTGTCGATGGCGCCTTGCCGGACATGCAGGCGCAGGAACTCATCCGCCGCGTGCGCTCCATGGAAAGCCCGGTATTGCCGCAAGTCTTGATTTCGCTGGTCGAGGTCGACGTCGGGGCGATCATGCGGGCAAAACGCGCCGGCGCCCAGGGCTACCTGCTGAAGCCGTTCAACCGGCCGCAATTGCTCGAGTGCTTCCGCGCCTTGAAGATTGCCGCCTGATCAGAGCCTGTTCCATCCTGACGAAATCGGGATGGGTTCTATCTTATTGTTTTACTGTGTTCTTTTCCGAAAACCGGCATCCACTTTCGGGATCTAGTTCAGGCGCTGACCCGGATATCTTCCGGCTCACGCAGCACATAGCCGCGGCCCCAGACGGTCTCGATGTAATTCTGCCCGCCCGACGCGGCGTCGAGCTTCTTGCGCAGCTTGCAAATAAAGACGTCGATGATCTTCAGCTCCGGCTCGTCCATGCCGCCATAGAGATGGTTGAGGAACATTTCCTTGGTCAGCGTCGTGCCCTTGCGCAGCGAGAGCAGCTCCAGCATCTGATATTCCTTGCCGGTCAGATGCACGCGCTGGCCACCGACTTCAACGGTCTTGGCATCGAGATTGACCACCAGGTCACCGGTGGTGATGACCGACTGGGCGTGGCCCTTGGAACGCCGCACGATGGCATGGATGCGGGCGACCAGTTCGTCCTTGTGGAAGGGCTTGGTCATGTAATCGTCAGCGCCGAAGCCGAGGCCGCGCACCTTGTCCTCGATGCCGGCCATGCCGGAGAGAATGAGGATCGGCGTCTTCACCTTGGAAAGGCGAAGTGTTCTCAAAACTTCATAGCCCGACATGTCGGGGAGATTGAGATCGAGGAGAATGATGTCGTAATCATAAAGCTTGCCTAGATCGACGCCCTCTTCACCAAGATCGGTCGTATAGACATTGAAACTTTCTGATTTCAGCATCAGCTCGATGCTTTGTGCGGTTGCACTGTCGTCTTCTATCAGCAGAACGCGCATTTCATTCCCCTTTTCTGCTGCCGGACCATTTCACGACCCGTCCAGGACCGGAGCAGTGATTGCCTGAGCAGAGGCTGCCATCGAATGGTTAATAAAACCTAATTCCCCGTCCATGACGGTATCAGATTTTTTAACCCCTTTCTACACCTCGTTGAATCCAATAATGAATCACAGACCTAAACCGTTAATGCAGCACATTAATAAGCCAGACTAAGTGACTCTTCGGACTCGTTGGCCGGGTTTCGCGACGAGTAGCAGAATTTTTACCCGCCCTTAAGTCCTGAGCCGTATGATTAACAATGCCCGTAAACGAATGGTTACCGCCGGCAAAAAACTTTAGGAATTTGTTTCCCATAGTTCCGGGAAAGCCGGTGGAAACGGGTGAAGCCTGGGCCTTGCCGGGTGAATTGGACGATATGTGCAGGTGTGCGTTTCCGGGAGTACCGAATCATGAAGTCACGTGAAAACCTCGTTCGGCTGAAGCAATTTCAGGTGAGCGAGAAGCGGCGGCAGCTGCTGCAGCTCGACATGATGATCGCCGAGTTCGAGCGCATGGCCGTCGAGCTGGAACTTCAGATCGCCGCCGAAGAGAAGAAGGCCGGCATCACCGACATCAATCATTTTGCCTATCCGACCTTCGCCAAGGCGGCACGCCTGCGCCGCGACAACCTCAGGAATTCGCAAAGCGACCTCGCCCAGCAGCGAAATGTCGCCGAATCATTGCTGAGCGAAGCTGAAGCCGAACTTTCCAAGGCCGAGATGCTCGAATCGCGCGACACGAAGGCGCGCGACACGGAAGCCGGCGGCCGCAGCGCCATGATCGGCTGAAAACAAGGCTTTAAAGCGCGTCGCGCTTGAGCGCTACTGCGGCGCACCGAACGGTGCCGGCCTCAGGCACCCAAATCTCCTTGCTGTTCCGCCGCCCGCGCGCGGGCGTCCTTGATGTAGGGCACATGCTGCCCCGACCAGGCCCTGATCTGGTTGAGCAGCCCGGCCAGGTTCTGGCCGAGTTCTGTCAACTCGTATTCGACGCGCGGTGGAATGACCGGGAACACCTCGCGCCGTACCAGGCCGTCGCGCTCGAGGATGCGCGTCTGCGTCAGCATTTTCGGCGTGATGCCTTCCGAGCTTGCGCGCCAATTCGCCGTTGCCGCGAGGTGGTGCTGATCTGAACCGAAGGTTCTCACCCCGGCAAAATAGCCAAAAGTTCTCGCTCCGGCAAAAACGACCGAAGGGTTCTCGCCCGACAAACAAAAGGGCGCAGACCGCGCCCTCCATCATTGCTCAGACCGAGTTAATGCCGGTATTGCTGGATGCGCGTGGTGCGCAGCCCGGCAAGGCCGTATTCATCGATCGACGCCTGCCAGGACAGGAATTCCTCGGTGGTGAGCTTGTAGCGCTGGCACGCCTCTTCGAGGCTCAAAAGCCCGCCACGTACCGCCGCCACCACTTCCGCCTTGCGCCGGATAACCCAGCGACGTGTGTTCGTCGGCGGCAGATCGGCGATGGTAAGTGGGCTGCCGTCTGGCCCGATAACGTATTTGACTCGCGGTCTAATTAGATCGGTCATCGTACTCTCTACAAAAAACTCAAAGACCCAATCCCCACCACATTACCGCCACAGCTTTAAAATTTGCCTAAGCAGACCCTAATGGTTAGGTAAGGATCATGAACGCCGCGTTAGTCTTTTCGTCGGCATTTGAGACATTTGCCGGCAAGCGCGTTGAGCCCGGCCGGAAAAAATGAGCTGGCCCGGCAAAGCTGGCGCAGCCGAAAGGCTTGACCTATATTCCGGCCATTGGCATTGAAGCACCGCGCAGAACGAAAGAACCATGAACAGCCTCGATCTTCCCGGACGCCCCGAAAACACCCGTGTCGTCGTCGCCATGTCGGGCGGCGTCGATTCGTCGGTCGTTGCCGGTCTTTTGAAGCGCGAGGGCTACGACGTCGTCGGCGTCACGCTGCAGCTCTACGACCACGGCGCGGCAACGCACCGGGCCGGCTCGTGCTGCGCCGGCCAGGACATCCACGATGCCCGCCGCGTCTCCGAGACGCTTGGCATCCCGCATTACGTGCTCGACTACGAGGAGCGCTTCCGCAAGGCGGTGATCGACCCGTTCGCCGAGAGCTATGTCGCCGGCGAAACGCCGATCCCTTGCGTCTCCTGCAATCAGACGGTGAAATTCGCCGATCTTCTCGCGACCGCCAAGGAACTCGGCGCCGACGCGCTGGCCACCGGCCACTACATCCGTTCCGGTGCCAACGGCGCCCATCGCGCGCTTTACCGGCCGGTCGACGCCGACCGCGACCAGAGCTACTTCCTGTTTGCCACCACCCAGGCGCAGATCGACTATCTGCGCTTTCCGCTCGGCGGCCTGTCGAAGCCGCAGGTTCGCGCCATCGCCGAGGAGATGGGACTGAGCGTCGCCGCCAAGCAGGACAGCCAGGACATCTGCTTTGTGCCGCAGGGCAAATATTCCGACATCATCGCCAAGCTGAAGCCGGCTGCCGCCAATCCGGGCGACATCGTCCATATAGACGGGCGCGTGCTTGGCCGCCACGAAGGCATTTTGCGCTACACCGTCGGTCAGCGCCGCGGCATCGGCATCGCCTCCGGCGAGCCGCTCTACGTCGTCCATCTCGACGCCGACCGGGCCCGCGTCGTCGTCGGTCCGCGCGAGGCGCTGGAAACCCACAAGATCTTCTTGCGCAACATGAACTGGCTGGGCGATGGCCCGCTGGCCGATATCCCGGCGGCCGGGCTGGAGCTTTTCGCCAAGGTGCGCTCGACACGGCCGCCGCGTCCGGCCGTGCTGCATCACCGCGCCGGCGTCACTTTCGTGGAGCTGGTCGACGGCGAGTCCGGCATCGCGCCCGGTCAGGCCTGCGTGCTCTATTCCGACGACGGCAACGAGGCGCGCGTGTTCGGCGGTGGCTTCATCGAGCGCTCCGAGCGCGGCGCCGAAGCCGAGGCGATGTTGACGCGGCTTGCCGTCCAGCCGGCGCGGGTTCCCGCCGAATAGACAGCGGTCGTTCTCAAGGCCCATCCTCTCGGGGCCTGGTCTCTCAAAGTCTGTTTCTCAGAATCTATTTCTCAGGGCCGATTTTCTCAGGGCCTGCTGTGGGCGACGGTGCCCGCGGTCAGGATGCGCAGCACCCGGATGGCTTCCTCGCCGCTGGTGCGCGGTTCGGCCCGCGTCTCGATGCAGTGGATGAAATGCTCGAGCTCGCGCGTCAGCGGCATGCCCTCGCCGACCGCGACATAGGACGGCTCGTTGGCGGTAAACGCCCATTGGCCGCTGTCCTGCCACACCGCGTGGCGGTAGACGGCAAGCTTGCGTTCCCACGGCTCGACATCGTCGAACACCGCCATCGCCTTTGTGCCGACAACGGTCAGCCGGCGTTCGCGGTAAGGATTGAGCCGCGAGGCGAACAGATGGCCGCGCAAGCCGTTGGGAAAGCGCATGTGCAGATGCGCGAAGTCGCTGAGATTGTCGAGAAGGGCAGCCCCCTCGCCGCGCACCTCGACCGGCTCAGTGCCGGTGATGGCCAGGATCATCGACAGGTCGTGCGGCGCCAGATCCCACAGCGCGTCGTTCTCGGTGTGGAACTTGCCGAGCCCGAGCCGGTGCGAGTGGATGTAGCGGACCTCGCCAAGCTCGCCATTGTCGATCAGCGCCTTCAGCGTCTCGAAGGCGGGATGAAAGCGCAGCACATGGCCGACCATGAACACACGGCCATTGTCGGCGGCAGCCTTCACCGACCGCTCGGCATCGGCCACCGTCAGCGCGATCGGCTTTTCCACCAGCACGTCCTTGCCGCCGAGCACCGCGCGCACAGCCATGTCGGCATGGAACTGCGGCGGCAGCGCCATGACGATGGCATCGACGTCATCACGGGCAAACAGCGCCTCCGGTTCGATCGCCAGGCAATCCTGCTCGCTGGCGAAACCTTCCGCACGCGCAGGGTTGACGTCCGAAACCGCGTGCAGCGCGCCGAGCGCCTTGAGGGTACGGATGTGGTTGCTGCCCCAGTATCCGCAACCGAGGACTGCAATGCGCGGTTTCATCAATTTCTGACCATGACTTTCGTGGCCGAGACATAGCGGCGTGCCTCGCCGAACTCAACCCCGGCCTGTGCGCTCAAATGTCTGCCCGGCAGAGCTTTAGGGCAGGCGGAATATGCCGACGCTGCAGCCACTTCGATGCTTGACAGGCTTGCCGTCGCAACCTTATATCCGCGCGACCTTGGCGAACGTGTCGATATGCCTGCCGATTTAAGCTGGATTTCGGGCCTTCGCCGCCCTGGCGGGGTAGCTCAGTTGGTTAGAGCACGGGAATCATAATCCTGGGGTCGGGGGTTCAAGTCCCTCTCCCGCTACCACCTTTCACCACACTCCTTTGACGCCGTTGGGAAAGGCATCCTCGCCCAAGAGCGCGGTGAGACGCCCGGCGATTTCGACTTCAATGCCGCCGATCCTTGATGGATCTCGAAACACAGTAACAGTTTCGATCAAGTCCCGCATCGCCTCTGCAGTTTCGGAATCGCCGGCCACAACGCCTTCGGCAAGCCCTGTTTGAAGCTGGTTTAGTTGACGAGGATCGCTGGTGTCTACAAGATACTCAGCCAGAACAGGGCTGGCACCCTCGATCTGCCGCCTTTTCTCGTTGCGGAAACGTGTATGCTGCAGCTTAGCGCGCTGTTTCCGCCCGGGTGGAGCTAGGCTGTCAGTTTAGTGAAGTCGTGGCGCCGCGCGCGAACATGTGCCAGCAAATTTGTTTCGTTTACGACCCCTGATTGAAAGAGATTCAGCGTGGTCGAGGCCAGAATCTGACCGTCTATCGAAGTGCTGTACCATTTAGCGTCGGCGGTTATCTGGTCGACAACCCGCTGGCAAATCGCCCGATCTTTAGGTCTAAGGAACTGACTTTTCAGCGCTCGTAGCATCTCGATGCCTTTAAAGGGGAGTCACTTGTCTCCCACGCGACACCCATGTGGGTCTCCCGAGAATGGATACTAAACGCATCTAGACAGAAAATTGCCATTCGTTTGAGTGGTACCGATGTGGGGCGTTGGGTCGATGACGTGGTTGCGATCCCGGCCGCGGTACGGAGGCGGGTCACCGACGACCGCATCAGGGATACACGCACTTCCTTAGGGGCGGCCCAGCAGCTTGGGTTAGGGGGGCCGCTGGGCCTGACCAGCGAGCGTTCGGGAATGCTCGACTGGCTGGTCTTCGAGCGGCCCACACGACTTTATCGCGACCATGAGCAGGGCCTTCGCCCCTGCCCCATCAAACGTCAAAACGCTTTCCAGGGTTCACCTCCAGGACCGCTTTGTCGGCTTTTGTGTGCCCCTCGTACTCGCCCGCAAGGGACGCTCCGCTCTTCGCCCTGGCCAGCTGCGTGCGAGCGTCACGGCCGGCCTCCGCGCGGCTCCGGGGTTCACCACAAAAGGAGCGGGAGGCCCGGAGCTGACTTCATCGATTCAACAAGGGTAATTTGTGCGATTGTGGAGACTTCCAGGATGGCTCAAACGGGAGCGCGCGGTTGATCCCATTTCACACGACTTCTTCACACGATGTGTTCACATGCCATGACGTTATGATGTGAAACTACGATGTGATTGAAATATCACACCCTTGGATAGTGAGGCGTGATCGCATCGTGTAAAAGCGCCATACGAAGCCAAGCATTCACGTCGTTTGGAAATGCTGTTTGCCCAAGAGGAGGCATGAGCGTGGCGACGGCCTGCCGTGTTCGGCTTTGGGGACGGCAAAAGAGGGATCAGACATGCCTCAACGAATTTGCGCGATCAGCGGCAAAGGCGGTGCCGGCAAGACGACGGTCATTATCCTCGTTGCCGGCGAGTACGCTATTCAGAGAAAGAAGGTTCTTCTGATCGACGCCGATCCGCGTCAGAACCTCGCCGAATGGTGGAAGCGATGTGAGGCCAAGGACAATCTTCCGGCCAACATCGAGCTGCACAGCGCGGCAACGCAGCGAAGCATTGAAACCGTTCTTGCCGAACAGGACGGCGCCTATGACCTAATCCTGATGGACTCACCGGGCGTCGACAGCGTCATCCGCGATACGATCATCCGCAACTCCGACCTGGTGCTGACGCCAATTCAGCCGAACCAGGATGAAATCAAGGCGGCCGGCGAAGCCGCCAACATCACGGCGGATATTGGCGATAGGGAGGGGCGTACGATTCCCCACGTCAACGTGGTGACGCGCATCGCCCTTCCGGGCCGCGTTCTCGAGGCTTACAGGCTGATCCGTCCGTTCATCGCCAATCTTCGCGCCAATGGCTATGAATCGACGTTGATGGAAACCAAGCTCGCCGAAAGAAATTGCTACCGCGAAATCCGCAACGGCCTCGGCACCTTGCAGATGCTCGAGCTGACCGACCCGGTCATGAAGGGTCGCGCGGAGGTCGCGGCGTTTGTGACTGAGCTGGATCGCCATGTCGCGGCAAACCGGGAAAAGGTGGGAAATGTCTAAGCCAGGCAAACTGTCCGTCTCTGACTTCCCTATCGCACCGCGGCGGCCGAAGCCGGCGACATCCAAAGCCACAATGAAACCAGCCTCTGTGTCGGAAGAGGCAGAGGCGGGAATGACTGCGCGGAAACCAACAGCGGTGCCGATTTCAGCAGCGGATGCGACAAGGGAACGGCCGCGGCGCGGTCTGCCAAATCCGAGCAGTGACGAGCGCAAGAGCAAGGCGATCGAACGTGCTCTTTCTCAGGAGAAGGGGCGCGCCTGCGCGACCTCAAACGAGCGCACGCGCGGGAAGCCAAGCACTACGTCAATTGCCCGCTGGACTACGACACGAAAATGCGACTGCAAAAGGCTGCCTTCGACAACGATATCAAAATGACGGTGATCATAAAGGCAGCCATCGACCAGTTCCTCCGAGACAACGGCTATTGATCCGTGAGCGGTCGAAGCCTCCTGCTCGGGATGACGATCGGTATCCTTATTGGCATCTACGCCGCACCGTTGATCGGTCGCCGAGGCTTCGACTTTGGTGAAGGCTCAAAAGCCGCTTCTCCATTGAACGGGCTTATGGAATCCGCTGTCGATGCGGCCATCCGGCCATCTGACGAAACCGCCAAAGGCGAGCTGTTTCGCTTATCCAATTGGGATATCTCAATGCACGGGACTGGATCGACGGTTGCCGTGAAGCGATGTATTAGTATTGGCAAAGATTCTATCGCGTGCGAACTCCTAGCGCATCTGGGGTGGGTCGATGGGGAAAAACTTGTCGAAGCTGTGTTCGAGGGAAAGCCGGGTGCTTGGCGAATGGTTGCAGCCAAGGCGCACTGATTTTCTCTCAGTGGGCAGTGCCTAGGTTGTTTGATCTCAGGTTTTAATGGCGCACCATTGTCGTCCGAATCAAAGGACGCGCTATGGGACAGATTCTACACGGCCGCGCCACGACGACAGAGGCGGTCCGTCGAGCAATACAGCA
>NZ_JAMYQT010000045.1:0-40829 GCF_040320985.1 Mesorhizobium sp. M0571
AAGGGTCTCACACCCTATGAGTTCATCTGCAAAATTTGGGCAAAAGAGCCCGAACGGTTCCGACTCGATCCCACCCATCAAACGCCGGGACTAAACACCTAGGATCTGCGCTCCGCTTCGCGTTCGCTCCGCCCCAGGATGACGAAGGCATGGCGTCCTTTGGCTATTAGCAGAATGATCGACGACTGGAGCTTGAACCAAACGGCCCGCCTTTCAGCGGGCCGTTCGTCATGAAATCAGCAGTCTGATCACTGAGCCGGTGCTGGGGCAGGCGCCGGTGCCGGTGCCGGAGCGGGTGCCGGCGCAGGGGCCGGAGCGGGTGCTGGTTCTGCCGGAGCTGGAGCGGGAGCGGGCGTTGCCGGAGCTGCTGGCGCAGGAGCCGGTTCGGCTGGCTTCATCGGCTCGGCGGGTGCAGGAGCCGGAGCCGGGGTGCTGGCTGCGGGCGGTTCGGCAGGCGCAGGTGCCTCGCTACGTCTTCCAAAAACATAATAGGCGACAATTGCCAGGATAACGACAACCAGGGCAATCAGCCAGCCGCTGCCACCGCCGCGACTTGGCCTTGCGGTGCCGGGCGAGGTGAATGGGTCGTTCGGATTGGGTGTGTTCGCCATAAAAGTGTCCTCCGTGGATGAAAAACATCAAGTAATAGCCATCAACGTACAATCGTTGAATGGGTTTCACATTAGGCGTCGAAAACGCCGAAAACAGGGCAATTCTGATCCGGAATCGCTTGCAGGCATGCATTTCCACCGCGAAATGGGTTTCGATCGAGCCAAACCGAACCTTTTTCAGTTTCTTGGCACGAAGCGCGGCTGGTCCGCCGTCGCGCCACGAATCAGGGTTGACCCAGCTTGGCAATGATTCGGTGTGCAACTCCGCCGTGCTGTTCAGTTGACGGCGGTGACGGTGTAGCCGGCCTTGCGGAAACCCTCGACCAAGCCTTGCGCTCCAGGAAGGTGCATGGCGCCGACCGCCATGAAGACGTTGCCGCGGGCGAGGATCGGCGCGGCACGATCGACCATCACCTTGTTGCGGCTGGTGATCATGGTCTGCTCGAATTCGGCGTAACCCGATTGGTCGTCGACCTGTTCGGGAATGACGGTCCGAAACAGCGGTACGTACATGCCGGTGTCGCCACGCCGGTAAAGCACGATCATGGTTTCGTTGACGTCGTTCACCTTGTCACCAAGCTTCAGCGTATCGACCAGCCCCTTCAAGTGAAAGGCGATCGGCAGCGAGGCCATGGCGCGCAGCTGGTCGGCGACTGTCTCCAGCCCCTCGACCGATTTGCCCGAAGCCTTGGCGTCCTTGGCAAGCTTGACGTCGAGCACCGGCGCGCCGCCAGCCTGGCGGGCGACTTCGCATGCAGGCAGCGCCACCATCGCTGACAGCAACCAGGGCTTCATCTTGGCGACGGTCGCTGGCGGGATGCCACGCGCATCGAGCGCCTTGTTGACCACCGCCGCATCGTCCGGCGACAGCAGCGACGAAAGCGTCGTCTTGTCGGTGAACATCATCAGATCCGGCTCTTTCAGCAGTGCTGCCATCATCTTCTGCTTGTCGAGCACTTCGGTGGTCTCGATGATGACGGTGCCGGCGGCATCGAATGCCTTCTGCGCGGCGGGCGGCAGCGTGGTGACGCGCGGGTCGGTCACGTGCATGGTGCCGAACAGGAAGGACGGTTTTTCGCCTGATTTTTCGAGCTTCCACAGCAAGCCCTTGCCGTTCGGCGTCGCTGCCGCGTCCGCCTCGATCTTGCCGTAGGTGGCCGGGTCGCCCTTTTGCAGCGCGCTCAGCATATCGGTACCGGCGCAGACCGGGGTCTCGGCGCGTGCCTTGCCGGCGGCGAGCAGCGCGATGATGAGGAAGGAGAGGAAAAACAGGGCGTTGAGCGCGACAAGCAGCTTCAGCGACACATGAGTCGCGCGGTCGGCGATGACGATGAGGCGTTTCATGCTGCGGTTCTAGGCGCAAAAAGCGGCAAAACGGTTAACCGGCGCATCAAAATTGTTGCGAGATGGCCACGGATTCATGCATCCATCACGCACGAGGATGTGCTGCTTCATAAATCTCGAGCAGCCTTGCCGTGTCGACGCCGGTGTATATCTGGGGGGGCGACAGGCTGGCATGGCCCAGCAATTCCTGAATGGTGCGCAGGTCGCCGCCACGCCCAAGCAGATGCGTGGCGAAGGAATGGCGCAGCGCATGCGGCGTCGCCGTGTCGGGCAGGTTGAGCGCCGAGCGCAGCTTGGCCATATCGCGCTGGACGATTGCCGGGTTCAGCGGGCCGCCGCGGGCACCGCGAAACAGCAGGCCCTTGGGATCGAGATGCCAGGGGCAGAGGCGGCGGTATTCGGCAATCGCCCGCAGCGCCACCGGCAGCACCGGTACCAGCCGGGTCTTGCCACCCTTGCCGGTGACGCGCAGCACGGTATCACCAGGCGAGGACAGATCGGCGCCCAACAGGCCGAGCGCCTCGGAAATGCGCAAGCCCGAACCGTAAAGCAACGTCAGCACGGCAGCGTTGCGGGCGGCGATCCACGGCTCCTCCGCCAGTTGGCCTTCCACCGACACGACGTGTTTTGCATCGCTTGCCGTCAGCGGCTTGGGCAGTGATTTCGGCTGGCGCGGCGCGCGCAAGGCTGCGGCACCCGCGGCATTGGCGAGGCCGCGCCGTTCGAGGAAACGCAGCAGCGAGCGGATGCCGGCCAGCCCGCGCCCGAGCGTGCGGGCACCGGCGCCCTCGGCACGGCGGGCGGCGAGAAAGCCGCGCAAATCGGCGGGGCGCAGATCGGCGATGTCGGAAATGCCGGGCGAGCCGCCGCAATGGCCGGTGAGGAAATGCAGGAACTGGCGCGTGTCGCGCTCATAGGCCTCGACGGTTTCGGGCGACAGCCGGCGTTCTCGCGCCAGCATCTTCAGCCAGTTCTCGCGCGCCGCCTGAAGGTCGGGTTTCGCCGGTATGAGGAATTCCTGCATTTGCGCTCTTCCAGTATTCCGCCCATCCAATTCTGGGCCATCTTCCGACAGTCGGGTTAGGAAGCGGTGAAGAGCGTCGTCATTGAAATGACGACTGGCTGGGGTTAGAGCAAGGCAAAGGATTTTCCGCAGATGACCAAGCCGCAAAACCCCGTCCAGATGGCCGTGATCGGTGCCGCGCATGGCATCAAGGGCGAATTGCGCGTCAAGAGCTTTACCGGCGATCCGCTGGCGCTGGCCGATTACGGTCCGCTCTATGCCAGGGATGGCCGCGCCTTCCAGATCGTCGACATCAGGCCTGCCAACACCGTGGTGGTGGTGCGCTTTAAGGGCATCAGCGATCGCAATGCCGCCGAGGCGCTCGCTGGCACCGAATTGTTCGTCGACCGTTCGGTGTTGCCGGACGAGGGCGAAGAGGACGAATTCTACCATGCCGACCTCGTCGGGCTGGAGGTCAAGGACGACACTGGTGCGATCATCGGCAAGGTCGTCGCCGTGCACAATTTCGGCGGCGGCGACATTCTCGACGTGACGCTGGCGGAACGCAAAGGCGTGCTCATCCCGTTCACGCAGGCCGCCGTTCCGGAAGTCTCGATCGCCGGCGGCTTTGTCCGCATCGATCCAGCCGCAGCAGGGCTGGTCGAGGACGAGGACGGCGAGCCTCCCGGTGACGACGGTTTCGACCCGAAGGGCAGGCCGCGCGGGCCGAGGGACGCCGGAGGCAACCGGTGAGTTTTTTTGCTTCGGTGCTGACGCTCTATCCCGAAATGTTTCCCGGCGCGCTCGGCCTGTCGCTGGCCGGACGCGCGCTGGAGACCGGCACTTGGTCGCTCGAAACAATCCAGATCCGCGACTTCGCCAGTGATCGTCACCGTACCGTCGACGACACGCCGGCCGGCGGCGGCGCCGGCATGGTGATGCGGGCAGACGTGCTGGCCAGCGCCGTCGACCATGCCTCGTCGCCGGGCGATCGGCGTCCAAAACTGCTAATGAGTCCGCGTGGAAAACCGCTGACACAGGCGCGGGTGCGCGAGCTCGCCGGCGGGCCGGGTGCGGTGATCGTCTGCGGCCGCTTCGAAGGCGTCGACCAGCGGGTCATCGAGGCGCGGGGGCTGGAGGAGGTTTCGATCGGCGATTTCATCCTGTCCGGTGGCGAGCCGGCGGCGCTCGTGCTGCTCGACGCGGTGGTGCGGCTGCTGCCCGGCGTCATGGGCAATGCGGTATCGGGCGAGGAAGAGAGCTTTGAAAACGGCCTGCTCGAACATCCGCATTATACGCGGCCGCAGGAGTTCGAGGGCCGGCCGATCCCCGAGGTGCTGATTTCGGGCAATCACAAGAAGATCGCCGCATGGCGGCGGGCCGAAGCGGAGAGGCTGACGAAAGAGCGAAGGCCGGATCTTTTAGCCGCTCAGCCCTTGTCGAAATAGTAAAACGCCAGGAACAGGCCGACCGCGATGACGAAGCCGCGCACCGCGTTCTGTGGGACGCGCCTGGCGATCCAGACGCCGGCATAGCCGCCGAGCGCGCCACCCGGGATCATGATGATCGCCTGCAGCCAGGCGATGACGCCGCCGGAGACGAAAACCAGGATGGCTATTGCCGCGATAACCACGGCCAGCATGTTCTTCAGTGCATTCAGCCGGTGATAGTCGCCGGACTGGGTGAGGCCGAGAGTTGCCAGCATCATGACGCCCATGCCGGCGCCGAAGAAGCCGCCATAGACGGCGGTGGCGAACTGCGCCAGGGAACCGACCAGCGAACCCACCGCGGCCTCATGCCCGGGCTTGGGCGCCGGCTTCAGCCATGGCCCGGCAGCGAACAATGCGGTTGCCGCCAGCAGCAGCCACGGCACCAAGGCGCGGAACGACGGGTTGTCGAGCGCCAACAGGATTAGCGCGCCAGCCAGCGCCCCGAGAGCCGAAATGAGGCTGAGCAGCAGTGCGCCGCGCCAGAAATGCTTGATGTCGTCCCAATAGGCGAGCGTCGAGGTGATGTAGCCGGGGAACTGCGTCACCGACGATGTCGCATTGGCGACGATCGGCGGCAGGCCGGCCAGCGTCATGGCGCCAAAGGTTATGAACGTGCCGCCGCCGGCAACGGCGTTGACCGCGCCTGATAGAAAGCCGGCGAGGAAGAGCAGGACCGCGTCCAAAATTGGCATGAGGGCCGTCGTCGCTGGAGGAAAATGCCTATCATCCGGCTTAGAAAGCTTGACGCGCGGGCGCAACCCCCTGGACCACAAGCGATCGCAGGAGTGCCACAGCGGGCGCTAGTCAAAAAGGAACGCGGCACCAAAAAAGAAACAGCGAAGACGTGACAACGCGCCGAAATAGCTGTATGTGCGCGCCGAACCGGAAGAAAAATTTGCCGGACCCGCCAACAATGACGGTGTAGTCGCCCCTGCCCGATGTTCTCGAACAGATGTTCTCGAACGAAGGGCATAGCCGAGCGGTCGATGGGACTGCAAGGCGAGTGTCGGACGCTCTGACTGTCGGAAGAACAAGAAGTGGATTTTTGAGATGGACATCCTCCGTCAGCTCGAGGCCGAGCAGGCCGCCAAGATCGAAGCCAAGCGCAAGCTCCCCGAATTCCAGCCCGGCGATACCGTGCGCGTCCAGGTCCGCGTGACCGAAGGCACCCGCACCCGCGTCCAGGCCTATGAGGGCGTGGTCATCGCCCGCGCCGGCGCCGGCTTCCAGGAAAGTTTCACCGTCCGCAAGATCTCCTACGGCGAAGGTGTAGAGCGTGTGTTCCCGGTCTATTCGCCGATGGTCGAGGGCGTCGAGATCGTGCGCCGCGGCAAGGTGCGTCGCGCCAAGCTGTATTATTTGCGTGACCGTCGCGGCAAGTCGGCCCGTATTTCGGAAAACACCGGCGTGCGCGCCCGCAAGCTCAACGATGAGGAGCGTGATGCGCTGAACGCCGAGAAGGCGCGCATCGAGGCCGAGAAAGTGGCCGCCGCCCAGGCGCTGGCCGCCGAGAAAGCAGCGCAGGACGCCGCCGAGAAGAAGGCCGCCGACGAGGCCGCCAAGGCCGCGGAAGCAGCTGCCGCCGAATAAGGCGTCTTCAAACCCATGTTTTCGGAAAGGCGGCTTCGGCCGCCTTTTTGGTTCGCGAGGTGGATTCGATTTTGCCGGGCCGCATCGGTCCACAATCGATACGGATCGTTCCGTAATCCCTCGTTGAAAGCATTGGAATTCATTTTCATGCCGAGCGGCGCATCGGACCGGCTTGCAAGGCGCCTGCGGAAAGCTAAAGTCGGCGCCGGATTTCCTGCATGCCTCGGCCGATCGAGGCGGTTCAGTTCCTGGGGAGCGCGTCATGACCAAATCGAAACTGCTGCTGGCCGGCCTGGTGGCCTGCCTTCTCGTGCCTGTCGCGGCTCTGGCGCAGGCGCTGCCCGACCTCGGCGGCAAGAAAGTGGTGGTGGTGACCGAAAACGCCTATCCGCCGCTGCAGTTTATCGATGCAAAGACCGGCAAGCAGATCGGCTGGGAATATGACGCGATGAACGAGATCGCCAAACGGCTGAATTTCAAGGTCGAGTACCAGAACACCTCCTGGGACGCGATGATCCAGGCGGTTTCCGACAACCAGTACAACATCGGCATGACCGGCATCACCATCAAGGACGACCGCAAGCAGAAGGTCGATTTCTCCGATCCCTACATGCGCTCGGAACAGTTCATGCTGGTGCGCGGCGACGAGAAGCGCTTCACCGACGCCAAGACGTTTGCCGCCTTCAAGGACGGGCTGATCGGCGCGCAGGCCGGCACCACGCCGTTCTACACCGCCGTCTACAGCGTGCTCGACGGCAATGAGCAGAACCCGCGCATAAAGCTGTTCGAGACGTTCGGCGCGACGGTGCAGGCGCTGAAGGCCGGCGACGTCGACGTCGTGCTCACCGACGGCACCGCCGGCAAGGGCTATGTCGATGCGTCCAATGGCGGGCTGAAGCTGATCGGCGGTCCGCTCGGCACCGAGGATTTCGGCTTCATCTTTCCCAAGGGCTCGGATCTGGTGGGGCCGGTCAACGCGGCGATCGCCGCGCTGAAGGCCGACGGCACGCTCGACGCGCTCAACAAGAAGTGGTTCCTCGACTACAAGATGGGGCAGTAGTTCGTCTTGGCGCTTCGGCTTTCGCTAGTCGCTAACGTTGATGAACAGGATTGGCCGTCACCAGCGCTTTCGCCAATCGCTAACCTTGCAAAGAAGGCACTGCCGACCTCCCTTGCGGGAGAGATCTCCGGTATCTGCTTTGCCAGCGTCGCTTGATGCCCCCTGCACCTCCATCATGCACGCCAAAATCCGACTTCCCGTGGTGGCTTGCCGTGGCCGTGGCGATCGCGCTGACCGCCGCCGTGTTCATCGCCGCCAGCGACCTCTATGCCCAGGTTTTCGCGACCGTCGCCAAGGGCATCGGCGTCACCATCTTCGTCACCGTGATTGCCTTCGCGCTGGCTTGCGCCATCGGGCTTGGCGTCGCGCTGATGGGGCTTTCGGGCTCGCGCTGGCTCAGCCAGATCGCCCGCTTCTACGTCGAGATCATCCGCGGCGTGCCGATCCTGGTGCTGTTGTTCTGGATCGCTTTTGCCGGCGCGCCGGCCTTCGTCGCGGCGTGGAACGCGCTGACGGCGCCGCTGCAAAGCGCCGGGCTGTTCGGCGAACTGCTGGTACGCGACGTGTCGTTGCTATGGCGCGCCATCATGGCGCTGACCATCGGCTATTCGGCCTTCATCTCGGAGGTTTTCCGCGCCGGCATCCAGGCGGTCGAGAAAGGCCAGATCGAGGCGGCCAAGGCGCTCGGGCTGACGCGCACGCAGCGCTTCCGGCTGATCGTCTTTCCGCAGGCGATCCGCACCATTCTGCCGCCGCTCGGCAATGATTTCGTCGCCATGGTCAAGGATTCCTCGCTGGTCTCGGTGCTCGGCGTCGCCGACATCACCCAGATGGGCAAGATCTACGCCGCGGGCTCGTTCCGCTTCTTCGAGACCTATTCGATCGTCGCCTATATCTATCTCATCCTGACTGTCGGTCTGTCACTGGCCTTGCGGTCGCTGGAGAAGCGGCTGCGCCACCAGAATGGGGAATAGAAGGCGGGCGAAGGAGGCGCTACTATCGAGTGAATGCGACCGCCCCAGGAGGACCCATGATCGTCGACAAAGCCAATGCGGCGCTGGAATCGGTCTACTCGGCCGACACGCCTGAGGCGCTGGCCAAGGCCTATGCGGAATGGGCCGCGACCTATGACGGCGAAACCGCGGCGCTCGGCTATCTCCTGCCGTTCCTGATCACCGCCTGGGTGGCGCGCCATGTGCCATCAGGCGAAGGGCCGCTGCTCGACGCCGGCTGCGGCACCGGCCTGTCGGGACCGTCGCTCAAGGCGCTCGGCTACCACGACATTGCCGGGCTCGACCTGTCGCAAGACATGCTGAAAATTGCCGGCAGCCGGCAGGCCTACAGCGAGCTGAAACAGACGATGCTCGGCGGGCCATTGCCTTGGCCGGACGGGTATTTCCGAGCTTTCTTCTCGACCGGCGTGTTCACCATCAGCCATGCGCCGGCGTCCGGCCTGCAGGAGCTGGTGCGCATCACCAAGAAGGGCGGCCACGCCATCTTCACGGTTCGCGACCAGGTTTTTGCAAGCGGCGGGTTTCGCGACGTCTTTGACGAACTGGAGCAGGCGACAAAATGGCGGCCGGTCGAAGAGAGCCCGTGGTTCCGCTGCTACGCGATCGCCGAGCCCGAGGCGCTGGTGAAGACCTTCGTGTTCGAGGTGCTTTGAAGCGCCTGTTTGCAGGACTTGGGTTCCTCGCCCTCGCGTAGCGGGGGAGGAACCCAGGTTCTGCGAAGGCAGCCGCGATTGCTGAAAAGCCAAAACATTGATAAGAGCAGCGCCATGGAAGAGCTTTTTGGCGATCCGGCCTATAAGGGTTTCGTGCTGCAGGACAGAAAACGCCTGCCGTCGCGATTTTCCGCGCGCGTCTGCGGGGCACTGACCAGCCGACTTAGCTAGGGCGATCCGCCAGGCTGTTTCGCCGGGCCGACCGGCGTCCTTTTCCCTTTTTAAATCGACGGATTTACGCACATGAGCGCACCGCGCACCCTCTACGACAAGATTTTCGACGACCATGTCGTCGACCGCCAGGACGACGGCACCTGCCTGCTCTATATCGACCGCCACCTGGTCCACGAAGTGACCAGCCCGCAGGCTTTCGAAGGCCTGCGCATGACCGGCCGCAAGGTTCGGCATCCGGAAAAGACGCTGGCCGTGGTCGATCACAATGTGTCGACCTCGCCGGAGCGCAAATTCGGCATCAAAAATGAAGAAAGCCGCATCCAGGTCGAGGCGCTGGCCAAGAACGCTAAGGATTTTGGCGTCGAGTATTATTCCGAGAAGGATATCCGCCAGGGCATCGTCCATATCATCGGCCCGGAGCAAGGCTTTACGCTGCCCGGCATGACCATCGTCTGCGGCGACAGCCACACCTCGACGCACGGCGCTTTCGGCGCCTTGGCGCATGGCATCGGCACCTCGGAAGTCGAGCACGTGCTGGCGACGCAGACGCTGATCCAGCGCAAGGCCAAGAACATGCTGGTGCGCGTCGACGGCGCGCTGCCGGAAGGCGTCACCGCCAAGGACATCATCCTCGCCATCATCGGCGAGATCGGCACTGCCGGCGGTACCGGCTATGTCATCGAATATGCCGGCGAGGCGATCCGCGCGCTGTCGATGGAAGGCCGCATGACGATCTGCAACATGTCGATCGAAGCCGGCGCGCGCGCCGGCCTGATCGCGGCCGACGAGACGACCTTCGCCTATGTCAAGGACAAGCCGCGCGCTCCCAAAGGCGAAGCCTGGGATGCCGCGCTTGCCTATTGGAAGACGCTCCAGTCCGACGAAGGCGCGCATTTCGACAAGGTGGTCGTGCTCGACGCGGCAAAACTGCCGCCGATCGTCTCCTGGGGTTCCTCGCCCGAGGACGTCGTCTCGGTGCAAGGCATCGTGCCGAACCCGGATGACATCACTGATGAGAACAAGCGCAGCTCCAAGCAACGCGCGCTCGACTATATGGGCCTGACGCCGGGCACCAAGATCACCGATATCGAAGTTGACCGCGTCTTCATCGGCTCCTGCACCAATGGCCGCATCGAGGATCTGCGCGCCGCCGCCAAGGTGATCGAGGGCAAGAAGGTCAATCCGCGGGTCAATGCGATGATTGTGCCGGGCTCCGGCCTGGTCAAGGAACAGGCAGAAGCCGAAGGTCTCGACAAGATCTTTCTCGCCGCCGGTTTCGACTGGCGCGAGCCGGGCTGCTCGATGTGCCTTGCCATGAACGACGACCGGCTGAAGCCGCATGAGCGCTGCGCCTCGACCTCGAACCGCAATTTCGAAGGGCGCCAAGGCTTCAAGGGCCGCACCCATCTGGTGTCGCCGGCAATGGCGGCGGCGGCGGCGATCGCCGGCCATTTCGTCGACATCCGCGAGTGGAAATAGGGCTAACTCGAGACTGTCGAAATTCAGATCAGGCGCATCCGTCGAGGACTGGCTTTGCCATCCCCAGGCGCTTGCGCTGCCCCTCACCCTTACCCTTTCCCCGTGAAAGACGGGGAGAGGGGTCGCCATCGTTGCGGCCAACCCCCTTCTCCCCGTTCTTCACGGGGAGAAGATGCCGGCAGGCAGATGAGGGGCGGCGCCGAGACAACAAAATTGAGCTCTTCTCTCAGCCGGGGCGCCTGATGAATTCGTGGAATTCCTCACGGCGGCCGGGTTGATCCTTCGCCACGACCAGCGCCAGTTGGCGCTCGTCGAAAAGCTTGAACCATTCGTCCCATTCAACCAGTTCGTAGCCGCCGGCATGGACCGGGCGTTCGGCCTCGTCCTGGTCCTGGTAGGCGTGCTGGCCGAAGACCAGCCTCAGCATGGCCTGCGTTCCGGTTTCGGGCGACACGTCGACGATCGCCGGAAAGCCGGCGCGCGCCGCGACCCATGAGCGAATTGCATCGTGATCGGTCAGCATGATCGTGTCGGCCATCAGAGCGTCTCCTGGTTGCCGTCGTGAAACGCCGCCCGCCGTTCCCGGTTCCGTCTAGCAGCTTCACCGACGCATCCGTCGTATATTCGCCTTCGCTTAACCGCTTGTTTGGGCTTCCGCTCTAAGGTCTCCTGAGGGGAAGCGAGGGGAAGTTACAGCGCTTGGACACCGGCCTGCTCATAGCGCTGCTCAATCCAGGCATCGCCCTCACACTCGGCGCGGCATTTCTCGTGCTGTGGTTCTATCAACGCCACCGTCCCTATCTGATCGTGCTGGCGGCGGGCTACTCGGCCTCGGCCGCAGGCTTCCTGCTCCAGTATTTCACGCTGCCGGTCGGTATGGCGCCGACCAAGCTCATGTCCATCCTATGCTTCACCTTTGCGACCTGCTGTCTCGCCGGCGCGGTCATTGCACGCTATGGGCGGCGCGTGCCTTATCCAGCGATCGGCATTCTGGCGGGCGGCGGCCTGGCCGCGGTCTCGTGGTTTCTCTTTGCCCGGCCGGATATCACCTGGCGGATCCTTGCCATCAATTTCAGCTTCGGCGGCATCAGCCTGGTTGTCGCGGCCGAGTTGCGCGCGGTGCGCAACAACGGTCCGACGGAAATGATCCTGTTCGTGCTGTCGCTGCTTTCCGGTCTGAACTTCCTGGTGCGGACCCTTGCCGTTGTCATCGCGCATGGGCCGTTCACGAGCTATGAAGGGCTTTACTCCTCGTCCTATTGGACGACGGCGCTGCTGTCGCATGCACTGCTGTCGCTGCTTATCGCGCTTTGTCTGTTCGGCGCCGCCGCGCTCGATGTGATGAAGGCCCTGAAGACCGAAACCCTGACGGACCCGCTATCGGGCCTGCTCAACCGCCGCGGCTTCGAGGAGCGCGCCACGCTTGTCCTGCAGTACTGTGCCACGGCGCGGTTGCCGGTTGCGCTGGTGCTGGCCGATCTCGATCATTTCAAGGCGCTCAACGATCAGCATGGCCACGCGGCCGGGGATCGCGTCATCGCCGACTTCGCCGCCAAGCTTCTGTCGGCTGCAGGCACGCGCGGCGTTGCTGGCCGCATCGGCGGCGAAGAGTTCGCCGTGCTTTTGCCGCTCAGCGACCTTGGCGCGGCAAGATTGTTTGCCGAAGCCATTCGCATGCTCTATTCGGCGGGCAGAATCGACGGGCTTCCGCCTGACACAAGAGTGACCGCGAGCTTCGGCGTGGCCGCCCGTACCGGCGACGAAGGGCTGGACCCGCTGATGCGCCGTGCCGACGAAGCGCTCTACAAAGCCAAGAGGAATGGCCGCGACAGCGTGTGCCTGTCCTATCAGCGGCCTGAAACGGTGTTCTTTCCCGATCGGACCAGTGCCGGCTGAGCGTCAGCGGCGGCCTCGAATTAACGTCTTTTTCGCGCCTCGGTGGTTTGCTGTTCGGCGGGGAGTGCCAAAAACGCAATGGGCAGCGCCAATTTCATCCTGGTGATCAACCTGTTCGTTGCCGGGCTGCTGGCGGCGGCCTTCATGACGATCGCCGTCTATGACGCAGGGCGGGTGTCGGCTCGCCGGCTTGCGTTCGGCTATGTACTGGGCATGGCCTATTTCGCCATCGAATTCAGCATCCCTGCCTTCGACAATGCACGACCGGTGGTTGTTGCAGCCTTTGCCGCTTTCCTTGGCGCTACCGTCGCCTTCAATGGCGGGCTTGCCCATAAATACGGCGTTTCGCGCCCTTGGCCGCCGATGCTCTTCTTCCTGGTCTTCGCCACCGTGGCGGTCTACTTCGTACAGGACCTGCCACGTCAATCCTTTGTGCGAATGGCGGCCTACCAGCTTCCCTATGCGGCTATGCAATTCACCGGGCTGACGATCGTCTTGTCGTCCAGGCAAAGACGCGAGCGGCTCGACTATATGCTGATGGCTGTCCTGGCGGCCAGCACCTTGCAGTTCGCCAGCAAACCCTTCATCGCCCATGCGCTTGGCGGCTGGGGCGCCAACCCGCAATCTTATGCGCAGACCAGCTACGCGTTGGTGTCGCAGTCTATCGGCACCGTGTTCGGCCTGGCGCTTGCGCTGGTGACGTTGGCTATCCTGGTCCGCGACGTGCTCGCCGAGGCGACGTCGAAATCGGAAACCGATACGCTTTCACGGCTGCTCAACCGTGGCGGCTTCGAGCGCCATGCCGAGATCGCACTGCGCGACGCCATGCGGCGGGCTGTCCCGGCGGCACTGGTCATTGCCGATCTCGATCATTTCAAGCGCATCAACGATACGTACGGCCACGCGTCCGGCGATCGGGTCATCGAGACCTTTGCCGGTTTTCTCCGCGATGCCGCGGCCGACCATCATGTCGCCGGCCGCATCGGCGGCGAGGAATTCGCTATTTTCCTGCCGGGGACCAACCTCGCCGCCGCCCGGCTCTTCGCCGAGGGCACGCGTACCGCCTTCGGTGCCACGCCCATCGACTGCCTGCCGGCGGATCATCGCTGCAGCGCCAGTTTCGGCGTTGCCGAGCTTGGTTCGGGCGAAAGCTTTTCCGACCTGCTGCGGCGCGCCGACAAAGCGCTCTATCAGGCGAAGGGCAGCGGCCGCGATTGCGTGCGTGTCTCGGCCGGGCCGGCCGCTGCCCAGCCGGCGCCGGCGACAAACGGCAGCGCGGCCGTCAGCGGCAGGGGCTGAGCTCCGGCATCTCGCCGTCGGCGAGGCCGTACATATAGCTGCGGCCCTTCACGAAAACCGGCGGCCTGTAGCAGTCGCCGCCGCGGACATCGTCCGATTCGTTTTCATAGATCACGTCGGGCTGGCCGGCGCTGGTGTAGTCGGACAATTCCTTGGCGAGCTTGCCCTCACCGACGAGAATACGCTTGTAGCCGGCGGCGCTTTCGATGACGAGATTGCCGAAGGAATCGGCGTAGACGCGGTCGTGGTGGCGCGCCCCGGCAAGTGCCGGTGCGGCAATGCCGACGGCGAGCGCCGCCAATACGAGCCCGGGAAGGCGCGATCTTGCTGAATTCGAATGCACGGCGTGCTGCTCCATTGCTGAGAGGCAAGCCTCCTCGAATCAGAAATTAACCTTTTATTAACCTTTGTTAAGAGGGCAACCGCCGCCGCTGCGAGGTCTCGGAAAACATGGTTAATATCCGGCGGCCCACCGGCCATCATTCGGCCATGCTTGTTCCCACCATCGCCGGCATCGAGCGCGACTCAAAATGCATGAAAATCCGGTGGCTTGCCGGAACATCGCGGCCGGTTCGATGGGCGGGGAAAGCAGCATATGATGTTACGCCGAACGTTTCGGATGGCGCTGGGCATTCCGCCTCTGCTGGTTGCCGCCGCCTGCGCGCCGCAGAGCAGTGCGCCCAAGCTCGGGAATACAGTGGCCGCGTCTGCCGCGATCACTCCCACCCAATCGACGGCACCGCAGCCGCGCATGGCAACGTACAAGTGCGCCGACGGCGGCATAATGACCATCGAGAATCTCGGGACGTCGGTGCGCGTGCTCGGCCCGGACGGCACCAGCGCCGAGTTGCCGGCCTCACCCGCCAATCAGACAAGCCGTTACGGCGAGGCGCATGACGCAATCGTGATCGACGGGCGCGATGCGCTGGTGATGAAGGGCGGTGCCTCACCGGTGGTCTGTACACGCTGATCGACCCGGCGCGGCAGCCATGTTCCGCAGTGCAGCGACGTTGTGCCGGCTCAAGCCCACAGCCTAATCGATTGAAGCCAAAAGCCTGGCTTTCATCAGACTAAATTACGTTTTCAAAACGATTTTCCGGCTTTGACGCGGTGCAAAAAGAGCATTAGAAACCGGCTGTCCGAAGTCGCAACCGGAAGCGGCAATGCCGCATTTCCACCTGAGGCTCCAGAGACGCCGAACTGGGGGAGCCATGAGCAAATCACCAGCCACCCGCGAATTTGCCAGACGTGAACGGCCGCTTTCGCCGCATCTGACCGTCTATCGGCCGCCGATCACGATGACGATGTCGATCGTCCATCGCATCACCGGCGGGGCGCTCTATTTCGGCACGCTGCTGGTCGCGCTGTGGCTGATGGCGGCGGCGAGTTCGGAGGCGACCTTCAATGCCATCAACTGGGCCTTCGGCTCGTGGCTCGGACGGCTGGTGCTGTTCGGCTACACCTGGGCGCTGATGCACCACATGCTGGGCGGTGTGCGTCATCTGATCTGGGACACCGGCACGGGCCTTGAAAAGCATACGGCGTCGAGGATCGCCTGGGCGACGCTCGCCGGCTCCGTTGTACTGACGCTGCTGATCTGGATCGCCGGCTATATGGCGCGGGGAGCCTGACATGAGCAGCAAAAACACCGACATGCGCACGCCGCTGGCCAAGGTCCGCGGCCTCGGTTCCGCCCGCGAAGGCACCGGCCATTTCTGGCGTCAGCGGCTGACGGCGATTTCCAACATCCCACTGATATTGTTCTTCGTCGGCTTCCTGATTGCGCTCAATGGCGCCAGCTATGGTGAGGTGCGCGCCGCACTTGCCAATCCGTTCGTGGCGCTGGTCCTGGCGTTGGTGCTGCTGTCGGTGCTCTACCATATGCGGCTCGGCATGCAGGCGATCATCGAAGACTATGTGCATGGCGAGGGCACCAGGCTGGCGCTGCTCGCCCTCAACACATTTTTCCCCCTAGTGGTCGGCGTCGCCTCGGTCTTCGCCCTGCTTAAACTGGCTTTTGGAGGCTGATTTTTGGCCAAGGACGCGAAGAACGCCAACACGGCTTCCGCCTATACCTATGTCGACCACAAATTCGATGTCGTGGTCGTCGGCGCCGGCGGTGCCGGCCTGCGCGCGGCGCTCGGCATGGCCGAACAGGGCCTGCGCACCGCCTGCATTACCAAAGTGTTCCCGACGCGTTCGCATACCGTCGCGGCGCAGGGCGGCATCGCCGCCTCGCTCGCCAATATGGGCCCCGACAACTGGCAGTGGCATCTCTTCGACACCGTCAAGGGCTCGGATTGGCTGGGCGATACCGACGCGCAGGAATACATGGTGCGCGAGGCGCCGGCGGCGGTCTACGAACTCGAACATTACGGCGTTCCCTTCAGCCGCACGGAGGACGGGAAAATCTACCAGCGGCCGTTCGGCGGCATGATGATGAATTTCGGCGAGGGGCCGCCGGTGCAGCGCACCTGTGCTGCCGCCGACCGCACCGGCCATGCCATGCTGCACACGCTCTATGGCCAGTCGCTGAAGCACAATGCGCAGTTCTTCATCGAGTATTTCGCGCTCGACCTGATCATGGAGCCGGACGGCACCTGCACCGGCGTCGTCGCCTGGAACCTCGACGACGGCACCATCCACCGTTTTTCGGCCAAAATGGTGGTGCTGGCGACCGGCGGCTACGGCCGTGCCTATTTCTCGGCCACCTCGGCGCATACCTGCACCGGCGATGGCGGCGGCATGGCAGCACGGGCAGGCCTGGCGCTGCAGGACATGGAGTTCGTGCAGTTCCATCCGACCGGCATCTACGGCGCCGGCTGCCTGATCACCGAGGGTGCGCGCGGCGAGGGCGGCTATCTCGTCAATTCCGAGGGCGAGCGCTTCATGGAGCGCTATGCACCGTCGGCCAAGGACCTTGCTTCCCGAGACGTGGTCTCACGCTGCATGACGCTGGAGATCCGCGAAGGCCGTGGCGTCGGTCCCAAGAAGGACCATATTTTTCTCCACCTCGACCACCTTGATCCGGCCGTTTTGCACGAAAGGCTCCCGGGTATTTCGGAGTCAGCAAAGATCTTTGCGGGCGTCGACCTGACCAAGGAACCGATCCCGGTGCTGCCAACCGTCCACTACAATATGGGCGGCGTGCCGACCAATTACTGGGGCGAGGTGCTGAACCCGACGGCGTTGAATCCGGACCAGGTGTCGCCCGGGCTGATGGCGGTCGGTGAGGCCGGCTGCGCCTCGGTGCACGGCGCCAACCGGCTGGGCTCGAACTCGCTGATCGACCTGGTGGTGTTCGGCCGCGCGGCGGCGATCCGGGCCGGGCAGGTGATCGACCGCACATCGGCGATCCCTTCGCCCAACGAGGCCTCGGTCGAAAAGATCATGGACCGCTTCGACCGGCTGCGCCATGCCAACGGCTCGACGTCGACAGCGGTTTTGCGCGAAAAGATGCAGAAGGCGATGCAGGAGGACGCTGCGGTATTCCGCACCCAGGAATCGCTGGAAAGCGGCTGCAGGCGCATTTCGCAGATCTGGGGCGAACTCAGCGACGTCAAGGTGTTCGACCGCTCGATGATCTGGAACTCCGATCTGGTCGACACGCTGGAGCTGGAAAACCTGATGGCCAACGCCATCACCACCGTCTATGGCGCCGAGGCGCGCAAGGAAAGCCGCGGCGCCCATGCGCGCGAAGATTTTTCGGCCCGCGACGACGCGGTCTGGCGCAAGCACACGCTGGCCCGGCTCAACGAGGCCGGCGAGGTGGCGCTCAGCTACCGGCCGGTGCACACCGAAACGCTGCTTAGGGAAGCAGACGGCGGCATCAACCCGGCCAAGATCGCGCCAAAGGCCAGGGTGTATTGACGATGGCGCTGGCGGCAGCTGGATATTCCGGCACGCCCCTTCCGGCCAAGCTCGGCCTGAAGGACGGGATGACCGCCGCGTTTATCGCACTGCCGGCGGAACTCGACGATCTGGCCGAAGCCGTCGACTTTGCCCATGTCGACAGGCTGGCCGACTGGTCGAAGATTTCAAATGCTGCCTTGAAATACGATGCCGTTCACGCTTTCACCAGACAGCGTGCAGAGATCGAGGACCGTCTCGCCGACGTCGAAGCGGCGATCAAGCGCGACGGCATGGTCTGGGTGTCCTGGCCGAAAAAGGCGTCGAAAGTGCCGACCGACGTCACCGAGGACGTTATCCGCGCCGAGGCGCTGAAGCTCGACCTCGTCGACGTCAAGGTCGCCGCCGTCAACGGGATCTGGTCCGGGCTGAAGCTCGTCATCCGAAAGGACCTGAGGTAATGGTCGAACTGACGCTTCCGAAAAACTCGAAGATCATGGCCGGAAAAACCTGGCCGAAGCCGGAGGGTGCCACCAATCTGCGCGAATACCGCATCTACCGCTGGTCGCCGGATGATGACGAGAACCCGCGCATGGACACCTATTTCGTCGACATGGACGATTGCGGGCCGATGGTGCTCGACGCGCTGCTCTGGATCAAGAACAAGATCGACCCGACGCTGACGCTGCGCCGCTCCTGCCGCGAGGGCATTTGCGGCTCCTGCGCCATGAACATCGACGGGTCGAACACGCTGGCCTGCACCAAGGGCTGCGACGACATTTCCGGCGCGATCAAGGTCTATCCGCTGCCGCACATGCAAGTGGTCAAGGACCTGGTGCCCGACCTCACCAATTTCTACGCCCAGCATGCCTCGATCGAGCCGTGGCTGAAGACGGTGTCGCCCGAGCCGGCCAAGGAATGGCTGCAAAGCCACGAGGACCGCGAGAAGCTCGACGGGCTCTACGAATGCATATTGTGCGCTTGCTGCTCGACCTCCTGCCCGAGCTACTGGTGGAACGGCGAGCGCTATCTCGGCCCGGCGACGCTGCTGCAGGCCTATCGCTGGCTGATCGATTCCAGGGACGAGGCAACGGGCGAGCGGCTCGACAATCTCGAAGACCCGTTCCGGCTCTATCGCTGCCACACCATCATGAACTGCGCCCAGACCTGCCCGAAGGGGCTCAACCCGGCCAAGGCGATCGCCGAGATCAAGAAGATGATGGTGGAGCGACGGGTATAGCGGCGGACGGGTTGTGCTGCAGGGATCATCTCGTCGGTAGTGATCCTTCGCGCCCCCCTCTGTCCTGCCGGACATCTCCCCCACAAGGAGGGAGATCGGCAGCTGACATCGCCCGTCTGCAATGTTGGAGGTTGGCGAAAGCCGACGTGACATCCAATCTCCCCCACGTGGGGGAGATGTCCGGCAGGACAGAGGGGCGCCGTCCCTCCAGCCTCAGAAGGGTAGCCGATCCTATGACCGATATCGAATTGCCCATCCTCTCCCCCATCGAAGCGCGCGTGCTCGGTTGCCTGATCGAGAAGAAGGAACTGACGCCCGATATCTATCCGCTGACGCTCAATGCGGCACTTGCCGCCGCCAACCAGAAGACGGCGCGCGAGCCGGTGATGGCGGTCGAGCCTGCCGAGGTTAGACGGGCGCTTGGCCAGCTGGAGCAGAAGGGCCTCGTCAGGCAGGTGTTCGCGTCGCGCGTCGAACGCTACGAGCATGTCGTGGCGCAGCGCTTTTCCCTGACCTCGGCGCAGATCGCACTGCTTGGCCTGTTGTTGTTGCGCGGCCCGCAGACGGCCTATGAATTGCTGGCACGAAGCGAGCGCATGGCACGGTTGCCGTCGATCGACGAGCTTCGCGGCAATCTCGATCTGCTGATCGGCCGCAGGCCGCCGCTCGTGCAGCAGATCGATCGCGGCCCCGGCCAGCGCGAAGACCGTTATGTCCATCTCCTCAGTGGGCCGCCGCAACTGTCGGCTGCCGCCGCGCCCCTGCCGTCCTCGCCAGCCTCGGATCTGGAAATGCGCGTGCAGGCCCTCGAGGAGGAGGTCGCGGCATTGCGCGCTCGCCTCGACGCGCTGACCGGCGATGGGCACTAGCGACAAAGACACGCCGGCGGGACAGCGCCCCTCTAGTAACTTTGTTCGTGCCCAGTCTCGATCGGTTGGCGCTGCCCCTCACCCGCCTGCCCGGCGACCTCTCCCCGTATAGTGACGGGGAGAGGCACGCTCTCATCGACCGTTTCGCCAATAATCAGCGTTGTAAGAAGGATGCCGCGGCTGCGGCCAGCTTCTTTCTCCCCGTCACTATACGGGGAGAAATGCCCGGCAGGGCAATGAGGGGCGGAGCCGACTTGGACAATCGATGGCCTCCAACGCAAGCTGGAATCGATCAGATGTAGAAAGCGCCCCTTAGCCGAGCTTGGCGTCGAGCGATACCTTGATGGCGCCGAGCGCCTTTGACACCGGGCATTCGGCTTTGGCCTTCTCGGCCAATTCCTTGAACTTGGCGGCATCGATGCCCGGTACCTTGCCGACCAGCGTGATCGCGCTGCCGGTGATGCCGGTGCCGGGGACCAGCGTCACCACGGCCTTGGCGTCGAGCTCGGAAGCCGGAGTGCCATTTTCGGCGAGAAAATGCGAAAGCTGCATGGCATAGCAACCGGCATGGGCGGCGGCGATCAGCTCTTCCGGATTGGTGCCGGATTTGCCGCTCTCGTCCTCGAAACGCATCTTGGCGGAATACGGCGTGCCCTTCAGCGTCCCGCTCTGGGTTTCGAGCGTGCCTTTGCCTTCCTTGAAACTGCCTTTCCAAACGGCGTTGGCGGTGCGGTCCATCAATTCCTCCTTGATTGTCGTGATTGAGCCCGTAGTCGGCGTCCGGTCGACTATAGCGCGCGCTGGAGCGAAGGCCACCCACGCTTTCGTATCGGCGGCAGCGTGACGCATCATGTCGAGCGAAAAAAATTCGAAAAAAATACGCGTGCAAAAATGTCGACTTCCATCTGTCCCGGCCGTCCTGCGGGCGGCCATGGACTTGGTGGCCGGATGGAGGACCACATGAACAATCTGTTTTCTGCTCACTGGACAAGCACCGGCCACAGGGCCGGTGAACAACAAGCCGACTGGTCGCGCCTGCCGCCCTCCGGCTTCGGCCGACTGCTTGCGGCGATTGCCATTATCGGGATTGCGGTGTCTCTTCTCGACTATGCTGCGGCCGGTCTCGATTCTACGGCAGGCAAGGGCTCCGCGGAGATTTCCGTAGCCTCGTCTTCCACTTCAAGCCAGGAATGGAGATAAAAATGAAGTATGTTTGTCTGGTCTATGGTGAAGAAAAAGATCTCTACGCAATGACGCCCGAGAGGCTGGCCAAGCTCGACGCCGATTCGATGGCCCATGACCGGTCATTGGACCAACGCGGGATGCTGATCATCGCGCAGGCGCTGCAATCGGTGAAAACGTCGAAAACCGTTCGCAGGCGCCAGGGCAAGCGGCTGGTCACCGACGGCCCCTTCGCCGAAACCAAGGAGCAGTTGCTCGGCTTCGTCATGATCGAGGCCGAGAGTCTCGACGGGGCGCTGGAGATCGCGGGCGAGATTCCGCTGGCCGAAATCGGCACGATCGAGGTGCGGGCGATCTACAACGTGCCGGGATCATAGAGATCTCGATAGCTGCTTCGCGGAGCGGTGCCGACCAACAACTGGCGCGGGCTTTCGCTTTCTTCGTCGGACGCAACTTTTGCGTGTTGAAGCGAAGCAATACTTCTCCTATCGTCGCCGAGATTGGGGGATCTCGGGGCATGCATATACTGATTGCGGCAATCGGCCTGTTGGGAGCAGCGACCTTCTGGTGGTACCGGCTGAAGATCATGAACGACGCGGCGCGTGAGGTTGCCGACGTCGTCGGCCGGGTCCAGGGCAATGTGCGCCGCAAGAAACTGCGCAAGCAGGCGGCGCTCTCGCCGCTGACGGCGATCGACGATCCGGTCGTTGCGGCCGCGACGCTGATCACCGCCATCGTCTCCGAGAATGGTCCCATGCTGCCGCAACGCGAAGCCGCCATTCGATCGGTGATTTCGGAGATTGCCGACAAAAAGCAGACCGATGAGGCGGTGATCTATGCAAAATGGGCGGCTTCGCAAATCGATGACGCCACGATCGTCATCGACAAGCTGGCGCCGTTCCTGCGCGAGCACCTCGACGCGGCTGAAAGGAACGATCTGCTGCAGATGGTCGGCCGTGTGGCGAAAGCCGGCGAGCAAAGCTTGCAGATTTCCGATCAGCGAATGCTCCGGCTGCGCCAGAAGCTGGGCTTCGAGGTCAACTGAGCAACGCTCAGATCGCCTCGCCCTTGAACAGTTTCGGCGTGTCGCCGGGCAGACCCGACGCCTGGCGGATGAAGAACTCCTTCAGCCGCGGCATGCGCTCGACGAGGCCGAGGCCGACGTCGCGCAAAGTGCGCAGCGGGCCGAAATCGTTGGAAAACAGCCGGTTCAGCACATCGGTGGTGATTCCCATCTGCACCGTATCGAAGCGCCGCCATTGCTGGTAGCGCTCGAGCACGTCGAGCGCGCCGATGTCCTGGCCGAGCCGGTCGGCCTCGACCACCACTTCGGCCAGCGCAGCCACGTCCTTGAAGCCGAGATTGAGCCCCTGGCCGGCGATCGGGTGGATGCCGTGGGCGGCGTCGCCGGCAAGCGCGATGCGCGGCGCAACGAAGGCGCGCGCAATGGTCAGCCCGAGCGGCCAGGCGCGGGGCTTGTCGGCGATATGGATTTCGCCGAGCTTGAGGCCAAAGCGCTGCTCGAGCTCATATTCCAGGACCAGGGTGTCGCCCTTGACCAGCTTTTCGGCATCCTGCGACCGTTCGACCCAGACGATCGACGAACGGTTGGTGCCGTCCTTGCCCGGCTTGAGCGGCAGCGTGGCAAAGGGGCCTGCGGGAAGGAAATGCTCTTCGGCGCGGCCGTTGTGCGGCCGCTCATGCGCCACGGTGCAAACGATGCCAGACTGGCCATACTCCCATTTCACGGTCTTGATGCCGGCCATGTCGCGCAGCTTCGAGTTGACGCCGTCGGCGGCAACGAGCAGCCGCGCCTTCAGCGTCGCCCCGTCGGCAAGATGCACGGTGATGCCGGCGCCGTTGATGTCGAAGGCGCTGACGGCGACGCCTTCGATGATGCCGATGCCGAGTTGTTCGGCGCGCCGGCGCAAGGCGCCGTTCAAATCCTTGTTGGCGACCATGTGCGCAAACGGTTCGCCTGGCGCAACCTCGCCGTCGAAGGTGAGGAACACCGGGCGGACCGGATCCGAAGTGCGCGAATCGGTGACGATCATTTCGGTGATCGCCTGCGCCTCCGGCGCGATCTCGTTCCAGACGCCGAGCTGGTCGAGCATGCGGCAAGCGGCGGCGGCAATCGCCGAGGCGCGGCCGTCCTTCCGCCAGACGCCGGCGGGCGCGGCGTCGACGACGGCGACGGCGAGGCTCGGCCGCGCCTGCTTCAGTGATACGGCGGCGGCCAAGCCGACATAGCCGGCGCCGGCGACCAGAACGTCGAGCGAATTCTTGCTGTCCACCATGACCATTCCTTTTACGGCGCCAGCCTCTTGACCTAGCCGGGGCCATTCCGCCCTTGACTGCCCGCCATTCCTGTCGGAAACCGCCATGGTAATTTTGCGGCGAGGTCACGAAACATGACGGCAGCCATGGACGAGCTTCTCGGCATTCTCGACCTCGAGCAGCTGGAACACAACCTGTATCGTGGTCGCAGCCCCAAGCTCGACTGGCAGCGCATCTTCGGCGGCCAGACCATCGCCCAAGCGCTGGTCGCCGCGCAGCGAACGGTCCAGCCCGAGCGCCACGTGCATTCGCTGCATGGCTATTTCATGCGGCCGGGCGACACCAAGGTGCCGATCATCTACGAGGTCGACCGCATTCGTGACGGCGGCTCCTTCACCACCCGGCGCGTCGTGGCGATCCAGCACGGCCAGGCGATCTTTTCGCTGGAAGCCTCGTTCCAGCAAGATGAGGTCGGCCTGGAACATCAGGTGCCGATGCCGCAGGACGTGCCGGCGCCCGACACATTGCTGTCGCAGCGCGAATTGCTGGGCAAGTTCGGCGAAGCCGTGCCCGACGGCATCAAGCGCTATTGGGAGCGCGACCGGCCGATCGAGATGAAGCCGGTGATGCTGAAGCATTATACCAGCCGGGAAAAGCTCGAGCCGAAGCAGAACATCTGGATCCGCACCACCGGCCCGGTGCCGGCCGACCGCGCCACGCAGGCGGCCGTGCTCGCCTATCTCTCCGATATGACGCTGCTCGACACCTCGACCTTTGCCCATGGCCGCGCCATTTTCGATCGCGACATCCAGGCGGCGAGCCTCGACCACGCCATGTGGTTCCACCGCAGCCACCCGCTCGACGACTGGATGCTCTACACCCAAGACAGCCCGTCGACGCAAGGATCGCGTGGCTTTACCCGCGGCTCGCTGTTTGCCCGCGACGGCACGTTGATCGCCTCGGTTGCCCAGGAGGGGCTCATCCGGCTGAAGCGGCCGCCTGCGGAGTAGGCATTTTTCGAAATTTGCCTATTTTTTAATCAGATGCACTGCCGCGACTGTGAACAGGCAGCCGGCAAACCTTCCCGATTTCCTTGTTTAACAATAGCTTAACACCCTGCTTCGGCAATTGGCACGGAGCTTGAATCCTAGCGGGCACTCTCCGGCTCTCATGGGGATCGGCGAAGTCGTACAAACGCGGGAACGCGCAACAGCAAAGGGTGAAACCTTATGAAGATCGTGATGGCAATCATCAAGCCGTTCAAGCTCGACGAGGTGCGCGAGGCGCTCACCGCAGTCGGCATCCAGGGCCTGACCGTCACCGAAGTCAAAGGCTACGGACGTCAGAAGGGGCACACGGAAATCTATCGCGGGGCGGAATACGCGGTCAGCTTCCTGCCGAAGATCAAGATCGAAGTCGCGGTCGCCGTCGACATGGTCGACAAGGCCGTCGAAGCCATCACCGCGGCGGCCAAGACCGGCCAGATCGGCGACGGCAAGATCTTCGTTTTCGGCATCGACCAGGCGGTGCGCATTCGCACCGGCGAAACAGACACCGACGCGCTTTGAGCTGCGGATACGTATTCCAATGGAGAGTTCAATGAATATTCCTTCCACCTTGAAGATAACGGGGCGCGCGGCCGTTTTGGGCTCGCTCGCTCTCGCTGCATTGGGCACGGTTGCTGCGTTCGCGCAGGAAGCGGCTCCGGCAGCACCGGCCGCCCCTGCGCCCGCGCTCGACACCGGCAACACCGCCTGGATGCTGACCTCGACGGCGCTGGTGCTGATGATGACCATCCCCGGCCTGGCGCTGTTTTACGGCGGCATGGTACGCAAGAAGAACGTGCTCGCCACGATCATGCAGAGCTTTGCCATCACCTGCCTGGTGACGGTGCTGTGGTTCATGTTCGGCTATTCGCTGGCTTTCTCGGATGGCGGCGGCATGAATGCCTATCTCGGCGGCTTCTCGAAGTTCTTCCACAACGGCATCACCACCTCGTCGCTGTGGCTGCCGGGGGTGGCGAACATTCCTGAATTCGTCTTCTCGATGTTCCAGATGACCTTCGCCATCATCACGCCGGCGCTGATTGCCGGCGCCTTCGCCGAACGCATGAAGTTCTCGGCGCTGCTCATCTTCATGGGGGCGTGGCTGTTGGTGGTCTATGCCCCGATCGCGCACTGGGTGTGGGGCGGCGGCTTCCTCGGCACGGCCGGCGTTCTCGATTTCGCCGGCGGCACGGTCGTTCACATCAATGCCGGTGTCGCCGGCCTGGTTTGCGCGCTGGTTCTCGGCAAGCGTGAAGGCTACGGCACCACCAATATGGCGCCGCACAACCTTGTCTACTCCGTAATCGGCGCTTCGCTGCTGTGGGTCGGCTGGTTCGGCTTCAACGCCGGCTCGGAACTGGCCGCCGACGGCCTTGCCGGTGCCGCGATGCTGAACACCCAGGTTGCCGCTGCCGCTGCGGCGCTCGCCTGGATGTTCGCCGAATGGATCGTCGCCAAGAAGCCGAGCGTTCTCGGCATCATCTCGGGCGCCGTCGCCGGCCTGGTCGCGGTGACGCCGGCTTCCGGCTTCGTCAATCCGACCGGCGCCTTCATCGTCGGCATCGTCGCCGGTGTGTTGTGCTACGTCTCGGCCGTCAAGCTCAAGCACGCGTTCGGCTATGACGACTCGCTCGATGCGTTCGGCGTACACGGGATCGGCGGCATCATCGGCGCGTTGCTGACCGGCGTACTCGCCGATCCAGCGATCAACAGCCTCGGGGCGGGTGCCTCTGTCGGCAAGCAGCTCTACGGTATCGTCTTCACCATCCTGTGGACGGCGATCGCGAGCTTCGTGATCCTCTATATCGTCAAGGCGCTGGTCGGCCTGCGTCCTTCCACCCCGGAAGAGGTCGAAGGCCTCGACATCAGCCAGCACGGCGAAGTGGTGCCGTAATGTATTTGGCCGGCACCGGCGTTTTGCCGGTGCCGGAAAGATCCCGTCGTGATGCTCCCGAAAGGGCTCACGCCTTGAGGCCCGGAAATCTTCCGGGCCTCTTTTTGTGCGCAGATGGCCGTGACGGCTTGATCACAATCGCTTGATCGGGTGCTCGATCCGCCGGCGGCGTGAAACATCGGCCGCAGCGGCTCCGAACTGTGGTGGCGGTCGTCATTTGGACGCTCGTCAAAACATAGGGACGGAAACATCATGAACATCAAGGAAATCTGCCTCGGAGCAATCGCTCTTGCCCTGGTCAGCGGGACGGCACTGGCCGGTGCGCTGGACGAGCCGGACAACATGGCGCCGTTCTTCACCGATTCCGGCATGAAAACCATGAAGCCGATGGCGGAATTCAAGACCGCGTTCATGGCGATGCCGAAGGAAAAGCAGGAAGCCATGAAGAAGGAATGCAACGATGCGGCGATGAGCAAGCCGCATGCCGAATTCTGCGCCAATGTGCAGGCACTCGGCGGCGCCAACTGACAATCTCGATCAGGCTGCAGCCTGATCGTTTCATCACCACGATGGCGGGCCAGCGTGCCCGCCATTATTGCCGAGCCGGGGTGGCTTCCAATGCCCGTCGCAGGATCAGCGCCGTGTTCGAACAGGAAGCCAGGCATGACATCTTGCGCCAGTTCCGGAGACGCAGACTGCCCATGGTTAATGCGCCCTTAACCTTCCCGCCGCTAGTCTGACAGCCGAATCTGCCGTGTTGCGCGTCCGCGCCCGGCCGGGCAACGACAGACGGGGAAGAGCATGCGTTCAGGGGCTTCAGCACCGCTTGCGCTGGCCGATACGGGGCACGGCATCCGGGCGTTCGCGAGGCGCCAGGTCGGCCGGCTGGTCGGTGCCGGGCTGTTTGCGGTGGTTGGCTTCGGCGTTGCCGCCCTTGCCACCTGGAACGTCGCCGATCCGAGCTTTTCGCATGCCACCGACAACGTCGTCACCAATGCAATGGGTTATGCGGGTGCCGTCTTTTCCGACATTGCGATGCAGTTCTTCGGACTTGCCGCGGTTGCGGCACTGGTGCCGGCGGTGATCTGGGGATTTCTGCTGTTTACCGCACGTGGCGTCGACCGGCTGCCGAAGCGCGCGCTCGCCTGGTTCGCCTTTTCGCTGCTTGGCGCGGCAATTGCCGGCTGCGTGGTGCCACCCAAGACCTGGCCGCTGCCGACCGGTCTCGGCGGCGTCTTCGGCGATATGGTGCTCAGCATTCCCGGCCTGGTCATCGGCGGCTACCCGACCGGCCTCGTCGCCAGCGTGCTCGCCGTGCTCCTTGCAGCACCGGCGCTGGGGCTGTTTCTGTATGGTTCGGCGCTGATTTCACGCAAGAACGGCTTTGCCGTCCTTGATCAGCCTGCCGCGCCCGATCCGCAGGACGACCTGCTTTTCGACAATGAAGAGGACGAGGGCGACGAAGGCATATTGGCACTTGGCGCCATCACCCATTGGTGGCTGTCGTTGCGGGCCTATTTGCGCCGCCGCGCCGCGCGCCGGCGCGAGCGCGATGATTTCGAGCCCGAGATGGAGCCGCGCGCCAGCGCCTGGCGGCGGGCGGCCGAACGGGTCGAATCGGCCGAGTTCGCCGAGGCGCGGATGAGCCCGGGCGGGCGCGCCCGCGTCGAGCCGGAATTCTTCGCCGCCATGGTCAACGACCGCAGTGCCTCGATCGACCCCGACGATGCCGATGTCTTTGATAACGACGACAATGACGACGACATGGATTTCGCGCCCAAGCCGGCCGGCCAACGCCGCGCCGCGCCGACGGCGAAGGTGCAGAACTTCCGCTCCGATGCGGCGACACGCGTCGAGGCGCCGGCGCCACGGCCGGCACCCGGCGCCCGGGTCCAGCGCGAGGCACAGACCTCGCTGATCGGCTCGGAGAAGTTCGAGATGCCGTCGCTGCATTTCCTGTCAGAGCCAAAGAACGTGGTGCGCGACGCCAGCCTGTCCAAGGACGCGCTGGAGCAGAATGCCCGCCTGCTCGAGGGCGTGCTGGAGGATTTCGGCGTCAAGGGCGAGATCATCCATGTCCGCCCCGGCCCGGTCGTCACGCTTTATGAGCTGGAACCCGCGCCAGGCATCAAATCGTCGCGGGTGATCGGCCTGTCCGATGACATCGCCCGCTCGATGAGCGCGATCGCCTGCCGCGTCGCCGTAGTGCCCGGCCGCAATGCCATCGGCATCGAATTGCCGAACGCCAAGCGCGAGACCGTCTATCTCAGGGAGATCATGGCCAGCCGCGATTTCGAGACCACCAAGGCCAAGCTGGCGCTGGCGCTGGGCAAGACCATCAATGGCGAGGCGGTCATCGTCGACATCGCCAAGATGCCGCACGTGCTGGTCGCCGGCACCACCGGTTCGGGCAAGTCTGTCGCCATCAACACCATGATCCTGTCGCTGCTCTACCGGCTGACGCCGCAGGACTGCCGGCTGATCATGATTGATCCAAAGATGCTGGAACTCTCGGTCTATGACGGCATCCCGCATCTTCTGACGCCGGTCGTCACCGATCCGAAGAAGGCGGTGGTGGCACTGAAATGGACCGTGCGCGAGATGGAGGACCGCTACCGCAAGATGTCGAAGGTCGGCGTCCGCAACATCGACGGCTTCAATGCGCGCGTGCAGCAGGCCGAGAAAAAAGGCGAAAGGATCTCCCGTACGGTGCAGACCGGCTTCGACCGGCAGACCGGCGAGGCGATCTACGAGACGGAGAACCTCGACCTCGAGCCGATGCCCTACATCGTCGTCATCATCGACGAAATGGCCGACCTGATGATGGTCGCCGGCAAGGATATCGAGGGCGCGGTGCAGCGCCTGGCGCAGATGGCACGCGCCGCCGGCATCCATGTCATCATGGCGACGCAGCGGCCGTCGGTCGACGTCATCACCGGCACCATCAAGGCCAATTTCCCGACCCGCATCTCGTTCCAGGTGACGTCGAAGATCGACAGCCGCACCATCCTGGGCGAGCAGGGTGCCGAGCAACTGCTCGGCATGGGCGACATGCTGTACATGGCCGGCGGCGGCCGCATCCAGCGCGTGCACGGCCCCTTCGTTTCCGACGACGAGGTGGAGAGGATCGTCGCGCATCTGAAATTGCAGGGCGTGCCGGAATATCTCGACGCCATCACCGAGGACGACGACAAGGATGACGACGAGCCGTCGGGCAAAGGTAGTGGTGGCGGCGGCGACGGCGGAAATTTCGAGGATTCCGACGATCCCTACGATCAGGCGGTTGCGGTGGTGCTGCGCGACGGCAAGGCCTCGACCAGCTACATCCAGCGCCGGCTCGGCATCGGCTACAACCGCGCCGCGTCGATCATCGAGAAGATGGAGAAGGAAGGCATTGTCGGCCCGGCCAACCATGCCGGAAAACGCGAAATCCTGGTGCCGACGGAGGACGACAAATTCTAGCGCCCGTTCCATCCCGGTAGAATCGGGATGGAACTCTATCCACTTTTCAGGATCATGCTCCGATCCACCGGCCGGACCGCGCCGGCAACTGTGAACCTCTTGGCGCGTTGCAACGGATGAGCGCTGCGCTGCCCGCCAAACTTAAGCCCAACTGGGGGGCCAGACCAATACAACGAGCAAGCAATCAGATGATGGTGACCGGCATGAAAAACGCATCTTTCGCCCCAAGCAGGGATTTCGCCCCAACCCGCCGGCAGGTGCTCGGCCTCGGCCTGGTCCTGGTTGGTGCTGCAGCCCTCAACGTCGTGCCCGGCTTCCAGCTGCTGGCGTCGGCGCAAGCAGCGGTTCCGGCGACGGCGCAGAAAATTGCCGACCATTTCTCCTCGGTCAAATCGATGAGCGGCGAGTTCGTGCAGTTCGGGCCCAAGGGCGAGCAGACCGGCGGCAAGTTCTTTCTGGAACGGCCGGGCAAGATCCGCTTCAACTATGACGGCGCCTCGAATTTCAGGGTGATTTCCGACGGCAAGTCGGTGGTCATCCTCAACAAGAAGCTGCGGACCTCCGACCTCTATCCGCTGTCGAAGACGCCGCTGAAGCTGCTGCTCGACGACAAGATCGATCTGTCGGGCGGGCGCGTCAGAAGCGTCAAGGAAGAAGACGATCTCACCACCATCCAGCTTGCCGACAAGTCGGTGTTCGGCAATTCGAAGATCACCATGATGTTCGATCCGAAATCCTATGAATTGCGGCAGTGGACCATCACCGATGCGCAAGGCAAGGACACGACGGTGATGATCTTTAACACCAAGGAGGGCGTCAGCTTCGCCCCCGACACTTTTGCCATCGACTATACGGCGAACCGGGAACTGAACACCAAGTCGCGGTAGCTTTCCACCGCTGTGGGAAGGGGTCCGGCGTTGGTGCTGCCCCTCATCTGGCTGCCGCCATCTTCTCCCCGTATAGTGACGGGGAGAAGGACGCAGCCACGGAAGATTTCGCCAATTCCCAGCGTGAGAAAAAGGGCCCCGAGGCCACGGCCAGCGTCTTTCTCCCCGTCACTATACGGGGAGAAGATGGCGGCAGGGCAATGAGGGGCGGCGCCGACCTTCTTGAACATCAACACCCCCCAGCTCAGTGCGGCGGCTTGTCTTTGAGGCTTGCGGCTGGCAGATTCCGGGCCGACTCTTTCATGGGCGCATGACCCCTGGCCAAAGGCGTTCACCTTTGGCATTTTATGCGCGGCTCCGGATCCTTTGTGCATGTCCTTTTCCGTCGCTACCTGGAACATCAACTCCGTCCGGCTGCGCATGCCGATCGTCGAGCGCCTGCTGGTCGAGCAGGCGCCGGACGTGCTCTGCCTGCAGGAAACCAAGGTTCCAGACGAATTGTTTCCGGAGAAGGCCTTCCGCAAGCTCGGCTACGAGCACATCGCCTTCCATGGCCAGAAGGGCTATCACGGCGTTGCGACCATAGCGCGCCGGCCGATCGAGATCGTCGAAAAGCGCCGCTTCTGCGAGATCGAGGACAGCCGGCATCTGTCGGTCACCGTCAAGGCCGGCGGCAAGACGATCCTGCTGCACAATTTCTACGTTCCGGCCGGTGGCGACGAGCCAGACCCGACCGTCAACCGCAAGTTCAAGCACAAGCTCGATTTCGTTGCCGAAATGAATGCCGTCCGCGCCGAGCATGACGATCACTCCGGCTCGATCCTGGTCGGCGATCTCAACATCGCGCCGCTCGAGCACGATGTCTGGTCGCACAAGCAGCTCCTCAACGTCGTCAGCCATACGCCGGTCGAGACGGAAAATTTCGAGGCGATGCGGCTCGCCGGCAACTGGGTCGACCTGATGCGGCTCAATGTCCCTTACGAGCAGAAGCTCTACACCTGGTGGAGCTATCGCGCCCAGGATTGGCAAGCCTCAAATCGCGGCCGGCGCCTCGATCATATCTGGTCGTCGCCAAACCTGGTGCCGCATTTTGCCGGCTATGAAATCCAGCGGCTGGCACGCGGCTGGGAACGGCCCTCGGACCATGTGCCGGTGATCGGACGCTTCGACCTGGATTAGTTTTGTCCGCCTTACGCAGCTCAGGGAAACCTGAAGGACTCGGCGATGTAGTCCGGGCGGGCGTTCAGCGAGGCGAAAACATCCTCCAGATTAGGCGTGTCCGCCAATATGCCTGACAGGACCAGCGTGGTCGCGACGCTGACGCCGATACCGCCGGCGATGTCGTGTTCGACGCTGTCGCCGACGCAGACCACGCTGTCGCGATCCGGATTGTCCGCCAGTGCCAGGGCTGCCTCGAATATCTGCGGATAGGGCTTGCCGATGCGCGTGACGCTGCCGCCGAGGCTCTCATAGAGATCGGCGAGCCGGCCGGCGCCGAAGCGAGGGCCGACGGCAGTCAGCATGATCTTGTCGGGATTGGTGCAGAAGCATGGCACCTGCCGCGCTGCCGCCGGACCAAGAAGCCGGCGATAGTGGTCGAGGTCGTAACGGTCGCCCTCGCTGGCGGAAATCAGCACCAGTTCGGCATCGCTACCGTCCTTTGCCAGGACGAAGGGCAGGCCGTCGACCGCCGACCGGTCATTGTCGCGGCTGATCAGCAGGCATTTTGTCTCCGGGCGCAGGGCTCCGGATGCCGCCATTTCGTGGAACGAGCGCCACGCCACCTCGCCAGAGGAGACAAAGTGATCCCAGCTTCCCGGTTCGAAGCCGAGCTTCAGCAGGCGGCGCTCATTGGGTTCGGCCCGCTTGCCGGAATTCGAGATCAGCACGGTGGTCTTGCCGGCGCGCTTGAGCGCCGACAATGCTTCGACAGCGCCGGAATACGGGTTGGTGCCGTCGTGCAGCACGCCGAACTGGTCGACCAGGAACACCTGGTAGCGCTCGGCCAGCGCGCCGATGCCGTCGAGATGTTGAACTGCCGTCATAAAAGCCCCGCTGCGCTTGCGCCCATCAGCGCCAGCCGCGCCGTGCCGGCGGCGGCCTCATCCGACAGAGCCGGCAAGAGGGCGACGCCAAGCTTGCGCCGCCGGATCGCCGTCCAGGCCGGATTTGCCGCGCCGCCACCGACGCTCCTGACCGATGTCAGCCGGGGTGCGCCGAGTTCAGCAAGCCGGCGATAGCCGAGCGCTTCGATCGCCGCAATACCCTCGAACATGGCTTTCAGATAATCGGCGTCGTCGGCAGGCCGCGGCTCGAGACGCGGCGGCAGCGCCGGATCGGCTATGGGGAAGCGCTCGCCGGGCACCGGCAGCGGGTAATAGTCGAGGCCGGTCTGCGTCGCGGGGTCGATTTTTTTGCTGAGTTCGATGATGCGGCCGACGGGAAAATGCTGGGCCAGCACCTTGCCGCCGGAATTCGAGGCGCCGCCCGCCAGATAGGTGTCTCCCAGCCTGTGGCTGTAGATGCCGAATTGCGGCGCCGAGATCGGCCGGTCGGAGAGGATCTTGATGGTCAGCGATGAGCCGAGCGCAGTGACGCCGTCGCCCGCAGCCGTTGCACCGGTCGCCAGGAACGAGGCGCAGCCATCGGTGGTGCCGGCGACCACGACCACGTCATGCGGCAGGCCAAACAGATCCACGGTGCTCGGCGAGAGCGTGCCTGTGATGTCGCCCGGCCGTACAATGCCAGGCAGGAGTTCCATGCGCATGCCGGTCGCCGCGATCCAGTCGGGCCAGCGCCGGGCCTCGACATCGTAGCCGGTTTTCAGGGCATTGTTCTCGTCGCTGACGTCGAAGCGGCCGGAAAACTGTCCCGCGATCCAGTCGGCCTGATGCAGTATCATGGCCACCTCAGGAACACCGGGCAGGCGCTGGAACCAGAGCGCCTTGGCAAGACCCGAGGTCGGCCCGTGCGCGGCGCTCGCAGGCGGCGCCCGGCGCGCGATTGCGGCCAGGATAGGTTCGTCGGCGACCTTGTCGTTGTACATTAGCGGCTCGGCCAGCGGCCGTCCGGCAGCCTCGACCGGCAGCAGCGTGCCCGAAGTGCCGTCGACAGCGATCGAGCGGACCGCAGCGCGATCGATCTGGGAAAGCAGCTCGGTCAGCGCCGCGACGACAGCCGCCCACCACGCAGCAGGGTCGCGGGCGTTCTGGCCAAACCTGTCGAGTGGGACGGCGGAATGCGCGGCGACGGAAAAATCCGGGCGCATGGCGACGGCGCGCGCGCCGGATGTGCCGATGTCGATGCCGATGGCAAGTGGGCCGATTGAAAGCGACATATCAGCTGCCGGCAGCATTGAGTTTCTGGCGATACTGCTCGGCGTCCCAGTTGATCAGTTCGTCATTCTCCGCCGCTGTGAGATAATTCAGCTTCGCCGCAACATCGACCCGCGCCGTCACGTCGGCGAGGCAGCGTTGCAAGGCATCGGCACCGGCGCTGGCGTCGCCGCGCATCAGCACGCCGAGCCCCGGAAACAGGATCGCCGCCGGTGCCGTGCCGCACCGCTCGACGATGCGCTTCACGTTCTCCCCCGGCCTCGCCACGACCGAACCCTCGCCGAGAAAGATGACGTGGTCGGGATAGAGGCTGCCCACTGACGCCATACGGCAGCTTTCGGGGTCGACCGCGACTGCATGCGCCTCGATATCCGCCGGCAGTCTGTAGCCGCTGTCGCCGGCGAGCGCCGTCAATGCCGCGGTGTCGGGCTCCGCCACCTTGCGCGGCTGCCGCGCCAGCAGCCTTGTCACGCGCCGCAGCAGCATGTCGGCCTCGGCGACGGTCTCGGCTGCAACGACGAGACCGTGATTGCCGAGGATCAGGATGTCCACCCCCGGCCGTAAACGCTCGGCGATACCCTGGGCAAGCGGCAGGCCCGGCCGGCGATAAGGCACATACGCCCATTCATGGCCATCGAGGCGCCTGGCGACCTCGGCCTCGCAGTCGGCCTGCACGGCCAGTGAAATGGTCTCGACGCAATGGACATGCAGAACGATGCGCTGCGGCATCAGCGCATGCACGGTGGTTTCGATCGACGGGCGCAGCCCACGCGCGTTCAGCGCTTCGATGGCGAAGGCCTGCGGCTGTTCGGCGGCCGGGTCGCGCCGTTCGATCGCTTCGAGCAGCGGCGGGATGCTGACCGGCACCATGATGTCCTCGGCCAGCGCGTGCTTTAGCCAGGTACCCGAGGCCTTGATCCAGAGCGTGTCGCCGGCTTTCAGCGAGGTGTTGCCGCCGGCGGCCTGTGTCAGATGCGGGTCGTTGCCGATCTCGGCCGAAAGCGACCGCAGCGCTGCCAATTCCTGCGCATCCGCACTGATCGTCATCGGAAATTCCTCCACAAACCGGCCGCGTGGCCACGGCTTTGGACGTCCCGTTGCCGGGACGAGGCTGACGCTGGTATCGCAGATGCGAGTAAGTTACGTCAACAGTGATGTTATCGCGTCAAATCACGCTTGCAATCCGAGGTGCGTTGAGTAAGTTGCACCAATTGCCGTGCAAATGGCAATGCCGTGCAAAATGGCTTGGGAGGCAAAGGGCATTGGGAGGTAAGGGTTGAGCGACTCCGGCCGCCAGCGTCAGATTGTCGAGCTTTTGCGGGACCGGCCTTTCGCATCGGTGCGGGAACTGCAGGAGCGGCTTGGCGTGTCGGCGGCGACGGTGCGGCGCGACATCGACAAGATCGACGAGGCCGGCGAAGCGCGTAAGGTCTATGGCGGCATCTCGGCGCTCGATGGCGCTTCGCAAGCCGGCGTCGCCTACGCCAGGCCCTATGACGAGAACCGCGACCTCGCCGTCGAGGCCAAGCGGCAGATCGCCGCTCTGGCGGCGACCATGGTGCGCGACGGCGACGCGGTCATCGTGCATGGCGGTTCGACCTGCTTCCATCTCGGCGTCAAGCTCGCCGACCGCAACATCCGGCTCTACACCAACTCGATGCCGCTCGCGGCCTATCTCAGCGACCACGGCCATTGCAGCCTGACCGTCGCCGGCGGCGAGCTGCACCGTGAGCCGAGCATCATCCATTCGCTGACCCAGGCGGTGCCGTTCTACGCCTCGAAGTTTTTTCTCGGCGCGCAAGGCATCGGCCAGGAAGGCCTGCTGGAATCGCACCCGCTGCTGGTCCGCTCGATCGTCGAACTCAGCCTGTGCGCCGACCAGATCGTCGTGCTGGCCGACAGCCGCAAACTGTCGATCCATGCGCGTAACGTGGCGCTGCCGCTGTCGCGGATCGGTACGCTGGTCACCGATGACGGCCTGTCCGACGCCGATGCGCGCGTGCTCGAAGACGCCGGCGTCACGGTGCGGATCGCCGCGTCCTCGGGAGGCAGCCAATGAACATAGCCGTCCTCGATTTCGGCAAGACCAATTCGAAGCTGTTCGTCTTCGGCCAGGACGGGCGCATCCTTGACGAACGCCGCACCCAGCCGAGCTGGATCCGCAAAGGCGGCTTCAGCGTGCTCGACGAGGCAGCACTTCACGACTGGGCGGCACGTGCCATCGATGACGCGGTCGACACGCATGGCGCGGACGGGCTGATGGTATCAGGCCATGGCTGCACCTTCGCGTTGGTCGACGACGCCGCGCTGACGTATCCGATACTCGATTACGAGCAGGAACCGCCGGCCGAACTCGCCGCGCAAATCGACCGCCGCATTCCGGATTTTGCCGAGACCTTTTCGCCGCGCCTGCCGCTTGGCTTCAACTATGGCCGCCATATGTTGTGGCTGAAAGAGGTGGAACCCGATGCCTTCACCGCAGCGAAATCGATCCTCGGCTATCCCCAATATTGGAGCTGGCGTTTTGGTGGCCGGCCGGTATCGGAAGTGTCCTATCTCGGCTGCCATTCGCACCTATGGGCGCCGCGCAGCCAAGATTTCAGTTCGCTGGTCGACGCAGAGGGCTGGCGCGGCCAGATGCCCGCCTTCGAGCGTGCCGGCGCGGTGATCGGCGAGCAACGCTTCGGCCAAGCCGCGAAGCCGGTCGCCATTCACAATGGCGTCCACGACAGCAATGCCGCGCTCTATGCCTATCGCCGGCAGCAGCTCGGGCCGGTGACCGTGGTCTCGACCGGCACCTGGGTCGTCGTGCTCAATCCGGACTGTCCGCTCGACGCGCTCGACGGTGAGCGCGACATGCTGGTCAATGTCGATGTCGATAGCGGCCCGGTGCCGACCATCCGCTTCATGGGCGGGCGCGAATTCGCGACGATCAGCGCCGGCTGGCAGGGTGCGATCGCGCCGTCCTCGATCCAGCGGGTGATCGACGCCGGCATCATGGCGCTGCCGAGCTTCGCGCCCGGCGGCCCGATGCCACACCGCCGTGGTGAACTGGTCGGGCGTACGCCCAATGCCGAGGAACGGGCGGCCATGGCGCTGCTCTATGTCGCGCTGATGGTCGATTTGTGCCTTGAGCTGATCCATTCCGACAATACGGTGATCGTCGATGGCGGCCTGAACAATGGCGGCATGCTTGCCGCGCTCTTGGCGCAATTGCGCCCCGGGCAGGCCTTCCTGCAAGGCGCAACGCTGGAGGGCAGCGCCACCGGTGCTGCGGCACTTGCCTTCGAAAGTGCCGGACGCGAATTTGCCACTGAGGCGCCGGAGGCGGTGCATGCGGCAAGCTTCAGCGGCCTTGCCGGCTACCGCAACGACTGGCGCGGCCTTGCCGCCGACCGGGGTGTAGCCAGCGCAGCTGCGGGAGGTGCACGATGAGCGCCGCCGCCCGGATCGAGACGGCCCGCCAGCCGGTGCTGGAAATGCGCCATATCTCCAAGACATTCGGCCCGATCCGCGCCTTGCACGATGTGTCGCTGACCGTCCATGCCGGCGAGCTGCACGCGCTGATGGGCGAGAACGGTGCCGGCAAGTCGACGCTGATGAAAGTGCTGTCCGGCGCCTACCGGCCGGATCCCGGCGGCGAGATCCTGATCGACGGCGTGCCGGCCGCCACCGGCGACCCGATCAAGGCACGCGCCGCCGGCATTGCCGTCATCTATCAGGAACTGTCGCTGGCGCCCAATCTGACGGTGGCGCAGAACATCTTCCTCGGCAACGAGCCGAGGCGGTTCGGCATCGTCGACCGCGAACAGTGCAACCGGCGCGCCAGCGAGATCATCGAGCGGCTCGGCGTGACTTTCTCGGCGCACACTCCCGTCGCCAGCCTGTCGCTTGGCGAGCGCCAACTGGTCGAAATCGCCCGCGCGCTGTCGACCAATGCGCGCATCATCGTCATGGACGAGCCGACCACGTCTCTGACCTCGCGTGAGACCGACCTTCTGTTCGAGGTGATCGCGACGCTGAAGTCGCAAGGTATCGCCATCATCTACATCAGCCACCGCATGGAAGAGGTCTACCAGCTCGCCGACCGCGTCAGCGTGCTGCGCGACAGCGGCTATGTCGGCACGCTCGACCGCGCCGATCTGAACGCCTCGCGGCTGGTGTCGATGATGGTCGGGCGCGATCTGTCGACGTTCTACAAGAAGGATCACCGCCCGCCGGACAGCAAGCGCGCCGTCGCGCTATCGGTGCGCGGCATGTCGGACGGCAATCTCCTCACGAATTGTTCGTTCGACCTCCACAAAGGCGAGGTGCTGGCGCTGGCCGGCCTGGTCGGTTCGGGCCGCACCGAGCTGGCAAGGCTAATCTTCGGGGCTGACCGGCGCACCGCCGGCACGCTTGAGCTCGGCGGCAAACCGATATTCATCAATTCGCCGCGCGAAGCGCTCGATGCCGGCATCGCCTACCTGACCGAGGACCGCAAGCAACTTGGCCTGTTCCTCGACATGTCGATCTCCGACAACATCAGCATGGGCGTGCTGGCAAAGGACGCGAAGGCCGGCGGTTTGCGCGACTTCACGGCTGCCGAAAAGCGCGCCGCCAAGGCGGTTTCAGACCTCTCCATCCGGACCAGCTCTGTGCAGGCCAATACCGGCTCGCTGTCGGGCGGCAACCAGCAGAAGGTGCTGCTCGCCCGCCTGCTGGAAACAGAGCCGCAGGTCGTCATCCTCGACGAGCCGACCCGCGGCGTCGATGTCGGGGCGAAGTCGGAGATCTACCGGCTGATCGACAATCTGGCCAAGAAAGGCATCGCCATCCTGATGATCTCCAGCGAATTGCCGGAGGTGATCGGCATCGCCGACCGCGTGCTGGTGATGCGCGACGGCACCATTGCCGGCGAGGTGACGGCGTCGGGAGGCGAACCACTGCGGCAGGAAGCGATCATGGAACTTGCAACGGGAGCGGCTCAGCAATGACCGACAAGGTGGCCGATACGATTAAAGCGGACGACCGGGCGATCGGCAGGAGCACAAGATGGCGCACTGCCATCGCCGCGCTCGGCATGCTGCCGATCCTGATCCTGCTGGCCGTCGGCTTCCAGTTCATCAACCCGCGCTTTTTCACCCAGACCAATCTGCTGATCGTCATGCAGCAATCGTCGATCAACATCGTGTTGGCGGCCGGCATGACCTTCGTCATCCTGACCGGCGGCATCGACCTGTCCGTCGGCTCGATCCTTGCCGCCTCGGCGATGGTGGCGGTGATGGTGTCGCTGGTGCCCGATTGGGGACTGCTGGGCGTGCCGGCGGCCATTCTCGTCGGCCTCGGCTTCGGCATCATCAACGGGCTGCTGATCGCCTATATCAAGCTGCCGCCCTTCATCGTCACGCTGGGGTCGCTGACCGCCGTGCGCGGCGTCGCCCGCCTGCTCGGCCAGGACACCACGGTATTCAACTCGGACCTGCCGTTCGACTTCATCGGCAACGGTTCGCTGTTCGGTATTCCCTGGCTGGTGATCATCGCGCTGGCGGTCGTGGTGCTGTCCTGGCTGGTGCTCAAGCGCACCGTGCTCGGCACCTGGATCTACGCCGTCGGCGGCAACGCCGAGGCCGCTAGGCTGACCGGCATCAAGGTGCCGCTGGTGCTGCTCTTTGTCTACGGCGTTTCCGGCCTTCTGGCCGGCCTTGGCGGCGCCATGTCGGCGGCCCGGCTCTATGCCGCCAACGGGCTGCAGCTCGGGCAATCCTACGAGTTGGATGCGATCGCCGCGGTCATTCTCGGCGGCACCAGCTTCGTCGGCGGCGTCGGCTCGATCTGGGGCACGCTGATCGGTGGCCTGATCATCGCGGTGCTCTCCAATGGGCTCATCCTCGCCGGTGTTTCGGACATCTGGCAGTACATCATCAAGGGATTGGTCATCATCGTGGCGGTCGCCCTCGACCGTTACAGGCTCCAGGCAGGAGCAAGAACGTGATGGCCCTTAGTCGCCGGCATCCAACGAGCCGGTTTCATGTGTAACGCACCGTGAGAGGCGCGGGGCAATCGGAGGAAAGTAATGAAGACCATCGCTAAACTGCTCTGCGGCGTCGCCCTTGCGGCCGCCGTCATCGCGCCGGCATCGGCCAAGGATTTGAACAAGGTCGGCATCTCGGTCGGCCTGCTCGGCAACCCGTTCTTCGTCGCCACCATCAAGGGCATCGAGGACGCGGCCAAGAAGATCAACCCGAACGTGCAGGTGACGTCGGTATCGGCCGACTACGACCTCAACAAGCAGGTTTCGCAGGTCGATTCCTTTATCGCCGCCGGCGTCGACGTCATCATGCTCAACGCCGTCGACGCCAAGGCGATCGCGCCGGCGGTGAAGAAGGCGCAGGCGGCCGGCATCGTCGTTGCCGCTTTCGACGTTTCGGCGCCGGGCGCCGACGTCACTGTGATGACCAACAACGTCAAGGCCGGCGAAGAGGCGTGCCAGTATCTGGTCGACCATACCGGCGGCAAGGGCGACTACGTCATCCTCAACGGCCCGTCGTCATCGTCGATCCTGGAGCGGGTCAAGGGCTGCAAGGACGTCCTGGCAAAACACCCCGACATCAAGATCCTTTCCGACGACCAGAACGCCGAAGGCTCACGTGACGGCGGCCTGAAAGTGTTCCAGTCGCTGCTGACCCGTTTCGACAAGATCGACGCGGTATTCGCCATCAACGATCCGACGGCGATCGGCGCCCAGCTTGCGGCCAAGCAGCTCAACCGCTCGGAGTTCATCTTCACCGCGGTCGACGGCGCGCCCGATATCGAGAAGGAACTCGCTTCCGGCACGTCGATGATCAAGGCCTCGGCCTCGCAGGATCCCTATGTGATGGCCGGCCAGTCGCTGACGATGGCGGCTGACTTGCTTGCCGGCAAGAAGCCGGCCGAGCCCACCGTGCTGCTCGACCCGAAGCTGATCACGGCCGGGAACCTGAAGGACTACAAGGGCTGGACCGCGGCTCGCTAAGCCTCCCAAGCCTGGGTGCGGCCGGGGTGGCCGGCCGCCCCCCGGCCGGTGGCGTATACACATCTGCCCGCCCCCCAGACCGGGCGAAAAGGGGGTTTGGGGGGTTGGGGTGGAAAAAAAAA
>NZ_JAMYQT010000046.1:0-40734 GCF_040320985.1 Mesorhizobium sp. M0571
GCATGACCTCGGACAGATATCCTCCGTGATAGAGGCTGAGTCCAACTATCGCAGCTACCGTTGGCGTCACGAAGTCTTCGACCTCGAGCAGGCCGACTAGCAACGGAAGCCCGTAGAACGCGACGAACAATTGGAGCACGACGGGGACACTCCGGGCATAGGATACGTAGAGGTCGGCCAGTTGACTGATCTGCGAAATCTTGCCCAGCGTGCCGTCGTCCTTCAGCTCCTTGAGCACCCTGTTCACGTCGTCGAGCAGGGCCTTGTTCTCCTCCGAAACTGCGGGCTTCTACTTCTCTCAAATCGTCACGATCAGCGAATGGCGGTATCGGTGGTTGCGTGTCCATGATTTGAGCCTGCACAGTGGCCGGCTCAAGCTTGAATAAGGGCTGAGCTCGTCAGAGGGCTGGCGGCGACGGAAATTCGCCTTGGTAGTCGACCATGATCGTCCAGTCCAATCCGAATTCTAGGCGATGCCGCCTAAAAGTTTCTCCGCCTTGGAAATAGCGACTGTCTGGTGCGGCTGCAGCGGCTGGCCGGCATAGGCTTCGAAGACCGGCAGGAACGGGTCGTCGATACCGGTCCTGATGCCGGACAATTGCTCCATCACCGCCAGGCCGCAATAGGGCACGTAGGCGGCCGAATAGCCGCCTTCATGCGACATCATCAGCCGCCCGCCGCAGAGGTCGTCCGCCGCCTGCATCAGCAGCCGCGTCATCTCGCGGTAGCTGCCGCTGTGCAACATCATGCGCCCCAGCGGATCAGCCGCCGAGGCATCGAAGCCCGATGGCACGACGATGAGATCAGGCTTGTAGCGATGGAGGGCCGGCAGCACGATCCGTTCGAAGACCGACATGTAGGCGCCGTGGCCGCACCCGGCCGGCAGCGGCACATTGATGTTGTAGCCTTCGCCCCCACCATCGCCGCGTTCCTTGTGAAAACCGCTGTCATGCGGATAGAGCCCATCCTGGTGGATCGAGATCGTCAGCACGGACGGGTCGCCATAGAAGGCGGACTGCGTGCCATTGCCGTGATGTACGTCCCAGTCGACGGTGGCGACCCGCCCGAAGCCATGCTTGGCCCGGTTCTTCAGTATGGCGACCGGAACGTTGCCGAACAGGCAAAAGCCCATGCCTTGCGCGCGCTCGGCATGATGGCCGGGCGGCCGCACCAGCGCATAGCCATTGCCGACATCGCCGCTCAACACCGCATCCATCACCGCTGCTGTGCCGCCTGCAGCCAGACAGGCGATCTCGTAGCTGCCATGGCCGAAGGGGGTGAGATAGCTCGCATCGCCGCCGTGCCCGTCGCTGAGCAGCTTGATGCGGTTGACATAATCGCGGTCGTGGAACAGCGCCAGATCGTCCTCGCTCACCGGGACCGAGGCGATCATCGACAGTTTTTCGGTGAGGCCTGAAACCTCCATCAGATTGCGGAACCGGCGCTTGGTCGCGGCATTCTCCGCATGCTCGCCCGGCTCGATGGTCAGGCTCGGCTGAAAGAACTGCGCGGCGTTGCCGGTCTCGTGCCAGAGATAAAGTTCGTGGAAATTCCAGCCCGTCGTCATCTCTTGCCTCACCCCGCCAGGATCATCGACGCCGCGCGTTCGGCGATCATGATCGTCGGCGCGTTGGTGTTGCCCGAGACCATCTTTGGAAAGACCGAGGCGTCGGCGATGCAAAGCCCGTCCAGCCCGTGCACCTTCATCGACGTGGGGTCGACGACGGCCATCGGATCGGTGCCCATGCGACAGGTGCTGGTCGGGTGATAGAGCGTCGTGCAGTGGCCGCGAATGTACTCAGCGATCTCGGCGTCGCTCTCGCATTCGGCGCTCGGCGTGATTTCGCCGACCAGCATTTCGGCAAGCGGCGACTGCGCCGCGATCCGGCGGCTGATGCGGATGCCTTCGACCAGCGTGGCGATGTCGGAGCCGTCCTCGTCGCTGATGAAATAGCGCGGGTCGATCGCCGGATACTCGACCGGATTGGCCGAGCGCAGGCGGATTTCGCCGCGGCTGTCCGGCCGCTGCAGCGTGGTGTGCAGCGTGATGCCGGGCTTCGATGACAGGAACCGCACATAGTCGCGATGCGGGCTGATGGCGCCGTAAAGCTGCAAATCCGGTTCGACATCGGGCCGGCTCTTGACGAAGCCGCCGGCCGCCACCCAGGGCGAGGAACGCGGACCGCTGCGCGATGTCTGCCATTCCTGAAAGTCGCGCTGCAGCGTCTCGTCGGTCCAGGCGCCGACGCCGATCTTGTCCTTCGTATAGAAGGTGATCGGAATGTTGATGTGGTCCTGCAAATCCTTGCCGACGCCCGGCAGGTCGTGCACGGGGGCAACGCCGACCTGGGCGAGCTCGTCGGCTGGGCCGATGCCGGAAAGCAGCATCAGCTGGCAGCTGCCGATCGAGCCTGAGGACAGCACCACCTCACTGTCGGCAAAAGCGGTCTCCGGCACGCCATTGACCAGATAGCGGATGCCCCTGACCCTGCCCTTCTCGACGATTAGGCCCGTCGCCAGCACCCCGGTTCTCACAGTCAGATTGGGGCGCTCGCGCGCTGGGCGCAGATAGGCCTTGCTGGTGCCCCAGCGTTCGCCGTTCTTGATGGTGAACTGGAAGAGGCCGACGCCTTCCTGCTCGACGCCGTTGAAATCGCGGTTCTGCTTGTAGCCGGCGGCCTTGCAGGCATCGATCCAGGCAAGCTCGTTGGGATCGATATGCCCGACATTGCCGATATGCAGCGGCCCGTTGGCGCCGTGCAGCGGGTCGTTGCCGAGTTCGGCATTGCTTTCACAGGCCTTAAACACCGGCAGCACGTCGGCCCACGCCCAGCCGGGACAGCCGATGGCCGCCCAGCCATCATAGTCGGACGGCAGGCCGCGAATATAGATCATGGCGTTCAGCGCACCGGAGCCGCCGATCATCTTGCCGCGCGGCCAGAACACCCGCCTCCCGCGGCAGCCTGCCTGCGGCTCGGTGTAATAGCCCCAGTCGACGGCGGTGTTGAACATGGTCGGCCAGTCCGAGGGCACGTCCGAGGCAAGCGGCGCCTCGCGCCCGGCCTCCAGCAACAGCACCTTGCGGGCAGGATCGGCGCTGAGCCGGTTCGCCAGCACGCAGCCGGCCGAGCCGGCACCCACTATGATCGTATCGAACATCGTTAAGTCTCTCATTTTCCGGCCGGGGCCGGGCTTTGCACAATGTTGCTGTCTATTGGCTTTGCGTCAGTCAACTTGGCGCGGCGTCGCGTGAGCCAGTGGACGAGATCGCCGAAGCGGCCGACCAGCCCCTTGGGCATCAGCACCACCGACAGCGCGATGATCAGGCCGAGGCCGAGCGTGCGGAACTCGCCGCTCTCGCGCATCAGTTCGTCGGCCAGCACCAGTACCACCGTCCCCACCAGCGGCCCCCAGAACGTGCCAACGCCGCCGACCACGACGATGGCGATGATGAACATCAATTGCGACATCGACAGCACGCCGGGGCCGATCGCCTGGAAATGCGCGGCATAGAAACCGCCGGCCAGCCCGGTGAAGAAGGCGGAGATGCCGAAGACCAGAAGCTGTGCCTGGAAGCGGTTGACGCCGCGCGCCACCGCATAGTCCGGATTATCCTTCAGCGCCCGGAAGGCAAGGCCGATCGGGCTTTTGACGATCGCGTAGGTGAACACCATCGTGAGCGCGAACAGCACCGCGATGATGGCGTAGTTGCCGACCAGCCACTGCGCGCGCAGCAAGGCCCTGGTGCCGAGATCGCCGAACCGGGCGAAGCCGACGGCGCCGCCGGTGAACTGACGGCAGACGGAACCTACCATGACGAAGCATTCGGTGTCGGTGACGATCAGCAGATACATCGTCTGGGCGATCGCCAGCGTCAGCAGCGCCACATAGACGCCGGTCAGGCGAAGGCAGGCGAGGCCGACGACCAGCGAGAACAGCACCGCGCCCAGCGCGCCGGGCACAAGTGCTGCCCAGACGTTCCAGCCGAAATAGAAGCAGAGCATCGCCGTCGCATAGCCGCCGAAGGCGAAGATCGCCATTTGCGCCAGCGAGAAGATGCCGGAGAAGCCGAACAGGAGGTTCCACTGCGAGGCGATCGTCGCATAGAACAGCGCCAGCACGATCTGGCCGAGGATGTAGCGGCTGTCGACCAGGAACGGCAGCGCGATCGCCGCCGCGATCAGCACCAGACTGATGACAAGATCGGTCCTGGCCGAGCGGGACATGGCGGAACGCGACATGGGACGTGTCTTTGTCATGATGCCCCTCACATGCGCCGGATTTCGGCGCGGCCGAAAAGGCCGGACGGTCGCCAGATCAGCACGGCAATGACAACGAACAGCAGCGACGGAAACCCCCAGCGGGCGCCGAGCGCATACTGGACGAAGGATTCGAGCAGCGCCAGGCCAAGCGCGGCGGCGACGGCGCCCGGCAGATTGCCGAGACCGGCGACCACGCACATGATGAAGGCCTTCAGCATCGGGTCATTGCCGAGCGGCGGCGACAGCTGCGTCATTGACGAGACCATGACGCCGCAGATACCGGCGAGCGCGCCGGATAGCATCAGCACCTGCAGATAGACGCGGTTGACGGCGACGCCCATGAGCTGGGCCGCGTCGCGGTTCTGCGCCGTCGCCCGGATCGCCCGGCCCATCCGCGTGCGGCCGAGCGCCAGCGAGACCACCACCATCATGACGACGACGACCGCGATGATCAAAAGGTTCTGCCAGGGCAGCGTCAGCGGCCCGACGCGAAAAGTGCCTGCGATCGAAACCGGCTGCTTCAGCGGCTGTCCACCATAGGTAAGGAGGATGGCGTTCTCGAGCGCGATGCCGATGCCGACCGTGGCGATCATGACATTGGCTTCGAATGTCGACTTGTCGTTCTTCAACAGGTTGCGCACTATTGCGAAATAGAGGATGGCGCCGGCCACAGCACCCACGAGGATAGCGCCCATGAAGCCTATCGCGATCGGCAGGCCGAGCGAGGTGATCACCGTGAAGGCGACATAGCCGCCAAGCGTCAGCATCGCCGCATGGGCCATGTTGAGCATGCCCATCGATCCCCAGACCAGCGACAGCCCGACCGTCGCCAGGGCATAGAGCGCGCCCGAGGTGAAGCCGGCGACGAGAATGGCCATGAGCACATCGACCATGGCGTCAGCCTCCAAGATAGGTTGCGAGGAGCTCGTCGCGCGCCATCAGCTCGGCGGGCTTGCCTGACCAGACGATTGCGCCGTCGTCGAGCAGATGCAGGCGGTCGGCGAGATCCTCGACCCGCGCAGGGTTCTCCTCCACCAGCAGGACGGTCCGACCGGCCTTGCTCAGTTCGGCAATGACGCCGTAGACTTGGTCGATGATCAGCGGCGCCAGGCCGAGTGACGGCTCGTCGATCAGAAGGATGCGCCCGCCCATCATCAGGCCGCGGCCGATGCCGACCATGCGCCGTTCGCCGCCGGACAGGCTCGAGGCGATCTGGTTGCGGCGGTCGGCAAGCTTCGGCAAAAGTGCGTAGACCTCGTCCAGCCGGCGCGTGATCTCCGCCTTGTCCGGTGCCAGATAGGCGCCCATCAGGAGGTTTTCGAGCACGCTCATCTGCGCGAACAACATGTCGCCCTGTGGCACGTGTGCGACGCCCAGCATCGCCGTCTCATGCGGCTTGCCGGACAGGCGCTGGCCGTCGATACCTATCTGCCCAGCGCGCAGCGGCACCAGGCCGGAGATGGTCTTGAGCAACGTCGACTTGCCATGGCCGTTCGGGCCGACGACGGTCACGAACTCACCGGCATGAACGGTCAGCGAAATGCCCTTGAGCACGTCGAGCCCGTCATAGCCGGAGACGATGTTGTCGAGCTGCAGGACAGGCGGTTTTGCGGCTGCGCCCATCATGGCATCCCCATTGTGAGAGGGTTCGCAGCGGCCTGGTTGTCGAAGAATTTCTTCAGTCGTTTCTGCGTGCCCTGGCCGAGATAGGTTTCGACGACGGTCTGGTCCTCGGCGACCTTGTCCGGCCGGCCCTCGAAGATCACCTTGCCATGATGCATGATGATGACACGATTGGAGAGTGCCAGCAGAAAGCGCATGACGTGCTCGATCAGGACGATGGTCAGCCCCTGGTCGCGCAGTTTCAGCACCATCGCCATGATGTGGTCGATCTCGGCGACGTTGAGCCCGCCGACCGGCTCGTCGAGGAAGAGCATTTTCGGCCGGGTGGCGATGGCGCCGGCAATCATCAGGAGCTTGCGGTCGAGCACCGGGAGCCGCGCCACGGTCTCGTCGGCCTTGGCCGCAAGCCCGACGAAGTCCAGCGCCTCGATCGTCGCCTGCCGGACATCCTCGCCGAGGCGGAAGCCAGCCAGCCTTCGCCGCTGCCGGCCAAAATAGGCGGCGATATCGATGTTTTCGCGGACGGTCAGGCTGTCGAAGGCGGCATTGAGCTGAAAGGTGCGGGCCATGCCGAGCTGGCAGATGCGGTCGGCCGGAAAGGCCGATATGTCGGTGTCGCCGAAATGCACGCGGCCACCGCTGGCCGGCGTGATCCCGGTCACCACGTCGAAGAAGGTCGTTTTGCCGGCGCCGTTCGGCCCGCCAATGCCGACGATCTCGCCCGGATTGACCACCATCGACACGCCGTCGACGGCGGCCAACGAGCCAAACCGTCTGACCACTCCGTCACAAACCAGCATCGGGCCCGCGGCCTCAGTCATCTCGTTTGCCTGGCATTTTTTCTCTACCTGGTGGCAACCGGTCGGGCGCAAAACCCGGCCGGTTCGTTGGTTTCATTTCTACGCTCGGCTCATTTGATCCATGGCGGCAGGATAAAACTGTCCGTCGCATAGAGCACCGGCGCGATCAGCTTCGGATCGGTCTTGTAGTCCTGATGCTGCAGGAACTGGTGCGGCATGCCAAGCGACGGATCGGCCACCTGCGTCGGATAGCAGAAGGCCGACTGGCCGGCCGGATCGGCCCTATAGGTGCCGTTGACCCCGCGATAGACCAGGCGCTTCATGGCATTGGCCACCTTGGTGGTCTGCTCCTTGTTCATCGGTTCGCCCGGACCGCCGGCGATCGCCGCGGCAAGCGCCCACATCCACAGGCCGTCATAGGTCTGCGATCCCGTGATGTAGGCGGAGTTCGGACCGAATTTGGCCCGGTAGCTCTCGCGGAACGGCTTAGAGAAATCGTCCGGCAGACAGCCGATCACCGTCGAATAGACGACGCCGTTGACCGCCTCGCCGCCGATCTCGCGGAAAGCCGGCAGCGATGGTCCGTACTGCATGTAGATCAGGCTGTTGATCGGCTCGGCGAGGAACTGGACCATGAACTGCGCCAGGTCCTGCGGCAGGAAATGCGTCACCAGGATCGCCGCCGGCGGGTCCTGGCGGAGTTTTGCCAGCGTCGGTCCCCACTGGTTGGTCGGGAACGGAACGGTCTCGAACAGGCTGACCTCGAAGCCGTATTCGGCGGCCTTGTCGCGGATCGCGTTGGCAATGACGATCGAATATTCGTTGGCCGACGGAATGATGGCGATCTTCTTGTTCGGCGCCTTCCATTTGCCGTCCGCGGCAAGCGTCTTGAGGAAATTCAGGCAGCCCGGTCCATACCAGAACTCCGGCGGGTCGCCCTGGAAGGAGCTGTAATAGCGGGCCGGGTCGGTCTTGAACTTCTCATTGTGCGAAATCAGCGTGTTGTAGTGCATCATGATGACGTCGTTGTCGGCGGCGACGTCCATCTCGATCATGTTGGTGCCGAGATTGTAGCCGTTGATGATGACCGGCGCCTCGAAACGGTCGATCAGGCGCTGCATCGACTGGCTTACGAGGTCGGCGCCCATTTCCTTGGTGTCTTCGATGTGGATCTCGACAGGCCGGCCGAGAATGCCGCCCGCCGCATTGATCTCCTCGGCAGCAAGCTCGAGACCGTTCTTGAACTCGATGCCGTCGGCGGCGGCGATGCCGGACATCGGCAGGGCCGAACCAACCGGAATTGGCGTGGCATCCTGGGCGATTGCGGCATTGTTCATGTCGGCAAGAAGCGCGGCTCCGGCCGCACCCGCACCGACCACGCCTTGCAGCATTGCACGTCTGTTCATCATGGCAAAGTTCCCTTTTTGGCGTTGGTTATGGTCTTTTCACGCAAAATCCTTCAGGCGAAACGCTTGGGTTATGGGCAGAAAAGCGGCCTCCAGGTCGGCCGCCGCCGACAGCACGCGGGCATCGTCGCCGCGCGCGCCGATGATCTGGAAGCCGACCGGCAGGCCCGCCGCGGTCATGCCGCAAGGGATGACGCAGGCCGGTTGCTGGCTGAGATTGATCGGGTAGCTGAACGCCGCCCATTCGGTCCAGCACGACAGGCCGCTTCCTAAGGGCACTTCAAGTCCGACGTCGAACGCCGGCACCGATGTTCCCGGCGAAACGATGAAATCATAGGCGTCGAGCAGCCGGTCCATGGCGGCGCCGAATTCGGTGCGCTCCAATTGCGCGGCGACGAGCGCCTGGACGTCGAACGCCGCCCCCGCGCGCGCGATCTCCAGGAAGCCCGGATCGATGCCCGCCCGTTCGCTTGGCGCAACCAGCGCCAGCCGCGCCGCGGCGCCGGTGAACCAGTGATGCTGGAAAAGATCGAGAAGATCGCCACCCGGAAGATCAATCGGCTCGACCGTCGCGCCAAACGCATCGAGATACGTCAAGGCTTGAGAGACGGCGGCGGCCATCCCGGAATCCAGCGCTCCTGACGGCGGCTTCGACCAGTAGCCGATCCGGGCGCCCTGCAAAGTGTCTTCGATCCTGCCAAGCGGCGAAAGCGTTCCCACGCCCTGCTGCCAGTCGCTGATATCGCGGCTGGACATGGCGTCGGCCATGACGGAAAGATCAAGCGCTGTCCGCGCCATCGGTCCGATATGAGCGACGGTTCCGAACGCGCTCGACGGATAAGCCGGCACGCGGCCGAAGGTCGGCTTCAGTCCGGCGATGCCGGTGAACGAGGCCGGGATACGGATCGAGCCGCCGCCATCGGTGCCGAGATGGAAGACGCCGGCGCCGGTCGCGGCCGCCACTGCCGCTCCGCCGGAAGAACCGCCGGGCGTCTTTTGCGCATTCCAGGGATTGCGCGTGATGCCGTAGAGGCCGCTGTCGGTGATCGCCTTCCAGCCGAATTCGGGCGTCGTTGTCTGCCCGATGAAGACCGCGCCCGCTCTGCGCAGCAGGGCAACGGCGGGAGCATCCCTGTCATAGGCGGCAGAAGTCGTCGTCCTGCTGCCGTAGCGCACGCTCCAGCCCTCGACCCAGACGATGTCCTTCAGCGTCGTGGGTATGCCGTCGGCGGCGGACAGCGGCTCGCCTGCCCGCCAGCGTTTCTCGGAGGCATCTGCGGCCTCGATCGCACCCTTGCGGTCGATCATGGTGAAGGCGTTGAAAAGCGGATTGATCGCTTCGGCGCGAGCCAGCGCCGCCGTCGTCACCTCGACGGGCGACAGCGATCCAGCGCGGTAGGCGGCGGCAAGCTCCGCAGCGCTCAGGCGGCACAGCTCATCGGCGTCGGCAATGGGAGAAATCCCATTCGGCATGCAGTTCGAACCCCTCACTCCATGGCCGCTCTTCCGGCAGCCTTGTCAGCCCGGGCAATCTGGCGGGTTTCTTCGTCACTATAAAATGTATTGTTGTGGGGAACATTCGTTATTTAATGTAACAAGAGCCATGAACCTGACCATCCGGCAGTTGCGCTATGTCTGCGAAGTCGCCCGCCTCGGCAGCGTGCTGGCGGCCTCCAGATCGCTTTACATCTCGCAATCCTCCATCCTGGCGGCGATCACGCTGGCCGAGGCCGGGATGGGGGCGCGCATTTTCGACAGGCGGCCGGCGCGCGGCGTCTCCATCACGCCGGCCGGCCAACGCTTCGTCGCCGCCGCCCGCATCATGCTGGCGGCGGAAACGGAGTTCAACCGGTCGATAGGCGATCTCAGCGGGCGCATGCCGAAGGTCCTGCGCATCGGCTGCTTCGAGCCGTTCGGCGCCCTGTTCATGCCGGAGATGCTGCGCAGCTATCTCGACAGCGTCGGCGATGTCGAGATCGACCTTGTCGAGGCCGACCAGGTCCAGTTGCAGGAACGGCTTGTCGCCGGCCATATCGATCTCGCCATTCTCTACGACATCGGCCCGATCGGCATCGACAGCGTCACCCGCATCTGCAAAGTGCCGGCGCATGCCGTGCTCAATGCGGACGACCCCCTCGCCGCGCGCGACGGCATCTGGCTGGCGGAACTGGCGGCACGGCCGCTGGTGCTGCTCGACCTGCCGCACACGGCGACCTATCTTCTGACCCTGTTCGACGTGCTGGCGAAACGGCCGGAAGTGCGCTTTCGCACGCGCTCCTATGAAACGGTCCGCTCGGCCGTCGCTTCGGGCTTCGGCATGGCCGTCCTCAACATGCGGCCGATCGGCCGTGCCACCGCGGATGGCGACGACATCGTCCGCAAGCCGATCTTCGATGAATTGCCGCCGCCGACACTGATCGTCGCCGACATGTACGGCTCGGCAAAGCCGCTCTTCGTGCGTGTCTTCATCGAGATATTCCATCGCTTTTTCACCGCAGTCGGCCCGGCGGGCTTTTCGGTGACGACACCGGAGCGCGAACCTTTCCTGCTAGTCGCCAGAGATGGCTGAGCCGCCCCCGCGCGTTGCGCGCAACTACAGAGACCGGCTAGCGTTGCAACCGCGCCCGAGGCGGCAGATTCCTGATCGAGATGTTTGAGATCGACGGACAGCATAGCGACAACTCTTCGGTGCGCGCCTACGTTTTCACCGGCACCAATGCTCGATCGCCAGTGTAATCGCCTTTGTGCAATCGACGAGATCACGGACCGACACACGTTCGTTGGGTTGATGGGCTTGAGCCGGACCCCGGACCGAAATTGACGTTCGGGGTATTTCCCAGGCCCGTCGGCAAGCCGCGATCAAGCTGGAAGACCGGGGGGCGAAACGCCAAGGCGCGAGGCGCAGCTTGCGATCGCCCGCGCCATGATCCGCGCCGGCCGGCCTCTCTAGTCTCATCCCGAAACCCAGCAGTGACGCATGACTTATGTGGCTGTGGTCGCCACGAAGATGCTTGACGCGTAGCTTTACACCAGGTTTGACCCACTCCGCGGCCGGCCTCTCCTTGACGGCCTCTGGCCTCGGCCCAGCATGCTCCGGGACGCGTTTCCACAGCCGATCCTTCATGTCGCGGCCGAAGGTGATGAAGGCAGAACCGCGGTATTTCCCGGTGCCCGGCTCGGCCAAACAGGCGAATGCCGCCTCGCCTCGCTCGCGCTTGACGCCGAGCAGCTCAAATTCGTCGATCGTCCAGCTCTTTGTCTTCAGCCAGTTCGACGTCGGGTCGCTGCGATATTTGCTGTCGGCTCGTTTCGAGACGGTTCCCTCGATTCCTGCCTGGTCGACGAGGTAGAAGATCGCCTTTGGGTCACCAAGCATAGCCTCGCTGAAGGACTTCGGCGATTTCCTCTTCGACGTCGTCAAATCGCGTATACGGACGACCATCTCTCTCCCGTACCGAGGTAAGCGGCACGGGGCGAAGCATGAGTCCATCTGGTGTCGATGAGTCGCTCATATCCCCCTCAAGCCGGCATTCTGCAGAGTCGGAAAAAGCGCTGGAAGGATTTTTCAAGAATTCGCGAAAATCTTACGGCTCGCAACCAAATAGCACCGGCACGGCTTGGACGGTGACTCAGCCTAGGATCGTCGCGACGACGAGGCTATCGCGGACGGCGAATGAGTGGGATATGAGCAAAGCCGTTATGGCGCTGTTTCGCTGAACGTCGCAAAAGATGCAGTCCAAAATGACCCGAGGCCGGTTTCGACCTGCTGCATCTACACGGTCTGCGATTCGAATCCCCTCAAGGCAGGATGTTGCGGCTTTACAAATCAGGACGTTCCGGCCGGTCCTGCGCGCACTCGACGAGCACATTCATTGCTTCCTGAAGCAGTGTGCCCAACCGCCGGCCTTTTTGCCAGAACACGACGTAATGATAGAGCGCGCTTGGCTCAAAGGGGCGGACTTCTACAGGAAAGAACGCAAACTGCCGGGCGGCAAAGGTGTTGCTGCTTGAAATGCCTAGGCCTGCGGCGACGAAACTGACCTCTTGACCGATGACATCGACCTGTATCGCCAGATGCGGTTCCGCCCCCATGTATCTCAGGGCGTTCTCATTCATGAGGTGGGATTGCATCCGGGGTTCGACATCCGCAAGCGGTTCCCCTACGAGGTCTTCCGGCCTGATGATGTCCTTTTGGGTGAACCGGTGGCCACGGGGGAAGATGTAAACATTGGTTGCGGTAGTCGCCGGGCACCAGTCGAAGACGTTGCCGTCCAGCGGCAGCCGCGCAATTCCGAGGTCGGCGCGTCCCTCCAGCACGTGGTCCGCCACGTCCGGGTAGGTGCCCGACTTGAGAACAATCCCTGCGATCGGCTGACGTGAGCGCAGCTTGCAAAAAGCCTCCGGAAGAAGTCGGAGCGAGAAGACGTGCGGCGCCGCGATGCTGATCGTGTCGCTATCGACACCCTTGAGAGACGCGACCGTCTTGGCAATCCTCTCCATCTGAACGAAGGTTGCGTCGGTATCGCGAAAAAGGGTCATCGTCTGGGCGGTCGGAAGAAGCCGCCCCTTGTCACGCACGAACAATTGCACTCCGAGCAGACCCTCCAATATCCGAATTTGCTGGCTGACGGCCGGCTGGGTGATTTCGAGCACCTTGGCAGCAGCCCGCTCCGAGCCCGACCTGACGACCTCGCGCAGGATCTGAAGCTGGCGGAGCGTGATGCCTGTTTTCGAGATTTCCACCATGATGAGGCTTCCGTGCGGCTGCCGATTGCCGCCTTTCCCGTACAAAGATCAACTTATACCGTTATGCCGATTGCGCCACGCCGATTGCTTGCTGCAGCGCTAGGGGACGGTCATTCGCGTTGAGACGACATTGGACCATATTAGCTGAACTTATCGAAAAATAATTTCGCTTATAAATTGACCTCGGGAAGCTCGCAGGCAATTCTGAGGTTAAGACGTCGTTCCGAAGGCGCTCGGCGCCACCGGAGCAAAGGGGCGCTCCTACACATCGACAACCGAAAGCAAAAGGGTGGTGCCGCTCCATGCGCGCAGCAAGGGCTTTGCCGTGTCCAGCATTCCCCGTGGCTCGTATCGGCGGCACGCAGTCTGCAGCGCGGAGTGCCTGATGCCGAGCGGTCCGATGTTTCACCAGCCGCACGGCATCCGCGCCGAGCGCATCGAAAAGCGCCTTGGCGGCAACGATGTCCTGCGTGGCGTAGATCTCAACGTCCGGCCAGGCGAGATTCTCTCGATCGTTGGCAGCAGCGGCTCGGGCAAGAGCACGCTTCTCCGGTGCCTCAATCTCCTGACGGTCCCCGACCGCGGCGACATTTGGATCCACGGTGAGAAGCTGGCGATCCGAGCTGCATCGCAGCGGGGAGGCCAGTCCAGCGCCACCGACCATCGGCAGGTCCAGCGGATCCGGACGTCGATGGGCATGGTCTTCCAGAACTTTCATCTCTGGCCCCACAAGACGGCGCTTGAGAACGTCACGGAAGGCCCCATCCTCGTCAAGGGTATCCGGCGCAATGCGGCCGCCGATCTCGGGCGTCACTACCTCGCCAAGGTCGGGCTCTCCGACAAGGCGGACGCCCATCCCCGCCATCTCTCCGGCGGCCAGCAGCAGCGCGTGGCGATTGCCCGCGCGCTGGCGATGGAGCCACGCGTGCTGCTCTTCGACGAGCCGACCTCTGCGTTGGACCCGGAACTGGTGGGCGAAGTGCTGCGCGTCATGGCTGCGCTTGCGGAGGAGGGCGCACGATGGTGATCGTCACCCACGAACTGGCTTTCGCGCGGGAGGTATCGACGCGGGCAGCCTTTATGCACCGCGGGCTGATCGAAGAGGAAAGCCCGCCGCAGGAATTCTTCACCTCTCCCGTCTCCAGCCGCCTTCGCGGCTTTCTCGCTTCACACCGATAGAAGGAGTTCGCGCATGGACGGGTTCGTGGTGCAGTTCGTCAGCGGACTGAAGACTACCGTACTGCTGGCGCTTGTCAGCGGCGTGCTCGGCATGGCGCTCGGATTGCTTGCCGCGGCTGGGCGATTGTCGCGGTGGAGGGCGTTAAGCCTCGTGGTCGGTTTCTACACGACGATCATTCGCGGCGTGCCCGAACTCATCATCATCCTGCTGATTTATTTCGGCGGAACGGTCGCCATCAGCGCCTTCTTCGGTCGTTATGTCGAGGTCAACGCGTTCCTCGCCGGGGTCGTTTCCCTCACCGTCGTCTTCGGCGCCTATACGGCAGAAATTTTCCGAGGAGCGGTGCTCAGCATACCGACGGGACAGATCGAGGCGGCCCGCTCGCTCGGGCTGCATCCGTGGCAGAACTGGCTGTTGGTCATCCTTCCACAGATGCTGCGCATCGCTCTGCCGGCACTTGCTAACCAGTCGATCTCTCTTGTCAAGGAAACGTCGCTGATCTCGATCGTCGGGCTGACGGACATCATGCGAGTCGCCGCCATCGGCGCGGGCTCGTTGCGGGCGCCGCTGACGTTCTATCTCGCCGCGTCGGCCCTCTATCTCGCGCTGACGAGTCTTGCGTTGTTGGTCTTCAACCTGCTCGAACGGCGTTTTGCCCTTCCCGGACACTGAGGAACGTTATCATGGATATTACGCTTCTCCTCGCCAGCACGGTCACTCTAGCCCGCGGCATTCCGCTGACGCTCCTCCTGACATTCGCATCGCTCCTTGCGGGCCTCGTCCTTGCTGTACCTCTGGCCTTCATGCGCGCGTCGTCTCGGCGGTGGTTGTCCCTGCCTGTACTCGCCTATACCTATGTGTTTCGCGGCACGCCGCTGCTCGTCCAGCTTTTCATCATTTATTACGCCCTCGGCCAGATCGGGGCCATTCGCTCGAGCGTCCTGTGGGTCCTGCTGCGCGATCCTTTCTGGTGCTGCCTGCTTGCCTTTTCCCTGAACGGCGCTGCTTACACGGCGGAGATTTTTCGCGGCGGGATCCAGGCCGTGGCCACTGGGATGATCGAGGCGGCGCAAGCGGTGGGCATGTCGCCGTTGCAGATCAAGCGCCGGATCATCTTCCCAATCGCCTTTCGAAGCGTGCTTCCCTCCTATGCCAATGAGGTTATCAGCCTCGTGAAAGCGACGTCGCTCGCCAGCACCGTGACCTTGCTGGAGATCACCGGCCTTTCGCGAAAACTGGTTTCGGAAACTTTGCACCCTACGAGATCTTCATTGCCGCCGGCGTGCTCTATCTCGGCCTAACATTCCTCCTGACCAGCTTCTTCCATGCGCTGGAAGCCCGGTTGAATGGCGCGCCACGGGTAAAAATACACCCTTGTCGGGTCGCCCTGCAGCAGGTGGCCCATGAACAATAGTCCTCGTCAAAACCCATTGCCGCTCTGCGAGACTGCATGGCGTGAAATCGACTTGTCGGCCATCGCCTCCAACTATCGCGCCATCCGGGCGGTGATCGACCCCGACGCAAAAGTCTTCGCCTGCCTGAAACAGGACGCTTATGGATGCGGGGCGGGGAAGGTCGCGTCTCTCTTGTCCGCGGCGGGCGCCGACGCCTTCGGCGTGGTGTCGATCGCCGACGCTCTGGCCGTACGAAAAGCGGCGCCGGGAAAACCCATCCTCATGTATCCGGGCATTGGGCCGAACGCTGTCGATCTTGCCCGGGATCTCGATTTGACGATTTCGATTTCCGGTGAGGAGGACTTGGCCGGCTGGCTTGCGACCGGCGCGTCGCTCAAGGTTTTCGTGAAGGTCGATCTGGGCTTTTGGCGCGCTGGTGTGGCTCCTTCCGACCTCCAACGTCTGATCGATCTGTGCGCTTCTGAAGGCAATGTCGCCGTTGACGGTCTTTATGCCCATCTCAACGAGTTCGGCGACGCCGGCTCCTCGGCGCTGGCGCAGGTTGCACGCCTGACGCCGCTTCTCGAAGAGCTGAAGGCAAAGGGGCGCCTTCCCGCAACCGTCATGGTCTCAAGCAGCGAAAGCCTGCTTCACCACCCGGAATTCGACATGGATGCGGTCGATCCCGGTGCGCTCCTCTTCGGAATGACCCGTTCTCGCACCGGGAGCCGAACCCTGCCCATCCGCCCGGCCCTGTCGGCGATCAAGGCGCGTATCGTCGCGCTCAAAACGTGCCACGACAGCATGGGGGCGCCTCCGGGCCTGCCGGGATACCACCCGGCCATGCGTCTGGCGGTGCTGGGGATCGGTTGGGGGCATGGGGTGCCGCGATACCTCGGTTCCTCGGCTTCGGTGCTCGTCAAGCGACGGCGCGCGCCCATCGTGCCGCCCATCCATCTCGAACATCTTCGCATCGATGTCACGGATATTCCCGAAGCGATGCTCGGGGACGAAGCGGTCCTGCTCGGCTCTTCCTGCGCGGACCGCATCACGCTGCCGGAACTCGCCGAAGCCTGGAACACGGACGAAACGGGCGTCGCCTGCGGCCTGCGGGAGAGCCTGCGACGGATAGACGTCGCACCACAATCGAAACCGAACCAAGAAGAAGGGGAATAACATGAAACGACATCTGAGTTGCGCCCTCGCGGCTTTCCTGCTGGTTGCCAGCCTCGCCCATGCCGGAGAGCGCACAGGGATCACCATTGCCTCGGAAGGAGCCTCACCGCCGTGGGACTATATCGACGAGAACGGCGCGCTCGTCGGCTTCGACATCGACGTCGGCAACGAGCTCTGCGCTCGGATGAAGCTGCAATGCACCTTCGTCGCCCAGGACTGGGATGGGATCATCCCCGGCCTTCTCGTGAAGAAATACGACGCGATCATCGCCGGCATGTCGATCACGGAAAAGCGCAAGAAATCGATCGCCTTCTCCATTCCCTATGCGGCGGCGCCGAACCAAATCGTCATGCGCCGGGGGCTCGGCCTGCCCCCCAGCGACATCAATGCGAAACTGAACCTGACGGACATCGACGCGGCGAAGAAGGAGATCATCGAAAAACTGAGGGAAAACCTGAAGGGCAGGACCCTCGGTGTCCTTCGCTCGTCCAATTCGGAGGCGGTCGTCCAGGAACTCTTCGGCGATCTTGCGGAGGTGCGCAGCTATGACAGCCAGGAGAATATCAAGCTCGACCTCACATCCGAACGTATCGACGGAGGCTTGGGAGACCGTTTGGTGTGGAAGCGGTTCCTCGACACGCCGGAGGGGAAGGCGGTCGAATTTTTCGGCCCGCAGCTTTCAGGCGGCACTTGGGGCCCCGGCGTCGGTGTCGGTCTTCGCAAGGAGGACGCCGATCTCGTCGAAGCCTTCGACAAGGCCATCGAAGCGAGCGTCAAGGACGGCGCGCTCGGCAGGATCAGCCAGAAGTGGTTCGGCGTGGATATTTCCCCGCAGCTCGCAAAGTGACCGCTCCCCAGCGACTTCCGGCGGCCTTAGGGCCGCCACTTCCTAAATTCATCTCCAAGGTACGCCACTATGTCTTTACCGTTCACGCTCGTCCTGACCGGGCAATCTCTCATTCATCATGATGTTCGGCAGGTCTCGGACGACGGATTTGCCGCGATCAAGGCGCTGATCCGGCAAGCTGATATCGCCTTTACAAATTTCGAGACGACGGTGTTCGGCCGGCATGGTGGATGGCCGATGAAGGGTTCCTACTTCGGCTGTTCGGCACCTGCCGTGCTGGATGCGCTGAAGGACATCGGGTTCAACGCCCTGGCGCTTTCCAACAACCATGCCTTCGACCTCGGCCCCCCCGGCGTTCTGTCGACGCTCGAAGAGGTGGCGGAGAGAGGATTCCTTCACGCTGGCATCGGTGTCGATGCCGCGGATGCGCGTCGGCCGGGAATGAAAACCTTCGGCACGAGACGGGTGGCGCTTGTTGCCATGGACGCGGGACCCGGCCCAGCGACTATGTACGCAGCCGACGCGACGGACCGACGTCCTGCGAGGCCCGGCGTGAACGGGCTTGACGTCTCGAGGCGATTTGAGGTCGATCCCAAGGTGTTTGCGAGCCTGACCGGCATTCAGGACATCTTCCAAAGCAGTCCAATGGAACGGGGCAACTATGCCCAGCCGCACGATCCGCCTGACCTTCAATCGACTGACGAGATCGATTTTTACGGAACGATCTTTTGCTGCTCCTCGAAGAACAGGCGCCAGATCCTGGTGGACGAGGCGAGCCTGCAAAGTCACCTCTCGACGATCCGTCGGGCCGCCGCGGAGGGTGCCTTCGTCATCGCCTACCTCCACCATCATCATTGGGAGCCCAACTGGCGGGAGGTTCCAGAATGGGTTCAGTCGCTCGCGCGCGCCTGCGTCGATGCCGGGGCAGGGGTGTTCGTCAGTCATGGTGCTCCTGTCCTGCAGCCTGTGGAAATCTATCGCGGCGCACCAATCTTCTTCGGGCTGGGTAATTTTCTCTTCCATCTCAATGAGGGCGAGGTGGTGTGGAGTGCGCTGGACGTTTGGAAGAGCGTTGTCGCGACGTGCCGCTTCGATGCTAGCTCTCGCCTTCAGTCGATCGATCTCCATCCCATTGTCATCGGCGGCGAAAGGCTGGACGCTGACAACTATCATGAGCGGATCGTTCCGGTTCCAGCCCCGAAAGGGCTAGCAACGGAGATGATCGAGGACTTGGCAGCCCGCTCACGGTCGCACGGCGTGTCAATCGCAGTCGAAAGGGGTCACGAAATGATAGGTGGCTGCTTGCGAGCGGAAGGCTCGCTTTGATCTCCCGGAATTCGGTGCACAACCGAGCGGGGACTCCGATGTCGTTCACATCCAGGCGTCTCTTAACCGCTCCTGTTGGACATCAGACCTTTATCGGCCTCCGTGGTCCGATTCTTCTCCAAACCACCAATGGCGACAGGCTACGTTCCTCATTTGTGCTTCGAAAGTCGCATAAAAAGGCAGTCTGAAATTGGGAGGAAAATCTCCAGAAACCGGAACTCAGCCCCATCCACGGCCTCAGCTCTGATAGATGAAGCCTATGCCGTCAGCTCCATGTGACATGAATTGCCATCAACGCGCTTTCATGCTTGCTGGGCCGATGTCTCGTCCTCGCCTGCTGCCCGAAAAGAGTTTTCCGACCTATGCGTACCTGCCTGGCAAACATCCACATCCGGTACGTGACCCCTTGGGCCATAGCTACCGAAACGAGCCCGTGACCATCGCCCTTGCGAAAGCACTGGGCTCGGATGTCTTTCGATGGGGAATCGACCTTTTCAACCACGGCTATTACTGGGAAGCCCATGAGGCTTGGGAGCCTCTTTGGCACGCTGCGAAACGAAGCACGCAGCACCGCCTGTTCTTCAAAGGACTGATCCTGCTGGCCGCAGCCGGGGTGAAAATCCGCGAGGGAAAGCGGGTCGCTGCCGTGCGCCATGCGACAAAAGCTGCCGCGCTTTTTCGTCAGGTGGTGACGGTGCCGAGCCGGCTCTTTGAGACTGCGCTCGGGATGACACCTGCCGCGCTTGCAGAATATGCCGAAGCGGCCGTAACTACCCGGGCCATTTTGCCAGAGCCAAAGCCTGACCAGCCCGAGCCCGTTTTCGATTTTATTCTCGCACCAAAACTTGAGAGTGTCTGATCGGCAACCCTTGGTACCGTTCAGCCCAGCTTCGCCTGTGGAAGGCTGGTTACTCCCGCCTATTTTGTGTCCGGGCTACATAGGCCGACGGATCTGCAGCAATCAGGCCGCGGTCTTCTTGCGCGTCCGCTTCACCGGCGCCGCCTTTTCCGGTTCTTTCGGCTTTCGGCCGAGCCCCATCGTCTTGGCCAATGCCGAGCGCGCTGCGGCATAGTTCGGCGCGACCATCGGGTAGTCCGCTGGCAGGGCCCATTTGGTGCGATATTCGTCGGGCGTCAGGTTGTAGTGGGTCGCGAGATGGCGTTTCAACGACTTGAACTTCTTCCCGTCCTCAAGGCTGACGATGTAGTCCGGAGTGACCGATTTCTTGATCGGCACGGCAGGCTTGAGAGCCCCGGACTTATCCGGCGCAGCACCGCCGCCGCCGGTGCCCTTCAATGCGGCGTGGATCTGACTGATGAGGGCCGGCAAGTCACCGACCGGAACCGGATTGTTCGAGACATAGGCCGAGACGACGTCGGCAGTGAGTTCGATCAGGTTGTCGGCATTGCTTTCAGCTTCTTCTGTCACGAAACTCTCCTGGCGGCTTGAAAGACAGTCGGCGAAATTGTCCGTTTCATAGTGGCGGTTGGCGCCAAACGCAACGAATGCATTGGGCACTATTGCGATGCCTGTTCTGCACAGCGGTCATGGCAACGCATCCCGCGTCGTGCGCGTGTTGGTCCGTCCCCTGTTCGTCTGGCAAGCCGTTCCAGATTGCCAATCGTTTTTCTGTTGGCTGCATGCCGATTGCCTATTCGGCATCGGGCAGAGATGCTTCGATGGCCAGAACCTCCAAGCCCTCAATTTCTTGCATCACCTTTCCAGCGATACCTTGCAAATCGCCGTACATCCCGACGGTCGACTCGATTACGCCTTGTATTTGAGCCTCCCGCTTGGCCCACAGGCGTGTTGTGGCCTTGCGTTCCTTTGCCAGGTCCTCCTGCATATCAGAGAACTTTTCGACGATGGCCTCGACGCGATGGCGAAACCGCGGACCGGTCAGATAGCCATAGACCTGCTCCATTTTGGTAGCCTGGCCGTCCTGGGCGAGGCGGGAGTTCGCCAGCTCGATAAGGGATTGCCGGAGCAGGATGGCGATCGGCATCGCGCATTTGGGATGGGCGACATAGACCCCGTCCAGAAGATCGAAGGTTTCCACACCGGGAGGCAGCGCTTCCGAGATCATCAGCGCGATATCCGCCTTTGCGGCCCGCTGATCGGCCCTGAGCTTCCCCAGCCAACCCTGGCTCCAGTTCTTGGTGCGTTTCGATTCCCATAAAATGGCGCCGCATGGCTGGCCGGCCGGACCGACCACGCGGTGCAGAACATCTCCGCCGAACTCACCCTTGGCAACCGGTTCAATGATGTCCATCGGGAACCGGCTGGCAATGAGGGCTTCCAGCTCGAGCTCCAGCACTTCACCCTGCAGCTGCTGGGAACCCTGTTCCGCACGGCGCTTCAGCTCCTCAATCTGACGCTGCATGCCGGCGATCTGTTCTTCTTTTTCCGCAACCTTCATTTTAAGGCCGTCTTCGGCTTCCGACCTCGCCTTGAGGCGAACGGCGTCCAATCCTTCCTGGATCTTCCTTTCGATGGTCAGCGCCATCTCTCGCTTTTCATCGTCAAGCGCACGCCGCTTTTTCAGGAATTCCGCCTGTTGCTGCTGGGCCTCGGTGAGCTTTTCGTCGCGCGCCTTCAACGTCGCCTCCAGCTCGGCAAGCTTCTTATCCTTGTCCTCCAGGTCTACCGAAAGCAGCAATTTTGCCTTGCGGGCTTCCTCGACCGCGATCCCGGCACGCTCAAGCTTGATTTGCTCTGCCACCTGGTTGGCAATCTCCTCTTTGGCGGCGGCGATCTCGGCCTGCTGGCGCTTGAGCTCCTCTTCTCTGGCAGCCATCGATGCCTTGCTCTGCGTCAGGCGCATTTCGTATTCTTCACGCGTGGCGGCAATCAAAGGGGCGGCGAGCGACTCATTGAGCTTGATTTCCGTCTTGCAGCTTGGGCAGCTGATCGTCGGTTCATTGGGAATCCTGTCCCCCTGCAGCATGGTATTGGTGGGCTGGATGGTCATCTGCGCGCTGCCTCCCTGAGGAATCTGTTTTAGGACCACGCCAGACTATATCTCGCCACGCGTTTTCGGAAAAGAACAAAGAGTGAACTTATGGGTTATCCCCGCCGCAAAGCTAGGGGAGCCGCTTCTTAAACTTGTTTTGTGGAATGATCGCCTGCGCGAGCGGCGGCAACCTCAGCATGACTCGATTGCCAGGCAGGTCGATTACCCTCGACGTGTATTTCCGAAATGTCGAGATCGCATGCAAATGCCGAATTCCGTCCTTTTCGCCTGGACGGAGCTGAAAGTTCGCTGGGCTGATTCTTTCATTGCACCGGCAATTCCGCCAGCTCTTTCAGCTTCCCGTTTCCGTTCGAAACTGAAATCTCTATCCGCGCTGATTGAGACCGTGATGTCGTCAAATTCACGCCTTTGACCCACTCGAGACCTTCGGGAGCCGATTTCCTTTCCAGAAACCGGGCGTTCGACGGAACCGGCGTCCATGACCCTAACCCGTCCTTTTTCAGCCTTATCATGAATGTCGCGCATGCTTGTAAATCAGACATTGCGCTGGCGCGGTTCGAGCGCTCCAGTTAATTCGAGCATCTGATAGCAGGCCAAGAGTGTGATCAGAGATCCGACAACCCGCAAGAGCGTTCTTTCCCGCAATGCCTGTGACCATCTATCCCGACTGCGGTCCGCAAAAACGCCTCCAGCGATCAGGCCGGCAAACGAAGTTAGGTAGTCGCAGAAACCGCCGGCGTGCTCCCAACGGCCGGTAAGAATCGCGGCGAGGAATCTAAACGAGACCGAAAGGGCAATCAGGAACTCGCTCGCATTGACCGGTTCCGATGACGTACCGAGGCTATCCACTTGTGCCAAGCAGGCCGATGGCGGCGAGATATCTCTCGCTGGAAGCGGTCGAGCAGGAACTTCCAACGCTTCTATTGGTTTTAGGCCGCCGCAAACTCCATCGTGCAAGTTGAATAGTTGAATATCGTTATTGAACAGAATGCATTGGTTTAAAGGACGTCCATGGGCACTTCCGCGAGATTGCTCCCAGCGGTTGTCGGTGCTAAATTTAGCAGAAGCTGCCGCACTCATGTGTCCGAGTGCGCTGCCTGCGGCCGCCGATGTGTTCTTAAGGTGGCCTAAAGAGGTGGCAGGGTTTGGAGACCGGGACGATGAGCTTGACGCGCCGCGATGTGTTGATCGCAGGGAGTGCAGGCTTTGCCGGAGTCGCGCTCTTCTCGCCGCAGAGCGCGCGTGCGAACGATGAAGCGCTGGATCTCGTCGAACAGCTCACCGGACGGACGGCCACGGTATCGGATCGCCTTCACCTGATAATGCCGAGGGACTTCCCGACCGGCTATACCGTACCCATGAGTCTTTACATCGACAGCCCCATGACTGAGGCCGACCATGTGAGGCAAATGCGCGTGTTCGCGCCGCGAAACCCGCTTATCGAAGTCGCCAGTTTCCATTTCGTCCCACAACGCAGTCTACCTCGCGTGTCGACACGCATCCGTCTTGCCAAACCGCAACATGTCGTCGCTGTCGCCGAAATGAATGACGGCAATTTGCTGATGACCACGACGTGGGTCCGTGTCGCCACGGATGGCTGTGCCTGAGATCGGAGAGAGACAGTGACTACCCCGACACCACGCGTGATCGTGCCGAGCGCTGCCGCGAAGGGAGAGTTTTGTCAGGTCAAGACCATCATCAGCCATGAGATGGAAACAGGGCTACGCCATGATGATCAAGGCAATGTAATCCCGCGCAAGATCATCAACAGGTTTGTCTGCCGCTACAACCAATCCGTGGTGTTCAGCGTCGATCTCCACGAGGCGATTTCGGCTAACCCGTTCTTCGAATTTTCCCTGCGCGCGACGGAGAGCGGCCGGCTCGATTTCGTCTGGGAGGAGGACGGTGGTGCCGTCTACACGTTGTCGCACCGGCTCACGGTCGGTTGAGGTGGCGACGCAATCGAGCTGCGCGAATTATGGCGTGACAAGTTGAGTGGGAGCGTGACCGGAAAACTCCGAAACAGACGGGTATTCAGCATGCGCCCCGTCGCGAGATCTGCGATTGCCACGGGCCTCGTGCTTCTCGTCAGCCAATCCGGCGCGGCGGCGGGGGCCGATCAAGGCGCTCAACTCGCCGCGACCTGTGCGTCCTGCCATCGCCTCGATGGCGGCGGCACAGGCGTTCCCAGCATCATCCGGCTTGGTGAGGAGAGGCTCACCAACGCCCTGCTTGCCTACCGGGCGAGCGAGAGTCCAAATCACATCATGCACGCTATCGCGCTGTCGCTCAGCGACGAGGAGATCGCGAGCGTCGCGCGCTATGTCGCAGCGCAGGGAAAGTAGCGCGCCATGAAATTCTGGACGCGTCGCGAGTTCGGCCGCCTGACTGGAGCAGCGTTGCTAACGGCGCTCAACCAGCCGAAGGCGCGGGGCCAGGCCAAGGCGCGTGTCGTCGTGATCGGCGGCGGTATCGGCGGCGCAACGGTCGCCAGATATCTCGCCGTCAGCGCCACGGCTATCGAGGTGATCCTGGTCGAACCGCGGCAGAGCTACACGACCTGCTTCTTCAGCAATCTCTATCTCGCCGGGCTCCGCCCGTTCAAATCGCTCAGCCATGGTTATGAAGCGCTGGCAAGGCAATACGGCATCACCGTCGTTCATGAGTCCGCTGAAGCAATTGACCCGGCGGCGAAAACCGTTGCGCTGAACAACGGTTCGAAGCTCAGCTACGACCGTCTCGTTGTTGCGCCGGGCATCGCATTCAGGGATCGGGCGCTTAGGGGCTATGACGAAGCTGCGATGGAGATCATGCCGCACGGCTGGAATGCAGGGCCGCAAACCAAGCTGTTGCGCCAGCAACTGGAAAGCATGGAGGAGGGCGGCCTATTCGTCATCGTCGTCCCGCCGAATCCGTTTCGCTGTCCGCCCGCCCCCTATGAGCGCGCTTCGCTCATCGCCTCCTATTTCCAGCGCAGCAAACCCAAGGCCAAAATTCTGATCCTCGATTCGAAAGACAGCTTCAACGCGCAGGACCTGTTCCAGGACGCTTGGAACCGCCACTATCCGGGAATGATCGAATGGCTACCGGCCCAGTTCACCGGCGGGGTCACGGCGATCGACGCGAAGACCCGGTCGGTGATCACCGCGGGAGCAACATTCAAGGCCGCGGTGGCCAATGTCATCCCGGCGCAAATGGCCGGGCGCTTGGCGCAGCAGGCAGGGCTCGCCAATCAGTCGGGCTGGTGTCCGGTCGATCCGGTCACCTTCGAATCGGCGCTGCAGCCCGGCGTCCATCTGGTCGGCGACGCGATCATCGGCGGAGATATGCCGAAATCCGCCTTCTGCGCCAACAGCCAGGCCAAAGCCTGCGCCTTTGCCATCGCGGCCGATCTCACCGGATCAGCGCGTTTCCCGGCGCATTTGTTCAACACCTGCTACACCTATCTCGCGCCCGACGATGCGTTCAGCAACGCCATCAGCTTCAAGCCCGTCGACGGGAAGCTCAAGAGCGTCATCAGCTTCGTCAGCAAGGTGGGCGAGAGCGCCGATATCCGCCGGCAGGCTGCGCGCGCCGCGGAAGGCTGGTACGACGCCTTCACGCACGACGTGTTTGGCTGAAACGTAACTCAACTCCGCTCGACGGCCGGGCCGGCCATTGCGGAAATGCCGGCACCATCCTGGGCGCGCTCCGCCTCGGCGCCGGATCGTTGCTCCGGGATCAGCGTTGCAACAGGATCGGGCAGCCGCTCCAGCCGCAGCGAATTCACCACCACGAGGATGCTCGAGCCGGCCATGACCGCCGCCGCAAGGATTGGCTGCAGAAGTCCGAATGCTGCGAACGTCAGGGCGACGAGGTTGTAGCCGAACGCCCACATAAGGTTGGTCAAGATGGTCCTGCGGACCGCGCGGGCCACGTCGACGATCCAGGGCAGCATCCACAACCCGTCCGCAGGCAGCACGAGCGCCGCAGTCTCGCGGGCGAGATCGGTGGCGGAGCCGACGGCAATACCGACATCTGCGGCGGCCAGAACCGGCCCGTCATTCAGTCCATCGCCGACCATCGCCACCGAATCGTGGTCATGGCGGAGTCGATCCAGGGCCAGCCGTTTGGCCTCCGGCGAAAGGCCCGCTTGGACGTCCTTGATCCCGACCAGGGCCGCGATCCGCTCCGCCGCTTGCGCCAAGTCGCCGGTCAACAGCGTGGCGTCGAGCCCGCGCTCACGCAGGGCCGCGATCGCGGCCTGCGCCTCGGGAAGCGGCGAATCATCGAGCGACAGCACGGCGTGAACCCGCTCGCCCCAACCGACATAGACCACCGAATGACCGCTCGCCTCCAGCGACCGCGCACGCTCGGCCAGCGAGGGGGGAAGCGGCCAGCCCAGATCATTCATCAATCTGCCGTTCCCTGCCGCCACGGGCCGGCCTTCGGCGCTGCCGCGGATGCCACGGCCGGGAACCGTCCGGACCTCGCGGGTGACGAGCGGCGAGATGCACCGCTGAGCGGCGGCTGCCGCGATGGCCCGCGCCAGACCATGCTCGGAATGGCGCTCCAGACCGGCGGCGCGCGCCAGTACTTCGTCGATGCCGACCTCCTCGCGGTCGACGCCGACGAGACGCGCTTTGCCCGCCGTCAGAGTGCCGGTCTTGTCGAAGGCGAGCAACCGTACACGCGCGAGGGTCTCGAGCACGCCGGGGTCGCGGACGAGGCAGCCGTGCCGCGCCAGCCGGCCGATGCCGAGCGATATCGCCATCGGAGCAGCGAGGCCGACGGCACAAGGACAGGCAACCACCAGCACCGAGAGGCCAGTCAGCAACGCCCGATCGAACGGCAATGACTGGGCCCAGTAAACGATCGTCAGCCCGCCGAGGGCGAGGACGAGCGGCACGGACACGCCAACGACGCGATCGGCAAGGCGCTGGGTTGGACTGCGACGGCCCAGCGCTTCGCGCACCGACCGGCAAATCCGTGCCCAGCGGGTTGCGGTTCCGTCACCGCTGCTTTGGATCAGGAGCGGGCCGTCGATATTGATACTACCGGCAATCACCTTGGAGCCGGCGCGCTTTGTCACTTGCCGGCTTTCTCCGGTAATCACGGCTTCATCGGTGTTCGATTCCCCCTCGACAACCACGCCGTCGACCGGAATGCGCTCGCCCGGCCGGACCCGCACCAGCATGCCGGCCGTCACCTCCCGCACCGGACGGCGGATCTCTGCCGCGCCATCGACCGCGGTCGCGCTCTCGCTTTCTGCGGCCAGAAGTGGTTCGAGGTCGCGCGCCGCCCTGGCGCGGCCAACAGCCTCGAGATAGCGGCCAACTGTGAATAGCATCAGCACCATCACGGCGGTGTCGAAATAGACATGCGTGCTGCCCTCGAACACGGCAAATGCCGAATAGAGGTAAGCGGCAGCGACGCCAAGCACGATGAGTGCCGACGACGTCACTCGTCCCTGAATGCCATTGAGCCACATGTCGCGCAGATAGGGTCCGCCGAGAACCACCACCGCCGGCGTGGCGAAGATCCAGAGCAAAAAGTGAATCCACGGCAGCACGCCCGCATCGACGCCGGTGAACGCGTCCGAATAGAGGAGGAGGCTGAACATCATGATATTCATGGAGAGAAAGCCTCCCACGCCGAGCCGGATCAGAAGCCAGGCGGCTTCCCACTCTTCGTGTCTGCCGCTCTTCACCTGAAAGGCGATGCAGCAGCCGTAGCAGCAGAACGCGCAAGCCTCACCGTTGAGCCTGCGCTCCATCGGGCGCAGGCCGACGGGCAGCGAACAATGGCTACAGAGGATATTGCCATGCGCAGTCATGCGGGATGTCCGCCCAGCCAGGCAAGGCCGATATGCGCGTCGGAAGGCAGGAGACCACGGCCGAGCGTGATGACGCCGAGCAAAAGAATAAAGCCACCAGCCAGCCGCACGCCGCGCCGCCGCCAGGCTGGCCCGAGTATCCGGCCAACGCCGCCCATCATCAACATCGCGGGGAAGGTTCCCAGTCCGAACGATGCCATGACGAGAAACCCGGGAAGCGCTCCGGCGGTGCTCGCCGCCTGGGCGGCGAAGGCATAGACCAGGGGACATGGCAGGAAGCCGTTGAAAACGCCAAAGGCGAGCGGTGCGGCGCTGCTCCGGGCCGTCAACAGACCGCGCAGGGACAATGCAAATGTGCTGCCGCCAAATCCGATCGCAAGGCGATGAAAGACCTGCAGCAAGCCGAAGAACTGCAACGCCATGGCAATCATGAGCAGGCCAGCGACGATTGCGAGAATTCGTTGGGCGATGTCGAGGGAGCCGTTCAAGAGCGGCGCCGCCGTTAGACCTTGCGTGCTGCAGATGACCTGACCGATCGCGCCCGCGAGCCCGCCCAGAAAGCAATAGGTTGTCAATCGGCCGGTATTATAGAGCAGGTGGCGAAGGACGGTTGCGCCTCCCCCTCGCTGATCGCGGCCCAGCGCGCAGGCAAAGCCGCCGCACATGCCGATGCAATGAAAGCTGCCTGCAAATCCAGCGGTGAAGATCACGAGGTAGTAGATCATTGGCGTTTGCGCAGTGGCGCGGACGCGGCGCTATTGCCGCACAAGATATAAAAGAAAGAGGATAAAGCCGACGGTGCAGCCGCCATAGATGAGGAAGCCAAGCATCTGCGGCAAGCCGGCGTCAGCAAGCTTGAAGACGGTGTCCTGTAGCATCCGCTGCTCCTATGTCAGCCGAAATAAAGACGAAGCACGTTTATCGCCAGCTCGAAGCACAGGAAAAGGAGGTTCAATGCGGCGACCCCAAGGAGAATTTTGGCTATCATGGTCTCCATCACTCCTGTCTTACCAGCCTTTGCGGACCGCCTACTTAGAACAGACGGCCGGGCCCGAGCCCGCCCCAATAAGCATACATGTAGTACAGCCCCCAGGCGAACAGCAGCACGTACACGACGAGAAGCCATAGCGGAATGAATCCCACACGCGCCTGTATCAGGCCGCCGGCATAGTCCTCCAGTTCAGGGTGCGAGCTTTGACGCACATCCAGTTCCGGATGCGTCGGGCTCTCCGGATCGCTGCTCTGCAGATCGCTCATTCTCCATTTCCCTTTCAAAAAACCCGTTGGCGGCTTTATCGGTGCCGCTCAACGCGCCGGACAGGACGCCCCAGATGAACAAGAACAGGGCCGCCAGGCTCATCAGCATGGCGCCCGCATAGGGTCCGGTGACTTCAAAACCGAGCATGCGCTAACCTCCGGCGGGCGCCTGTTCCTCGCCAGGCGGAGCTGGCGGGCCGGACGCCGGCACCGACGGATCGGGCACATAGGCTCGCTCCGGCTTGTCAGCGACCAGTTCCAGATCGTTCAGCGCCGCGCGGGCCTCCTTCTTGATCGACAGCGGCTGCAGCGAGAGCGGGTCTTTATAGGCGGAAAGCGCCACCACGAAATAGGAAAGCGCCCACCGGTCCTCGTCCGGAAAGGCATCCCGATAGGACGGCATCGGCGTGCCGCTGAGGCCGGTAGTTATCGTCCGGAAGATGTCTTCGACGGCCGGGCCAGACTTGAACTGGCCGCTGGTGAGGTCGGCCGGCACGGTGGCGAACCCGATATCATCCTTGAGGCCGGCCGCCTTCTCGCCGTCGCCCTTGCCACCTTGGCCGTGGCACTCCCAGCACTTCGCCACCTGCCAAACCTCCTTGCCACGGTCCAGCATCGTCTGGGACGGGGTCGGCGGGCGCCCGATATACAACGGTGGGCCAGGCGGTTCCTCGACGAAGAAAGCGTAAGGACTGGCGGGATTGGAACGGTCAACCGCTAGCTCATACTTGATGTACTGGATCACCGCCAGCCGATCGTTGAGCGGCAGTTCGTACCAAGGGGGCATTGCCGTGCCGCGGATGCCGCGGGTAATGGTGCGCAGCATGTCGCCGTCCGTGGGCAGGGGCTCCTTTGTCAATCTGAACTTGAAGACTGCGGACGTGAAGTTCCTGGGCCGCTGGTTAAACATAAAGGTGGCGGCCGGCCCGTTGCCGTCGCCTTTGGCACCGTGGCAACCGATGCAGCGGCGCTCATAGACTTCCTTGCCATAAGCAATCCATTCCTCGGAGCGCGGCATCGTCGCATCCATGACCTCCAGGCTTTGCGGCTCGAAAAGATCGCGCCATTTACCCCGGTTCGTGCCGAGCTTCTGGACGTAGGAAACAAGCGCCGCCAGCGATTCCGTCTCCGCCGCGATGCTGACGGTTTCGCCTGTGTATTCGTCGTTCGGCGTCAGGATGATCGGCTTTCTTTCGCGCGCCTTCAGCGGCACGAACAGCAACCCGTACGCATTGGGCGTCAGCTGGATCGCTTGCTTGCTGTCGAAGTCGAACAGGCCTTTGGTGGCCTCTGTCCTTTCCAGGGTCCGATTGCCAGCTCCGTCGTCAACGATACGGACGGCTGCATCGGGCTCGTGGAAGAGGCCGCGATACGGCGCCATTATCGAGTCCGGCACCAGCATCCGCGGATTGTAGAAGTGCGCCAGGTGCCATTCGTCGCTGTATTTCAGGCCGACGCGCGTCAGGTCCGGTCCGATCCGGCGTGTGCCTAACAGGTGCGGCACGTCATAGGCGTATTCGCCCGCCTCGCTGACCGGTCCCCAGCGGCGGATCTCGCCGGTCACCGGCCGCACGAATTGCGAATGGCAGTACCAGCAGCCTTCGCGCAGGTAAATGTTGCGGCCGCGACGCTGCTGCTCGGTGTAGTCCGTCGCCTCTGAAACCGTCCATTTCAGCTGGCCGAAATCCGTGCGCACCACCGAGGTCACGCGCGTAGTTCGCGAGGACGGCTCCACGAAGGGCAGCACGCCCTGCGTGATCACCGCAAGGGTGATACAGAAGACGCCGGCGAACAGCGCGAAGAAGCGAACGTTCACTGCGCGGGCCCTCCCGCCGGGGCCGGGATAGGCGCCTCCACCGGCCCGCGGGCGCGTCGCGCCTCAGTCGCCGGGCTGGTCAGTGCGGTCAGCATCAGATTCACCACCAGCAGCGACATACCGAAATCCATGCTGATGCCTGCCAGGGTCCGCGCCAGCCAGTAGGGCTTCATCCAGACGAGCGAGTCGAGCCATTCGACCCCATTCATCCATTGATAACCCTGCTGCAGCCCGCCCGCTGTGAGGACCAGGCCCATGGTCGTGATGCCGACGGTGATCAGCCAGAACGACCAGTTGCCGAGCTTGAAGGACCAGAGTTCGCGCCCGAACAGCCGCGGCCAAGTATAGAGGAGGCCCCCCATCGCCCAGACGACGAAGGTGCCGAACACGGTGAGATGCGAATGCGAGATGACGAAATCGGTGAAATGGGTCGGCTGCTGCAGCTGCCGCAGCGCCTCGGTCGAGCCCTGGAAGCAGCCGACGAGATACATGAGCGAGCCCATGATCAGGAACTTCGCCGGCAAGTTCCTGCCGAACTCATGCCACCTGCCCATCATGGTGCCGAAGAAGTTCACCAGCACCGTCCACACCGGAATGATCAGCAGCATCGACGTGACGATGGCCAAGGTCTCGGCCCAGTCCGCGATCGGGCTGTAGAGGTAATGGTGAATGCCGACGAACGGGTAGAACAGTGCCAGGGACCAGAAGCCTACCAGCGAGAGCTTATGGGCATAGAGCGGATTTCGCGCGCTGACCGGCAGGAAATAGTAGATGATCACGTAGCCCGCGGGCGTTATCCACAGCCCGACGATGTAGTGGAGATAGAGGCCATGGAAGGCGGCGCTGTTGATGCCCGAGATCGTGTATGGCAGGATGAAGCTTCCAAGCACGAAGTTCATTGTCGTCCACACGAAAGTGGCGATCAGGTACCATAGCGCGACATAGATCGCCGGCTCGAGCCTTCGACTGATCGTGATCAGGAACTGCGCGGTAGCAACAGCCACCACGATGAAGAATGCGACCTTCGCGTAGAGCGGAAGCTCTCCGGCTTCCAAACCGTCACTGTCGCCGAGCAGCAAGCCGACCAAACCGGCAAGCGTTGCGACGTTCCAGACCCATGCGAGAAGAACCGACCACTCCGACCATATCACCCGCACCCCCGACAGACGCGGCACGAGATAGTAGCAAAGGCCGATGAAAAGCGTCGAGAAGGCGCCGAAGATGACACCGTTGACGTGGACCGGGCGCAGCCGGCCGAAGGTGAGCTCGAGGTTCCCCGATCCGAGATAGTCGGGGTAGTTGAAGGTGCCCGAAATCATGACGCCGACGGATGGCGTCACCATCAGCCAGAACATGCCGAAATAAAGCCAGGTCCGCACGACCCGGTTGTCGACCAGCGCATCCAGGTCCACATTCGCGAACTTGCCGCGCAGCACCATCGCAGTCTCTGCCAACGCATAGCCCTTCCCGCGCGGTTCCCGGGCCGCACGACTGCTTTAAGCCCACCGTTCCCCATCGAGGTATCACTCCGATGGCGGACTCGCTTCGCGCTCCCTGAAGCCGGTGCCCCCGGCTATCGACGAGACTAGTATTTGCCTGGCACCAACACCGAGCCGCTGTTCGACCAGGTGATGTACGCCTCGAGCGCCTTCATCGCCTCCGATTCGGGATCGATCTTCTCGCCCTGGCTCGGTTTCTCGATGCACCAGTTGATCATGTCGCGCAGTGTCGCGAACTTGGCCATCGACGCCTGGAACTTCGGGAACGCCTGCGGGTGGGTATCGGAGGCCATCGGATGGCACATGGCGCAGGCCCACCCGGTGTTCGACAGCTTGACGCCCAATTGCTCCTTCATCGCCGCATCACCATGGAACAGGAGGTCTCCTTTCCTGACCTCCTCCATGAACGCTTCTTGATAGAGTTTCAGCTGCTTTGGCGTCACCGGATCCTTGTTGGCACTGGCCGGCCCGACGACGGCAGCTGCGACGACTGCTCCGGCGACGCTGGAACGCCTCAGAATGCACAGGAATGTCGATGTGTTTATCATAGCCACCGCCCTTATGGATTTGCCCATGGGTACTGTTTGTCGGCGATGCGTGACCGTATGACCTCCGCAACGCTCTTGTCGTGGTCCTCCGGCGACTGGACGAACACCTCCTTGCGGCCCCACATGATGTACTCGACATCGACCTTATCGTCGGCGTTGACGTTCACGGTTTCCCAACCGACCCCGTCGAAGGGATCGCCCGGATCGACACGGATCATCGGCTTGGTAAGCTTGGGCAGGCCTTCCGGCGCATACGGCCACGGCCAGGAGGTCGCCAGCATGCCGATCGAGCGCATGCTGCCGATCTCGTTGTAGAGCACCTGGTGCACATGACCGTGGATGTTGGTGACTTTGGTATAAGGCTTCAGCACGTCATTCACTTCGCGCCAGTCGCGCACCCAGAAGTTCCAGGGCGGGTAGTACTCGTACAGCGGATTATGGCTGAAGATGACGATCGGTTTGGACTTATCCCAGTCGGCGAGTGTCTTCTGCATCCAGTCGAGCTGGTCGCGGCCGACGCCGGCCCACGCGCCGGCAACCGTGCCGTCGAGGGTAGCCATATGGCCCATGCGCTCCTCTGGCGTCATCTTCTTCGCTGTCCAGTAGTCCGGTCCCCGGCTGACCGTATCGAGCCCAATGAAGCGCACGCCCTTGTGATCGAAGGTCCAGTTGGGTTGGCCGAACAACTCGCCCCACTTCTTGCCCATATCCAGATACCAGTCATGCTCGCCCGGGATGTAGTATTTCTTGATCGTCAGATCCTTGAGGAGCTCAACGCCAAGCTCAAGTTCCTCGATCTTTCCGAGCTGGGCCAGGTCGCCGCCGAAGATCAGAAAGTCGGCCGGCGGATCCATGGCCTGGACCTCTTGCACGGCGCGCACCACCTTGTCGACGAAGCGCGTGTTGAGGGATCTCTCGTAGAGATGGGTGTCCGAAATCCAGGCAAACTTGAAGGGCGCTTCGGCGGCGTGAGCGACGTCGATGGTGTTGAGCAGCGGCCACCACGCGAAGGTCTGGCCGACGGAAGCAGCGCCGAACAGCAGCGATCTGTGAATGAAGGTGCGGCGGGTGATTTGGAGCGAGTCGTCGGGGCGTACGCCAGGCTGCTGCAGCACCGCATGCATTTCGCGCCGAATGCGGTCAAGCTCGTCAGACATCAGGGTTCCTCCTCAGTGCAGACCGTTTCTTAAAGCGTCGGTCTTCTCGCAGGAACGCGACCCTGTTGAATCAGTGGGTCGCCCATTTTGTTATTTTTTCAGTTCAATCGTCAGACTGGTGGCCTTATTCTCCTCTACCGTTACAGGCTGCTCGATGGGCCCGGTGAAGGGATGGATCGCCACGAGCTTGTATTCCCCCGGCGGAACATCGGTTATGCTGAATTTGCCATCGGCGCCGGTGACCGCGTAGTAAGGATTGTCCACCACATAGACCCAGCCCTCCATCCAGCCATGCGCGTCGCAATCGATGCGGACAGTGCCGGCACGCTTCAGTTCGACCGGTATACGCTGGCCCTTATTGGGCAACGCCACGTTGAAGGCGGTGCGCTTGCCATAATAGCCGTGGGTGTTGTGGAGCACTGGGTCGCTGTTGACCACCTCCAACGATCCGGCCGGTATCATCTGCACCGCGGGCTCAAAGCGACATTTGAGGTTGTTAAGCTCAGGCAGCTTTCCGGGCTGCGGCCAGGCCTTTCCCTGTGCCACGTCGACCAGCTGCACCGCCGCGTTCAGCACGGCCTGATCGCTGCCGACTTCGATCAGCGGCTCCTCGCGGGGGTCGCCGCACACCTCGATATTCTTGGTGGGGATGATCTTTGTTGTCGGCACATCGCCGCGGTAGACGATCGTACCCTCGATCGTTCCGCCTCCCGTGACCGGACCCACTTCGTAGGCTTGCGCAGGCGCGGACATTGCCGCCACGAAAGCGATGGCCGCTAGTCCGCTCATCAATTCGCGAATCGTCATAAAAGCCACCTCCTTCAAGAGAGATGAGGGGCAACTTTTAAAAATAGAGCCAAACCAGTGCCATGTCTAGCCATCCAGCAACAAAATATGATAAAGTGGGGCGGTTTAGGCGAGTTTGTTAATCACAAACACACGCGGGGGTTTTGGCGCGTCATTCTCGAAGTGCCGGAGGTACTTGATGAAGCGACGGCATGGACTCCTCCGCCCCTGGGCCTACGGTCCGCATACCCTCTTCTGCATCATATTCGCAGCGGCCCTGTCGATCTGCCAACCGCTCGTGCGAGCTGACACGGCGCCTGTGACGGTCGGTGGCCCCTTCACGCTCACGGCGCCGGACGGAACGACGGTCACCGATGACACTTATCGCGGCAAATGGCTGCTGGTTTTCTTCGGCTATACGTCTTGTCCCGACATCTGTCCGACGACTCTGTCCGAAATCGCCGCGGCGATTGAGGAACTCGGCCCCGACGCCGCAAAACTGCAACCGCTCTTCATCACCGTCGATCCCGAACGCGACACGCCTGAGGTGATGGGAAGCTTTACCGCGGCGTTCGATCCGCGCATCGTGGGGCTGACCGGCAGCCCACAACAAATCGCTGCGGTTTCGGAGGCATATGGCGCCTATGGCGTGGCGCGCCAGGGCGAAGCGGGCGGTGGCGACTACCTAATGGATCACGGCACCCACATCTACATCATGAACCCGCAGGGGCAATTCGTGGAGGGGCTAGACTCTGACACACCAAGCAGCGGCATCGCCGCTAGGTTGCGTGAACTGGTGCGATGACACGATCCCTGACGGAGATCATGATTTTGCAGTTGATCGATCCATAGAAGTTGTCTTCCGGAAGGAGAGCGGCCATGCAAAGACATACAAAGGAAGCTTCGGAGCTTAAGGCATTGATCCTCGCGGATCTTCATAAGGAGCCGGGATGCGGGGACGTCACCGATTTTGTGATTCAGCGGCTCGAAACCAAGGAGAACGGGGCAAACTGGACTGTCAAATATCTGGATCCTAATCAAGATAAGGTCTGCGAGACGATTCTGATAAACATAGCGCGAATGTTGCAGCTCAACTTCGACCTTCCTGAACGCGGGTCGTGAAGAACGATGCGAGCGGGATCGGCGCGGATCGCGCTTCGACATAATTCGTATGCAAGCAGGGGAATCGGGCGATGGCGGAACCCACAGCGTTGCACACCGGCAAACCTGGCGGCGTAAAGAACGTCATTGCGCCGCGGCGATTTGGACCTCCGATGAGTACCCGCCTGGGAACGGGGGCCGGCGGGACGCGCAATATCTCCGGCACCAGCCATCCGCTCGTAGAGCTCGAGGGCGAGCTTGCCGATCTCCACGGCAGGGAGGCGGCACTGGTCTTCACGTCCGGCTATGTGTCGAACCAGACTGGCATCTCGACCATCGCCAAGCTGATCCCCGGTTGTCTGATCCTGTCCGATGCGCTCAACCACAATTCGATGATCGAGGGCATCCGCCGGTCCGGTAAGGAGAAGAGCATCTTCCGCCACAACGACGTCGATCATCTCGCGGAATTGTTGAAGGCGGCGGGTCCGGATCGGCCAAAACTCATCGTCTTCGAAAGTCTCTATTCGATGGGCGGCGACGTCGCGCCAATCAATCGCATTTGCGATATCGCCGATTGTTACGGCGCAATGACCTATCTCGACGAGGTCCATGCTGTGGGCATTTACGGCCCTCGCGGCGCCGGCATCGCTGCGCGCGACGGCGCCATGAACCGGATCGATGTGATCGAAGGCACGCTCGCCAAGGCCTTCGGCTGCCTCGGCGGCTATATCACGGGAAGTGCTGTGCTGATCGATGCGGTTCGTTCCTATGCTCCGGATTTCATCTTCACCACCGCGTTGCCGCCGGCGATCTGCGCCGCGGCCACAGCGGCGATCAGGCATCTGAAAACCTCGCAGTGGGAGCGCAAGCGCCAGCAGGACCGCGTCCGGCGGGTAAAGGCGGCGCTGGGGGCCGCTGCGCTGCCGGTCATCCTGGGCGACACCCATATCGTTCCGGTCGCAGTCGGCGATCCGGCGCATTGCAAAGCGGCGAGCGACCTGCTGCTGAGCGAGCACGACATCTATATCCAGCCGATCAATTATCCGACCGTGGCGAAGGGAACTGAGCGGCTGCGCATCACGCCGACACCCTGTCATGAGGACATCATGATTGATCGGCTCGCGGCAGCTCTGTCCGATGTCTGGAATCGGCTCGGGCTGCCACGGGACAATCTCGCCTGAGCGGCCGAATGAGGCTTCGCCTTGCCCGGACGTTCCCCGAAGATTGGGTCTTAAGGTTCAAGGAAAATGGCTGCCAAGGAAATCATGTTCTCGTTCGAGGCTCGCGACAGAATGCTGCGCGGCATTGACACCCTGGCGAATGCGGTGAGCGTCACGCTTGGCCCGCTAGGGCGCAACGTCGCGATCGGCAGGGAGCACGGCGCGCCGCGGGTCACGAAGGACGGCGTGACCGTCGCCAGGGAAATCGAGCTCGACAACCAGTTCGAGAACATGGGCGCCCAGATGGTGCGCGAGATCGCAACAAGAACCTCCTATCAGGCCGGCGACGGCACGACCACCGCCGTCGTGCTCGCGCATGCGATCGTCCGGGAGGGCGCCAAGGCGGTGGCCGCTGGCATGAATCCCATGGACCTGAAGCGCGGCATCGATCTAGCGGTCGAAGCCGTCGTCGCGGAACTCAAGAACAACGCCACGAAGGTCACTTCGAACGTCGAGATTGCGCAAGTCGGCACCATCTCGGCCAACGGCGATAGGGAGATTGGCCGCTGCCTAGCCGACGCCATGAAGAGGGTCGGCAATGACGGCCTGATCACTGTCGAGGACGGGACGTCGCTCGAAACCGAACTCGAATTCGTCGAGGGTATGCAGTTCGACCGCGGCTATATCTCGCCCCATTTCATCACCAATCGCGCAAAGATGCGGGTCGAGATGCAGGATGCCTATGTCCTCATCAGTGAGAAGAAACTTTCCAGCCTGAACGAAATACTGCCGCTGCTGGAGAAGGTGGTGCAGGCCGGCAAGCCGCTGCTCATCATCGCCGAGGATGTCGAGCGTGAGGTGATTGCGGCGCTGGTGGTCAACAAGTTGCGCGGCGCTCTCAAGGTTGCAGCAGTCAAGGCGCCGGCCTACGGAAACCGCCGCAAGGCGATGCTGCAGGATCTCGCGCTGATGACCGGCGGAACGGTGATCTCGGAGGATTTGGGCATCAAGCTCGAGCATGCTTCCCTCGATATGCTCGGGCGCACCAAGAAGGTGATGATCGACAAGGCAAACACCACGATCGTCGGCGGCGCCGGCAAGCGGGCAAGCATCGAGGCCCGCATCGCTGAGATCAAGCTCGAGCTTGCGGAAACCACCTCCGATTACGACCGCGAGGAGCTCCAGGAGCGGCTGGCCAGGCTCGCCGGTGGCGTCGCCGTGATCCGGGTCGGCGGTGCCACCGAAGTCGAGGTCAGGGAGAAGAAGGATCGCATCGATGACGCGATGAACGCGACAAGAGCCGCGGTCGCAGAGGGCATTCTCCCGGGCGGCGGGGTCGCCTTGCTGCGCGCCGGCAGGGCGCTCAAGAAGCTCAAGGGCGGCAACGAGGACCAGCAGGTCGGCATCGCGATCGTCAGGAAGGCGATCACTTGGCCGGCTCGGCAGATCGCGATCAATGCCGGCCTGGAAGGCTCGGTCGTCATCGCCGGGATCCTCGAAAACGACGACAACGCCTATGGCTACGATGCCCAATCGGGCGTGTACGGGGATCTGGTGTCAAAGGGCATCATCGACCCGGCCAAGGTGGTGCGCACGGCGCTCCAGGGCGCGGCCTCGGTTGCGGGCCTTCTCCTTACAACGGAAGTCATGGTGGCCGAAGGGCCTGGCCCGCCGCCGCCGGAGCTTCCCGGTCACGAGCATCATCATCACGACATGGATATGGATTTCTGAGCGCATTGCGGGCGGCGGAAGCACCGAAGTGTCCGGACTGGATCGCCGCTGGCGACTGCTAGAGAAAGCCCACTCGTCCGAACCGCGGCCAACAACAGCAGTATTCGGGATCAACTCCTGGAGGCGCTCCGGGCTGCGCCGTGGCCATCGGTCGGCGATTCCGACGTGACAGTGACAGTCGGGGCGGTTCATTTTGGGGTACCTATCGGTCCAAAGAGGACCGGGCTGCATCGCGCGTTCTGGCCGAGAATATCCCGGGCCTGCGCGAAGTTCAGGATCATCGGGTCTCGATCGATAAAATCCCCCACAGCGTCTGACGCCACCCTGCGAGCGCGTCGCTTGGTATTCTATCCGTCCGTGTAGGGTAGAAATCTAGCTGCATACCGCCGGTCCATGGCCGTAGCGGCGCATTGAATTCGACTCGAGTCGTGAAGAGTGCGGCCTCAGAATTCCAAGGGATACGATCATGAAAGCGTTCGCCGCCGAGCTTTTCGGCACTTCTGTCTTGTCTTCATCGGCTGCGCGTCAGTGGTGACAGGCGGCTTTGGCGGGCTGCTGCCGGCGCGGTCGCTGGGCATCGGCCTCAGCTTCGGCGTCGCTGTAACCGCCCTAGCTTACGCGGTTGGGCCGTCTCGGGCGCGCACCTCAATCCGGCCGTCACGCCGTGGACGCCTCCCACAAGGGCCGCTTTGTATCCTCTTTCCCATATCGCCGCAGTCCTCAACGAAGATCTGCAGATGGCGCGAACTTCTCATTGCGGGCCAGACAAGAGTTACCGCTCTCGCCCCACCTGCGGCGTTTGGCTGGACCGGCCCTCACATCCCGATCCCCAGGCCGCGTTTTCTGCCGAAACTCCAGTCGATGCCGCCGCTGTTTTGCACGACGCCGGTGATGTGCTGGCCGATGCGCCCTTCCAGCATTGGCTGCCAGGGAACGAGCCGAAAGCCGAGCCCATCGTCCAGCATGGCAAAGCGCCCGCTGGCAAGACTGATCGGGCCGAGGAGCGTGCCGCTGACATGGTTGCCGGGCCGGACGGGCGCGAAGGTGAGGCCGCACGCAGCGGCCATTTGCTTGCCGACGCGCGCGACCCTCCTGGCGCTCCAGCGTGGCAACAAGGTCTCGCGAGAAGGTGATCGTCCCACTGGTCGCATCGTGTTCGGCATGGCCCATCCTGACGAGCTGGGCAGCCCGTCTGTCGAGAGCGTTGTCGACGTCGAGACCAAAGCCTGACCTCACCAGCGGCACAGGGGTCCTGGCCGTAAGCTCCCGGTCGAGCCAGGTGGCACCGTCGCTGCCGATGTGCGCGTCAGATCGAGCATCGAGAGCACGCGGACGGAGAAGTCCTTGCCGCGGTTGCGGGCATCGTAGGCGATGCCGCGCTCGGACAGGTCTTGCGGAACGCGCCAGTGGTCTTCGTCGGTGCGTTCGACGTGGCCGGCCCGGCGCAGTGCTCCGAGACGGCGAACATGGAAACGGACGAAGGCATCCGGGTCCTTGCCCTGCTCCAAAAATGTCTCGCGGATCGCCTCCAGGTGTCTGCTCGGCCGATAGACACCGTCCTCGCCGGCTACGCTGCCGATGTTGCGGTCGGCCGCACGCGGCTCCTCCTTCGGCAGGATGGATCAAGCGCCACGATATGGCCGCGCTGGATGTCGTCGAGCTTTGCCGCATCCGCGGTCTCGACATAATGCGTGCGACCGTCGATGCCATCGATGACGAGCGACAGCTTATCGCTCATCTCGTCGCCGGCGAGGCGCTTGGCGAGCACACGGCCGACGACCGGCTCGGTGATGGTCCGCCGGTGCATTTCGTATTGCGCCGCGCCACGCTCATGGGCGAGGCCGTGCTCCTCCAGCGCCCGCTGCATGGTCTTGATAATGTCGTTGCGCTCGCCGAGTCCTCGCAACGTGCTTTCGGTCCTGTCGGAGATGACCCACCGGCCCGGTGTGGGGAGCGCTTGCCTGCGCTACGGCGGCGGCTTTCCATGCGAGCCGCTTCAAAAATGATGCTGCGAAACGGCGCCGGGTTTATCCGACGAACGCCTCACGCATCCGAGCGAACATGCCGGGCTGTCTCCCGGCAACCGCCGCACGGATGTGACGGGCGGCCGTTGCGGCGCTCACCGTCGC
>NZ_JAMYQT010000047.1:0-39786 GCF_040320985.1 Mesorhizobium sp. M0571
CCGTGGTTTGAAAAGCAATTGTCGATGATCTCCTCGGGCTCAAAGCTGGCCGAAGACATCCGCTATGGTCTTGCCCATTGGGAAGGGCTCACCCGCTTCCTCGTTGGCGTTGTTAGCAATCAGGTGCTGATTCCTCTCAAACTCCTCCCAGGAAATATATGCCTCGTGGTGGTCGCGGATCAAAACCTCCCAATCCTTCCAGTTCCGGCGAATGCTGTCGCGCACAACGCGCTTGCGGCCGTCTTCCATCAAAACGCGCGTTCCGCGTCGGCCAAAAGCGTAGGCGCCGGCATAGATCGGATTCGTCAGTTATGGCAAGACTGAAATGTGCCCAAGAAGAGCCACCAGTTCCGCCTGACGTTTCGTTTCGGTCTTGGCGAACAGCGAGGCAAGCTGGGAGCGGATCGTGGTGCGGCTGAGGCGCCAATTGCGGGCGATCTCCAGCGGCGCATCGCCCTGAGCCAAGCGCAACGCCAGGTGCGTTTCCGCGCTCGTCAAGCCAAACATCTTTTGCAGTGTCTGAGGATTTGGCCCCGACCTGTTCTCGCGGTCCAGTAACGCCACAATGCTCGTTCCGTCAGGAGCGATAAACCCGTTCTCGTTCAATATCACAGGCCTGTCGCCGCTGCTGCGGATCACCACCCACGATAGTGAGCCCGGCAGGAAATGGGCCGGAACATTCGCGATCAGCCGCCTCAAGGCCACCGAAAGCCCGCTGGCCGTACCGGCCACTTCTCCCTGGCGCTCCAGCGTGGTTTGAGCGGCTGCGTTCCATTCGACCACTTTCCTCTCGCGGTTCAGCACGAGATAGCCGCAGCCGATGCGATCAAGCATGCCGGTTACGGATTCCAGGCTGCGTGCTCTTGGCTCCCCGACCCCTGCGCCCGATGCACGATCTGGAGGAAAAGCATAAGAGGGCCGCGTCGTATGCGCCTCATGGTTATACTTGGTCGTTATCGCAATGTATCGGTTACCCGAAACAGCATCACTGTGTCTATCCATCAGAGTCATTTTCTACCCCTACCCAAAGTTTCACCAGCCTGAAGCAAGTTATTCGGGATTTACAGAAAAGTTTTTAAGTGATAATATCGTCCGGATTGTATTGTAATAACCTTACTCGAAACCTGATGATTGCACTGTTAATAGTCCCAAAATTTGCGCGCAATCGCGAGATTTATACCGTCCATAGATCATCAACTGGTTGTAATCTTCCCGTTTGTGTTCCGGGATATGAAAGCCACGCCGAAATTCCGCCGCCTCCGTCGGGGTTCGAGTGCAACCGAGTTACTGGCGCTGACTCTTAAACTCCCCAGTGAGCATCCGATCTTGGTCGCAATATCTTTCAACGGTTCGTTATTAAGGTATCCATCAAGAATTATCTTGCGACGGGCTTTGTTTTTGAGCTTTGCGTTCATTTCGGGAGCTCCTCAATTACGCGTTCACAACACGATTATATACGAACCAAATTGAAGATTGTCGTTAGCTTCACATCCAGAAACGTATCTCGGAATGCATTTCTTAAGATTTCTTCATGCCGCCAAGCTGCCGATAGTATTTCCTGCTCACCTGTTTCCGACACCACACAGCCCTCCCACGAAAGGGCAAGATTAATAACGAGCGAGATGGCGAGAAAGAAAAAGTGGCATAGGGGTGGTCGCCGGTCTGGAGCGACGACAGTAAGGACCGGTCGCCAAGTCGACTGTTATCGCTTATACAGGAATTCCCCCGCGCGCGCGCAAGCGCGCAAGGGGGTACTGCAATCGCCAGTGAGGCCGATACGCGCACCAGCTCGGCCCAACAGCGATGCTAATTCTGTATAAGAAAGTTTTAGGGTGGGGGCATCTCATTCCGGAAGAAGCTGTCCTTCACGCCGGCTAAGGCCATCAAGGACGCGCTCAACGGCTGATCCTTTGCCGGTATATACCCCTGACAGAAAGAGCCCCGCGGTCTACCTTGTGGGGATCAAGTGTAGTGTAGTCTTCCCGGCCTTCACGGCCGCCCCCGACAGCTTGCGGTCAAAGCTCGCAAGTTGGCCGCCATGCGCCTTGGCGAGCGCAAGAAGATAGGTATCGGTGACCTGTGCCGAGGTCAGGATTTTCGCCGCATCGATGTCGACGGAGCCAACCAGGCTCACATCGTCGGACCAGAAGCTGTGCCCATGCAGGGCTCGCAACTTGGTGACGATTTGCGCAACGACGGCAGGCGAGCCGGGAGAATTAGGATATTTTTGGTTTCCGACGATGCGCATGACGCCGTTTTCGGTAGTGGGACAGGTGGCCCATGCGGCGTGACCGGTCACTTCGAACCAGCCATGGGCGTCGTCATGGGCGACATGGCCGGGATCGATCAGCGCGATCAACACATTGATGTCGAGCAGGAAGGTCACAGCAACTCGTCACGCAAGGCATTGACCGTCTCAAGCGTGACAGGAGGTGCACCCGGCCGAGGCGACAGCAGAGGTATCCCGTTGCGCTCGCCGCCGGCTTGCGGGCGGCGCAGCGAGCGCCGGGCGAGATCGGTGATGATCTCGCCCACGCTGCGGTCCTGCTGCCGGGCCATGGCCTTGGCCGCGACCAGGACGTCGTCATCGATCGCCAGTGTCGTTCTCATATCGCCCTCCTTGGTGCGCATCAATCATCACGCATCATATAGAGTAGCGACGACGGATACTCAAGCGGTAGCGCACGAAAGGTGGCGCACGAAATAGAGGCTCGATGCCGCCCCCGACAAGCGGGCCTTCCGACCGGGCGCCCATCCGTTGGCGTTCGACCGGCGACATAACATAGCCCGGCACCAGCGCGTTTCTTTCGCCCTTCGTGCTGCCGGAGATCCCATGTGCACGTAGCGTGCGCAACGCCCGGCCTGGCGCCGGTGGAAGCAAAATCGGACGGTGTGGGCACAGGTGGCCTGCTGATTGCCTATGCGACGGATCCGGGCGCCATAGCTTTCGAGGGCAACGGCTTTGACACTCCTTACTCAACGGCGCTCGCAAGGCACCTGACCGAGCCCGCGTTGAAATCCAGTGCGCGCTGACACGCGTGCGCGGCGAAGTGACCGAAACCACGCAAGGTCGGCAGAGGCCATGGCATAATGCGTCGCTGGGCGGTGAGGTCTTCCTTAGAAAACCCGCTGAGGCAGCGGCGCCTGCCGCAAAGCCAGCGGCCGACGCGTCGAACCCCGCAGCGGCGCCCTCTCCTGTGGCCGCTGCCAGCGATCCTCCATCCTGGGAAGTCGAGCAACGCCTTTGGGATGAGGCTTCGAAGCGCGTTTCGGACGAGGTGAAGCAAACAGCGGGCACCGAATTGACAGAAAGTGCGATCGGTCTTGACCGCCAGAGCCGCATCGACCTGCACCTGCGCATCGAGGCGTTGGGCAACGAACTTGGCCGCATTGACGGAAACATAGGTCCGCAGACCCGCCGGGCGATCGGCATCTCTGGCAAGCCAAGAATGGTCTTGCGCCGACCACCTATCTGACGCGCGAGCAATTGGCATTCCTCGAGGTTCAGACAGATCCGATGATGGAAGCCGTGCGTGCCGGATATGCTGCCGATCAACCCCGTGCAACGCAGCCGAACGTTCCAAGCCCATTCGCCTGGCCTGCCGCTGCGCTTACCACTCAGTTCCTGACGCACTGCTGCACAGTTTCAGGCGGCATGCACCAGCGTACGCTACTCGGCCTTTATACGCATTTCCACGCGGCGGTTGACGGCGTCGTATGGATTGGGGCTACGCGGATGCGCTTCGCCCAACCCGATCGCGTTGATGCGGTCAGCCTCGATGCCACTGGATGTGAGGAAGGACGTCACCGATTGCGCTCGTCGCTGCGACAGCCGCTCATTGTAGTGCTCCGGACCGGAAGCGTCGGTGTAACCTTCGACGACGAAATGGAAAGTACTGATCCGGCTGTCCTTCAGGGCCTTGGCAAACTCCTCGAGTTCAGCGCGTGCGGTCGCGTCGAGTTCGGCCGAATCCAGCCCGAAATTGATCAGCATGTCGAGACTGGATTTGTCGGCCGGCCCGTCTTTTGCCTTGGTCTTGCTCTTGCACTGCTCCTCAGTGCCGACACAAATCCCACGCGACTTGCCGAGGTCGGCCGCGCCAGCAAAAAACTTGACGATGTCTTCTGATTTCTGGACAGGGTCGGCGGAAACATGGGTCGAGAAAGCCACGACCGCCAACACCAAGGGTGAACTGGCCCACCGCATAGCGGTTACTCCTGTTGAGCATCGGATGTTACCAAGGTGAATATACCAAATTCCCACGCATTTGTCTGTCAATAAACGCTGAGCCCGTGGCTGTGTCGGCCGATCTCCCGTCCCCACGAGTTGAGACTTGACCGCCGCCACGCCGGGGGCTTGAGTACCGACTGGTTCTCGATGAAGGCGTGGCGTCATGGCCAATGGGCTCCGATTCAAAACGGCACGGGATCTTTTCATGGCTTGTCCCGCTGTCGCCAGAGACATGAGAGCCCTTCCAACCGAGCAGCGTTCGATCGAGTTTTGCCGCGATCTCCTCGCCGGGCCCATTCCCGAAGAGGCAATCACGTTTTGTGCCTACCTGCTTCCTGATCGGGCTGCGGTCTGGTGGGCGCATGAATGCCTGGGGCATCTGAGCGAGCTGCTCGATAAGACAGATCAAGAGCTGCTCGCGCTTGTTCGCGACTGGGTCAGCGAACCGGACAGTCCCCGCCATCGCGCCGCAGTGAGCAAGGCTGCGGGAACCCCGCCGACAACGCCGGGCGCCTGGATTGCCTTGGCTGCGGAATGGCGTGACAATGGTTTTGGCGTTGCCGGATCTGTCGTCGGCGCAACCGCGCCAACGGCCTTGCAGCCACATCCTGCCGCCCATGCAGTCAATGCCGGTGTTCTAGCAGGGCTGGCGCGCGTCGCACTGGCCGACCGCTTTGCCGTTCTCTCCGCCTTTGTCGAAATGGGCCTCCAGTTGGCCGAGATCGAGGCGCAGCGCCAATCGGCGGATGCGTACTAGACCCGAACCATTCCAATAGACGCAGCTCCATCGTCTTGACCAGGGGTTTTCGAACCCAAGGGCCCAGATCTCACTTGCAGCCGCCTTGCGCCCATTTGGCCAGCGCCACCTTGAAGCGCGTCCCAAGCGGATGTTGCAGGCGTAGAACGGAGACATCGTTGGCGGCGAAATTTTTCGCCTGTTCGCATAGCCGATCCTCATTCCACTCATGGCAGCCGTTGCAGTGCTTGCCCTCCCACACCGCCTTGTCGAGCCCTTCCACGGGAGTGAAGAGTGGTTTGCCTGTGATCAGCTCAGCGATACTCTTGCCGTCGATTGCTGGATCTCCGAAATCGACAGGTTGGTCGAAAAAGATCGGCTCGTCCGAAGCCAGTCTCGGGATTTTCTGACGCAGCACATTGAGCGCAAGCTGGGCATCGTCAGCGCCAGACGGATTTGCGGCGGCGTTGCGCCCGTCCGAGCCGCCTTGCGGTTGTTGCGGAGCGGTCGCCTCACCGACGATCAGTGGCGCGTTCAGATCCACTTTGTGCAACACGACCTCGGTGGTTAGCGAGACATTGATCCACGGGCGCTGTTTGCCGGCCGTTGCTTTGAACACGTCGGCGGTAACCCTGTTCATCGCGTCGGTGATGGAGACGTTCGAGGCCCCGATATGGGCAAGCAGCGCCGACGTGAACGGTGAGTGTTCGCTCGATCCGTCATAGGCGACCTGATTGGGACTGGTGGAAAAGGCGACCAGCGTGCCAGCGCCGCCATTCTCGATCGGGATTTCGGCAAGGCCACTTCTCGCTCCCTTGACGCCTGCGGTCTTTGCCAACACCTCGGCCAAGGGATTGTCGCGACAGGCGTCGAGGAAAATCAGTCTTATGCTGGTCTCGCGCGACATTTGCCGCAAGATGAAATCCACCGGCACGGCTTCGAAGTCGAGCGAGGTCTCGTCTTCCAGTGCGGCATCGACCGGAAGCAGGTAGTTGCTGCCTGAAACCTGCAAGCCGTGGCCCGCGTAAAAGAAAAGGGCAATGTCGGCGCCGCGCACCTGCTTTGCGAAGTGCGCAATCGTCGTCTGGGTCTGCAATTTGGTCAGATCGAACCCGGAGACGACTTCAAAATCCAGGCTCTTGAGGCGTTCGGCAACAGCCTGCGCGTCGTGTACCGGGTTGGTCAGCGCCGGCGCATGCTGATACTGGGAGTTGCCAAGGACCAGAGCAACACGGCGTTCGGCATTGGCCGCCGTCAAGGTCAAGAACAGCGAGAGCATCACCAGCCCGATCGCGCGCGGGACACCACCAAACCAAGCAATCAGATCGGAGCCCCGCCGGAACAAAAGGCCCTTCCTCAGTTGAGGAGCTTGGTGGCGGAAAACTCAATCCGCCGATTGAGCGCCTTGTTCTTCGGCGTGTCGTTGGCGGCAACTGGCCGCTCCTCGCCGTAACCGGTCGCCGTGATCTGCGTGCGAGCAATCCCGGCGGCAACAATGGCATCAGCAACTGCCTTGGCCCTGCGCTCCGACAGGAGCTTGTTGGCGGCTGGCGACCCATCGGAATCGGTGTGGCCGGAAACCTCCACCTTCAGGCCTGGGCACTTGCCGACTACGCCAACGACCTCAGCCAGCAGCGGACGGCTTTGGCTGTCGAGCCGTGCGCTCGCCGTCCGAAAATAGATGGCTCCGGTGCGAGAGAGCACCGCGAACCGGTTGAGGCACTCCTCGTCGCTGAAGTTCGCCTTCGCGGCATCGGTGGCAACGGGCCCGACGTCGGCGGCGCTTGCCGCGACGGTCTGGACGGCCGCGGGCTTGGTGCCATCGGCGTTGAACACGAAATCGAACGAGACCGAAGCGGCTGGAACAATGTTGGTCACATTGGCGGCCTGTTGCAGCTTGTCGACATTCGGCAGCAGTCCGAAATCCTCGACATGCACGGCGACGGGCGCTTCCGAAGCGACGGAGACCATGCTGTCGCTGATCATGGTCACCACGACATTGGCCTCAAGATCCTTGTCGACCCCATGCAGGTTGAGGCGGAATGGTAGCACTGCCTTGACCCTTCGCTTCGTCGCAAGCTCGGCAAACGCCGCAGGATCCACCTTTGCGGTCAGTTCTGCGGTCGGATACTTGAATGTCTCAAAGAAAAGGAACCGCATGCGGACGTTGCGAAGGTCGACACCGGTATCGACGGAGTTGAGGTCAAGCTTGATATTGGCCTCACCCGTCGAAGAAAGAGTGCCGGCGATGTTCCTGATCTTGTTGGTTTCAACGATCGTGTTCTTCTTGACCGACTGATAGGTGAGCACCGAGGCGGCCGGATCGAGTGTCCAGTTCGTCTGTGCATTCGCGCTTTCCAGTCCGGGTAAAAACAACACCGACAGCGCGACGATGAAGCCGAGGATATTTGTGGCGAACCAGCTTCCTGGCCCCGCTTTCCTGCAGGATGCAACGACTTCGAACATGGCCCCCTCCCCTGCCTAAAGCGACAGACTGAGCATCGATACCTTGCACTATCCGATGCCACCAGAGACCATAGAACACTTGCCCCCGCTTGGCGAGTATCTGTCCACTTGAGCGCAAGGGTGTAAATTCGGCTCAGGCCCGAGCTGCGGAAGCCCAGCAAAATGGTGATGCACGAACACTGCCTCCGCAGCAGCCTTGTTGGCGGATATTGTAGCTTGTTGGAGAATATTCACTACGGCAGAGCGCCACCTGCCAGCTGTTTTTAAGGCCGGTCACGCTAAAACTAGCCCAACCGAGCGAAACGCCCGCATACTTCATCCTGCTTGCCCCGCGGACGTACCTGCCGGCTCTTCGATGGAAGATTTCGACCGTATGAAGGAGGCCGTTTCAAGGGCGTCCGGGCCAGGCACCTGCCCAAGGCCGCGGCATGAAGCCAGCTGCCAGCCTGGTATGTTCGATGGCAATTTTTCAGCTTGCTGCCGCCGATCGTTTGAAGATGATGGTCACCTTCGTCCCTTTGCTGGCGCTAGAGTCGACTGCGAACTGCGCCTTGGCGTTCTCGGTCAGCGAGCGCGCGATCAGCGCTCCGAGCTTGCCTGGCTTGGGCCACGTCTCGCCTTCCGGCAGGCCGATTCCGTCGTCCGCCACTATAACCCGGCAGCCGTCGCCATTGACGATGCTGTGCAGCGTAATCGTGCCGCCGTCGCGTCCCCGGAACGCATGCTTCAGTGAATTGGTCAGCAGTTCGTTCACGACCAGTCCCGCCGGCATGGCGACGTTTATTGACACGGGATATGTATCCACCTTCATATCCAGGCGGATCCCCTCGACTGCGTGCGAACTCATCACCGCGGACGCGATCTGGCTGAGATAGACGCCAAGATCGACCTCCTCCTTCGGCTCGTCGGCCGTTAGCGTCTGGTAGAGGATCGCCAGAGCGTCGACGCGACCGGCGAGCCGCTCAAACCGTCTCCGGTCGGCCTCGGTCGCGTTGCGGCTTTCCAGCCGGATCAGCGCGGTGATCATCTGCAGGTTGTTCTTCACCCGGTGCTGCAGTTCGCGCAGCAGCGTGTCTTTCTCGCTGACACGCTCCTCCGCCGAGCGCTCATCTCCCGCCTCGCCATGGGCGGATACGTCGACCAGCGCCACCAGCCGGAAGCACACCTTGCCGTTGTCGTCCTCGATCACGTTGGAATAAACGTCGACGATCGCCGGCTTGTCCTCGTTGCGCTCCAGCCTGAAGGTGCCGACCAAATCGGTTCCCTCGGCCACGGCCTCGGCAAGCGGCCTGTCCTTTTGCTGATGGAGGCCTATGCCCAAAAGGGCCGCCCAGTTTTCTCGCGTGAGCCTGGCGGCCGTCAGGCCTGAGAGTTTCTCGAATTCCGGATTGGCGTAGACCACACGCTCCTCAGCGGCAAGGTCCGAAACGGCTATGGCGATCGGCACCTGGTCAAGGAATTTTTTGAACTGTTCGCTTTCCAGTGCGGTTGCAAGGTCAGGTGTATCAAGCAACTGCTCGACCGCTTCGGCCTTCTCTGAATCAGATGTCATTTGCGCGCCTGTTCTGTGCGTACGATATCAACAATGCAGCGCGCCCGCCATCGCCAAGGCTGCATTTCACGCACCGCGTCATGCACCTGACAACAAGCCTTGCGTCGGGCGCAACGGCCATACGTCTAACATTGCGACCGGCCGAAGGAGAGCGGCAAGCGCCGCTGCCACTTCTAGAGCCCTTGAAGGGGTGAGGCGGCCCCGGGCAAGTGGCTCCGCTGCATATTAACCTTTTGGTAACTCTCTAAACTCGAAAGCTAAATGGTACGGGCTCCTTTTGCTCTCAATAGGTGTTAGGCCCGATTTCGAGGCGAGAAAAAGGAGAGGACCCAAATGGCCAACGTACTGAACGCCAAGGGTGTTCCACTCGCCTACAGCGGGTCCTCGGTAAAGTGGTATTCGGCGACGAACTCCGGCCCCACACTTTATGGCAGCATCTACAACGACTCAATGTACGCTGACGGTAGCGTCACCGTCACGATGTACGGCGGCAAGGGCGATGACATCTATTATCTGTATTCCTCCAAAAACAAGGCGGTCGAGCTACCCAACGAGGGTGTCGACACCATCTCGACCTGGATGAGCTACAAGCTGCCAGCGAATTTCGAGAACCTGACGGTCACCGGCGACAAACACTATGCTTTCGGAAACGAGCTAAACAACATCGTTGCCGGCGGCTCCGGCCAACAGACGCTCGACGGGTTACAGGGCGATGACGTTCTCAAGGGCGGACCCGGGGCGGACATTTTCGTCGTGACCCCCGGCAACGGCAGTGACCTGATCCTCGACTTTGGCGCCGACGATACCGTGCGTGTCGGGAGTTACGGCTTCACCTCCTTCGAGGATGTGCACGCCAACATGGTCCAGTCGGGAGCGAACGTCCAACTTAACCTGTCCGATGACGAGTTTCTCGTTTTCGCCAATAAGACCATCGACCAGTTCACCCCAGGCCAGTTCGATCTGGCCCTGGACAGGTCGCATCTGGAACTCACCTTCTCGGACGAGTTCAACACGCTCGACCTGTGGAATGGCTCGAGCGGCACCTGGGACTCGAACTTCTGGTGGGGTGCCGCGAACGGCAGCTCGCTCACGAGCAACAAGGAGCTTCAATGGTATATCGACACCAACTACGCCCCGACGCGTTCGGTCAACCCGTTCAGCGTTGAGGACGGTGTTCTCACGATTACCGCCGCCCGGGCTCCCGCGGCAGTCCAGCCCTACATAAACGATTACAAATACACGTCAGGTTTGCTGACGACCTATGAATCCTTCGCACAAACCTACGGCTATTTCGAAATTCGGGCTGACATGCCCGAAAAGCAAGGTGTATGGCCGGCCTTCTGGCTTCTGCCGGCTGACGGCTCCTGGCCACCGGAACTGGACGTCGTGGAAATGCTCGGTCAGGATCCAAACAAGCTCATTCTGACAAGCCACTCCAACGAGACGGGAACGCATACGACAGTGTCCTCGACGGCCTATGCCGCGGATACCGAAGGGTTCCACACCTACGGAGTGCTGTGGACAGAAGACGAACTCGTCTGGTATTTCGACGACGTCGAAGTTGCTCGTGCCGCAACGCCTTCCGATATGCACGATCCCATGTATATGCTGGTCGACCTGGCGGTCGGTGGGCTCGCGGGAGCGCCTGCCGACGGGCTTGCGACACCTGCAGAAATGCAGATCGACTACGTCCACGCGTACGCGCTGAACGATTGGCATATCTAGGCGCAACACCTGACGGTGGCGGCGGTATGGAGACGTTGTCATCGAGCCCGATTTCGGGCACGATTCTTGCGCCTGGGACCGAACTGGAACCGATGTGAAGGCGATGTCGCATTCCCATTCGTCCGAGCGGCCGCGACCAACCCTCGCTGCGGTTTTGGCTTCTTTCCGCCGCGCGTTCGCTGGAATTGCCCTGATGAGCGGCGTCGTCAATGTTCTGGCGCTGACCGGCTCGTTCTTCATGCTGCAGGTCTATGATCGGGTCATCACCGGCCGCAGTGTGCCGACGCTTGTCGGGCTTGCCGTATTTACCGGCATGCTGTTCATTTTCCAAGGCGTTCTTGAGCTTATCCGGTCGCGGTTGCTCGTGCGCATCGGGATGGCTTTGGACGCGCGATTGAGTGGGCAAGTCTATACCGCCCTTATGCGTTTGCCGTTGCTCACCAAGCTCCCAGGCGACGGCCTTCAGTCGTTGCGGGATCTTGACCAGGTGCGTTCGTTTCTGTCGAGCACTGGTCCGACTGCGCTTTTCGACCTGCCGTGGATGCCGCTGTATCTGGCAATTTGCTTCCTGTTCCATGTCTGGATCGGCATGACGGCGCTGGCAGGCGCCATCCTTCTCTCTAGCCTGACTCTGCTTGCCGAAGTTCGCACGAGGGAGCCTGCGAAGAGGGCAAACAGCCAGGCGGCAGCGCGCAATACGCTTGCGGAAGCGACGCGTCGCAACGCAGAGGTCCTGCAGGCGATGGGCTTTGGCGCGCGCATCGCCGAGCGCTGGTCAAGCGTCAACGCCGATTTTCTCAACACGAACGCAAGAGCCAGCGACCTGGCTGGGACGCTCGGGACGATCTCGAAGATCCTGCGCATGATGCTGCAGTCGGGTATACTGGCGATCGGCGCCTATCTGGTCATTCATCAAGAAGCGACAGCCGGTATTATGATCGCCAGTTCGATTATGATGAGCCGGGCGCTCGCACCGGTCGAACTGGCCATCGCCCACTGGAAGGGTTTCGTCAGTGCTCGCCAGGCATGGACCCGGCTGAGCCAGCTTTTGGCCATGCTTCCCGAAACTGCCATGAGTGTCTCGCTGTCGGCACCTGTATCTGCTCTTGCCGTAGAAAGCATTAGCGTCACGCCACCCGGCGAGCGTCGTGTGGTTGTGCTGGATGTCGGGTTCGCGCTGGAGAAGGGTGCCGGCCTTGGCATCGTCGGACCGAGCGCGTCCGGAAAATCGTCGCTTGTCCGAGCAATGGCCGGGATATGGCTTCCAACCCGTGGGACCGTCAGGCTGGACGGAGCAACGCTCGACCAGTGGTCGCCGCAAGAACTGGGCAACCATGTCGGCTATCTGCCGCAGGATGTGCAACTGTTCGATGGCACCATTGCCGAGAACATCGCACGCTTCGAACCTCAAGCCTCTTCGGACAAGATACTGGCGGCTGCGCGCGCGGCCGGCGTTCATGACCTTGTCGTCCATCTGCCGGAAGGCTACAAAACGCGGATCGGCGAGGCCGGGTCGGCGCTTTCGGCGGGCCAGAGACAGCGGGTTGCGCTCGCTCGGGCCCTCTATGGCGATCCGTTCCTCGTCATCCTGGACGAGCCTAATTCCAACCTCGATTCCGAAGGGGAGGCCGCGCTGGCGGCGGCAATTGAGGGCGTGCGGGCGCGAGGCGGCATTGCTGTGGTGGTGGCACATCGGCCGAGCGCGCTTGCAAGCCTGGATCAGGTACTCGTCATGGCCAACGGCCGTCTCCAGGCGTTTGGCCCCAAGAATGAGGTCTTGAGCAAGGTAACCCGTTCGGGCAGCGTTCCCCTGAAGGTCGTCTCCGGCCCTGAGGAGGCGACACACTGATAACGCAACACACGGCATCCGCGATCGATCGGACCATTCGACGCTATCTGTTCGGCGGTGTCGCGGTCTGCATGCTCCTGGTTGGTGGGGCCGGAAGCCTGGCCGCGGTCACGGAGCTTTCTGGAGCCGTCATTGCTTCGGGAAGGCTGGTCGTCGATTCCAGCGTTAAAAAGGTGCAGCATCCAACGGGTGGCGTGGTCGGTCAGATCCTCGTGCGAGAAGGCGACGCCGTGCAGGCGGGCCAGGTTTTGATCCGTCTCGATGAAACCGTGACCCGGGCCGATTTAGCCATCGTCACCAAGAGCCTGGACGAATTCGAGGCCCGTCTGGCCCGCCTCGAAGCCGAGCGCGATGGTACCGACGCCATCGCCTTTCCATCTTCGCTGACGTTGCGGCAGGACGATCCTGAGATCCGGCGTGCGATGGCCGGCGAGCTATCCTTGTTCGAATTTCGTCGCCAGGCACGCGCTGGCCAGAAGGCCCAGTTGAGAGAGCGCATTGCTCAGCTCAGCGAAGAAGTTTCCGGCCTGACCGAGCAAAGGGCTGCTAAAAGCCAGGAAATCAAGTTGATCGGGCTTGAACTCGACGGCATGCGCAAACTCTGGGAACGCAAGCTGGTTTCAATCGATCGCATAACGACGCTTGAGCGTGACGCAGTCCGGCTTGACGGCGAACATGGGAAGCTGACTGCGTCCATAGCGCAATCGAAGGGTCATACATCCGAAATCCGTTTGCAGATCATTCAGATCGACCAGGATTTGCGCAGCGAGGTGGCAACCGAGCTCCGTGACGTCCAGGCAAAGCTCTCGGAGTTGGTCGAGCAAAAGGTCTCGGCCGAGGATCAGCTCAAGCGGATCGATATACGCAGCCCGCAGACTGGCGTCGTCCATCAGCTCGGCGTGCACACGGTCGGTGGCGTCATATCTGCGGGAGAGCTCATCATGCAGATTGTCCCTGTGACAGACGACCTGACCGTCGAAGCACGTGTGGCTCCGCAGGACATCGATCAGCTGATCCCAAGGCAGAGCGCAACCTTGCGATTTTCGGCCTTCAACCAGCGGACAACGCCAGAGCTGAATGGTGTAGTCAGTGAGATCTCCCCCGATCTGAGCATCGATGAACGAAGCGGTGCGGCCTTCTATACCGTGCGTGTCAGCCTGCCCCGTGCAGAGCTTGCGAGGCTGAAGGGCCTGACCTTGTCGCCCGGTATGCCTGTCGAGGTGTTCTTCTCGACCGGCAGCCGCACAATGCTGTCTTACCTCGTAAAACCTCTGGCAGATCAAATCCGTCGGGCATTCAGGGAGGACTGAGTTCGCGTGCCCGGCTCGGCATAACCCATGCCGTGCTTAGAGCGTGAGGATTTTAAGTTGGGGCCTACTCGACCTCGGTGAAATAGTTGGCGCATTCCTTGATCTGAGAGCGTCGTGGATTTTGCCAATGGCGCTGCAGACGGCGTGGGTGGTGCGTCTGGCGGCCTTTCTCAGCAGGTGCATGAGTTTGGCAAGAGCATCTCGATCGGATTCAGGTCTGGCGAGCATTTCGGCAGGAAGAAGAGCTTGGCGCCGGCTTCGTTGACGGCGTGCCGGACGGCCTTGCCCCTCGTGTGAGACGGAATTGTCGTTGACGAGGATGTCGCCCGGCTTGAGGGTGGGCAAGAGCACCTTCTCGAAGAGAGCCGGAAGCCATTGATCGGCCCGCCGATGAGCATGGGGCGGCGACCCGGTCCACTGCGCCCGCCGACGCGCCACGTCGGACCGATCTTTGCGCGCGCCCGCTGGATGATGACGAACGCTATCGACATCTTCTCGCCGGCGGCGCTCCGAATTGAGCTGGTGCTTTACCACACCCGCAGTCATAAGGAACGCGACGGCCTTTCCGCTCATTGATTGCTTTTCGATCGAGCCGCCGTCATGCCCTCCACCTCGATACGCAAAACAGAATACGATCCGGACAGAAAATCCTCTCGGTGTGGTTCGTGGCCAGCGGCAAACTGAACGAGTCTGAGGGCGTACCGCCGGAAACCTTTGCCGAATTCAAAGCCGCTTTCGCCAAAGTGCGCTGCTTTAACGACCACATCCGAAACCATCCGGTACCGTCTGGTTGCGAGCGATAGCGGCCCAGGATGATCCGACCTGCCGGTGACCGAATTTGTCCTTGTCGCTCCAACCGTCGGTTGGTGGACGCATTGCCGGTGATGCGCCTAAGGTTCCCGGACGGTCCGCGCGCACCGGGCAAGCCCACCCCCGCATCCCCCCTGCCTGGTGCAAAGGCGCTCGATCGGTCCCGCCGTCCTGGCATGTGCGGCGGGACTTTTTGCGATCGACCTTGGAACACCGCCTCGCGGTGAAGGCCAGCAACTTCCCCTCACACGATTGCTGCCAGCTCGGTGTCCCCGAAGCCGGCGTCCCCTGGGGGACACGGGCCTTTTATTTTCAGCCTGCTTTGTCGCAGTGGCGCTAAGTACGACCAGCTCCTGGTACCTCGTCCAAGAGATTTGGACCGTTGCCGGCGGGCATCTGCCCGTCGGGCGTAAGCTTGTCTACCGCCTCGGGCAATTCTCTTGTGAGCCGGTCGACGAGTTCTTCATGGGACAATCCGGTTTGCTCAGCCAAATCGCTCAACGTTTGCGGGTCAATTGCTTTCTCAACCTGATCGCGCTGAACGGGCCGGTTGGATCCTTTTCCTATCCAAGAATCTACCTGATCGCCCGCACCCGCATTTCTGAGACGGTCCAGGATGTCGCCGAGGCCGCCAGGGGAGCCAGCGCTAGTGTTGGGATCTGTCGATTTCCTACCAGCGATCAACTCGCCAATCTTGTCCTTATTCTTGTAGGCAAGCAGGCCCAGCAACGCTATGGCGACCTTTCCTATATCAAGGCTCATTTCGCATCTCCTTCTATGAGGATGGGACAAGGCAGGCGGCTTGGAAAGGTTCCACGGTTGTGCTGCTGGGCCGATATTCGGTTTGATTTTAGCCGGACGATTGCGGCTTCTCGGCTCGTTTCTGGCTAGACTTCAGCATCCGTGCCTCCGCAAAGTCTACGCAACGCTTCGCTGCTGGACTTCTGGCATCAGGATTAGGGTGACACCGGCCATGCCGCGCATGATCCTTCGGCGAAGCCGCCTAGGCTTACCGCAAAGCAGAGTTGAGTTGTCGCAACGCCCCCTGGGCGGCCGATAGCCTGTGCTTTTCGAAGATTGCTAGCTTCTGCTGATAAGTGATCCGCACCTTGGCGTTGCACCCGTGGCATCTGAAGTGCGCGATCGCTCTTAGTGCAGAGCCTTTCCTTACTGCCGGATGCGAGCAATCCGGACAATTGAATGTGAGCGCAACATTAGACAAGTCTTTGGCTAAACCCATTTTCATCCCCTTCGCAAGGAGGTGTTGACACCCTCAGTCCTTTGCCTCGTCACGGTCTTGCATGGAGCCATCGATTTCAACTACCGGGTAGAAAGCCCGGCGCAGTTGCCGGTCGGCCATTTCTTTGGCGAGGCCCACCAGGGCATCGACCTCTTGCAGCTGGTCCAGGTGACCGCCATCGGCGACGCCCTTCGGATCCTCATCAATTGGACAGAGGTTCATCGCAAAGTTTCGGCAATAGACGGTTTCTTGACCACGCCTGCATCTCCAGCATCTCAACCCTCAAGACGAGCAAGCGCTCCGGCCGAAGTATGTTGAGGCAAAGTCGACATTCAACCGTGAACACGCCGTGCTGCCTCAAAGGTGCCCTGCAATGGGTCAATACGTCTGGCATCGCAATTGCATGGTCAGGTGTGGGGGAATGGGGTGGAGGCCCGTCGCTTCGCAAATGCAGCGGCGGGTCTTCTACATACAGGTCGGTCGCGGCCTACGCGCTGCCGTTCGTCTCGCTTTCCTCATCAGTCGCTCGGACTGGCAGATAACGTTGGTTTCGAGCCACTCGCGCAGCACAACCTGAATGAGGTCCAACCGTCCAATATTTATTTCTCCGCGATGGAGTTGAGAGCGTCCTCGTCGCGGGCTCCAGCGGCACGCCGGAGACGTTTCTAAGCATCAATGCAGCGCACGCAGGATGACTTGCAGATCGGCGCACGATATATCTGCGACGCGACCGGGGGCGCTTTCAAGCTCTTCGGCAGCAGATAGGCGGGTCGTTCAGAGGGCCGCGCAGCGCCCGCGCCAGCGCCCACCACGACGTGCGGAAGTCTCTTCCCCCCGCTTATGGGACAGCGGCCGCGGAAACGCTCGGTGGTGAGGCTCTATAGTCGCGATTTCGCTCACCGGTTGCATCCCGGCCTCGAACGTTATTATTGACCCTAGCGTTCCCGGGGGGAGGTGGATGAGTATCATCCAAAGGGTCGGTCCAGTTCTAGAACAGGCGATTGCCGCAATCGTCAACAGGGCGGACCGGGGGGACACCGTCTCCGTCAAAGTCGCATTATACCACGTTCGGCAGTCTGCGCCTGATTTGACAGTATGCGACGACCATCTAACCGAGGCTATCCTCGAAGTCGCCGCGGCCCTTGACCTGTTCGTGGCTTTCGATAATCGCGAGTAGCCGATCCATCGAGCGCGAGCCAGTGGCGGTTTGAGAGGAACGGCCCGACAGCCAATCGGGGTTACCATCGGCCGCCGGGCCTAACTAGCGGGCAATTGGGTCGTTCGCCGGCTGGGCGAGTTATAGGCCATCTCTTGCATCATTGCTAATTTAGTAAGCTGATTATGTTTCGTTGCCCCTGGCCGCCGGATCTCACGATCCAGACTCGGGTTCCGTGCGTAGGTGGGCAGGCGCCGGCACCGGCCGGCTGGAGTTCATTGAGCCTTGATGCCGACCCCGGTCGAGAAGCCGCCCGAGGGCGACGCCTGGATTCACGAGGTGGAGTTCGACGGCTACGGGGGGCCTGTCTGCCGGTAGATCAGCATTTAGGTCGGCGTCGACCAGAAGCTTGGAAACCGTGTTGATCGACACGCCGGCAACGCGGGACCTTTGCTAGATCATTGCCTATTTCTGCGCGACCCGACAGATTTCACCCGAGCATGCCCTGTGTCACGTAACAGGGCAACATGACCCATCCATTGCTGTGCGCCTGTGTTCGGTTATACCTAGGAGTGAACTCAGCTGATCTGACATATTATCGATGGCAAACACCGCGAATCCACTTGATGAGAATTCCGACGAGCATCGGCGCGAGCGCCGCCAACGTGTGCTAAAGGGCGGGACGATCATCACCGGGATCCAGAATTCCGAGATCAGCTGCACCTTGCGCAATCAGCATCAGGGGGGCGCCGAGCTGAAGGTCGCGCCCGAAGCCCGGGTTCCCGATCGCTTCTTGCTCTACGTGTCGGTCGATGGAGTTGCCTATCGATCGGAGGTTCGCTGGCGTCGCAACGACCGCATCGGCGTCAAATTCACCGGCACCGAGCCGAAACCGAAACTTCACTACGGCTGACCGACCGCAAGATGAAGTCAGAACTTTTCTGGCACTCGCCAATTATTTTTCATGTGCCAAACAGCACAAGTTGCACCGCCCATTCTCTCCGAGGACAGCCCGGACAGGGACGTGAACTGCGCAGTCGTCCTTGAAACCGCTTTCACGGCTCTTGTGTCCTCTTGCATCGAGCAAGGCTGGACGGCTGAAGAGACTGCCACCGCATTTTTCAACTTCGCCAAGAAACACCTTGAACAGCTCAAGGCGACGACATCGACTTAAGTTCGCGTAGCTGTGCGCTGTTTTGACATTTCGATATCGCGGTGTCGGATTATTTGCATGCAAACGAGTTTTGCGACGCTATCCTCCCCATCCTCAACGCAAGATTCTGGGAGGAATGTATGGCTCCGCATGAGCGACATGCCGTTGAAATCGTCAGAGACAAAGAGTGGTCGGTTCGCGTGACGGTCGATGGCACCACGACCACCGTCCCTTTTACATCTGAGAGCTACGCGCGCTCGTTTGCAGATGGTCAGGCGTTCCGGCTGGGCGTTCAGGTGGCGGAGCTTAAGAAGGCAGCCTAGCTGCGCGGTTGGCCCAAAGCAGCACGACCCAAACCACACACCCAGGGCGACGCGACCCGGCACAATATACTCGTCAAACGCCCCTTCAAGTTCGCTCGTGCAGGCGATATCGCCCGGCTGGACAACAGCTTCCCGGTCTGGAACCGCGCGCCAAGCCTGACCTACTCGATCCTCGCGCGCGAGGAACTGATGACCGGCACCGCGCGCGCGGGCCCCTTGTGCCCGGCTGGGCGCGCGACGGCAGCGGAGGCCCGCCGCGCGTCAATGCGCGGGCGAGACCATCGCCACCAATGGCCTGTTCAAGAAGGCCTACGCGTCACGGCGCTGCCTGGTGCCGATCGACGGTTATTTCGAATGGCGTAAGCTCGACCCGTCCGACAAGAAGAAGCAGCCCTATGCCATCGCCATGAGGTCGGGCGAGCCGTTCGCGCTTGCCGGCATCTGGGAAGAGTATGGCGACAGGGCAACGGGCGAGCTGGTCCGCACCTCCTGCATCGTCGCCTGCGAGCCGAACTCCCTGATGGCGACCATCCAGACCGCAAGCCGGTCATCCTGGCGCCGGCCGACTATATGCGCTGGCTCGGCCCTGAACAGGATCCTCGCGACCTGTTGAAGGCCTACCCTCCGATGTGGCCGATCGACAGCAAGGTCGGCAGCCCGCGCAACAACACTCCCGACATCATCGACGAGATCGGCGTCGGGCCAAAAGACCTGTTCGACGTCTAGTCACAGGAAGCGCTCACCCTCGTCGCGATGTTCAAACAGAACCAATGAGGCGGCTGCCTCGGCTTGGCGAACCCCCATCCTGCATCCTTACCGCAGTTGGGATGCTCGCACCCGTGGCGCTGAATGCAGAGGCGCGTTTGACGATAGCAGAACGAAGTGGCTGGCGCCCGATTCACTAACCGCGCGGTTTGGCCTTCGGTTCTGGCGAGCTTTCCGACGGGTTTGCAGCCAAATTTGCAGTTCGCCGATCTTTTAGCCACAGCGACCTTCTTCTTGCCAGTAAATCGTGGCGATCGTCTTCAGCGGTCGCTCGGCTCTGCGTCGCAGCAATGGCATAGTCGGCTCTGTTGGTTCGATAGTCTTCTTGTTTTTGCACAGTCATCGTTTGCTCCCAGTTCGTGCCCCTCTTTTGCCCTGCCGGGGAGATTAACTGCCGGCGCATTCCGCGAGTCAATCGATTAAATGATGCACTCTGCAGTCGCGCCTACATCTCAGGGTTTTCGATGAGTGCCGGCTTAGCCGTCGGGCAGGTTTGGGGGCGGGCGAAGGGGATGTCTTGAGCCTCACGCAGGCCCCACCTCCGTTCTCCGGGACGAACACCACCCCAGGGCGTTCCAGGGCCTCCAAGTTTCGAACCGTCGATAATATGTCTCGGCGCCGCCGCGCGATAGCGAACGAGACGGCGCGATCCTCATCGTGGGCTTCGTGCCGCCAGCTAGCCGGATCCCCTCGGTGCGGTCGCGATCACTCTTCCGAATCTTGACGGCTCCGGCGTCGAATTTAAAGCTCGTCTGCCCCTCCATCTTCGATCCAGCAAAGTCGATGCGGCGAACACCTATCACCAAGGATGGCGACGCGTCCTGAAGCGTGCAGGTGTCCCGCATATCGGGACGCACGGCGCGCCTCGACGGACATTGCCAATTCGCGGCCTGCCGTTGAGGATCGGAGCCCAACTTCCTTTTCGAGCCGAAACGCGTTGCGTTTCACGAGCAGCGTCGATGCTTCGCTGCGATCCTGGAGTTCGCCTTTGATAGCGCTAATCCAGCTGGTAAACCCCTCGCGGGGGTGGTCAGTCCCGCGTCCGCTTGTTAGGCTGCCCTGTTGAACCGTCTCGGGGTCACGAACTGGCTCCGTCAATGAATGACCCTTGTCCGTCTTACGGAATTTCATCGTCGCGGCTTTGTACGCCTTCCTTGTTGTCGCCGCTTCCGCGGCGCGGCTGTGCTGAAATTGGTGGTGCTTGTCTGGTGCGGGCTTCTGTATAGACCTAGCGCTTTGCGGTACCCCTCGTTCAAGGCTGGTCGTTGCCATGCTTAAGCCGCTACCTGATCAGGATGTCGCCGACGAGGCGCTGACGTCTTCGATCCTGGACACGACCATTCGACGCTGCAGCCGACCTGGTGCGGGCGTTGGATGACCACAAAAGGCTATCGGTACTTCTTGCCGGAGCGCGCCGCACTGAGCTTCTGGGAAGCGGCGGCCGTCAGATCATTCTCGCGTGGAATGACTCGGCTCGGCGATCGGCCCGACATGAAGCTAACAGCTTTTGGCGCCCGCCTCGGAGTTTGTGGACTCCTCGCACCGGCGATAATCATAAGGGCATCGCTGGTTGTGAGCGACGAACATGCCTTCGCCTCGCTACGCGGTGGGCTGCGGCGAGCACGTCGGCCGTGTGTCATGAGACAATTATTGGCGATGCGGTAATGGCGAATTAGTCACGGCAATGGCTGTGACCGGAAGCGCTCGCTTATGCGCTGTGCTGGAATGCACATGAAGTATGCGCGTGCGCGCCGCTTCGTCGATCTCTCGGCCTTCGAGGAAGTCGTCGATCTGATCGTACGTGACACCATATGCATCTTCGTCCGGTCGAAGCGGAACGAGGTTCTCCAGATCGGCGGTCGGGATCTTGTCAATAAGTTCAGACGGAGCGCCCAGATGCGCTGCCAAGGCGCGAACCCTGCGCTTGTTCAACCCGGAAAGCGGAAGAATGTCGGCGGCACCGTCGCCGAACTTGGTGAAGAAGCCCATCAATGCCTCAGCCGCATGGTCGGTGCCGATGACCAGCCCTCGGGTGACACCGGCGAGCGCGAACTGGGCGATCATGCGCTGACGCGCCTTGATGTTACCAAGCAAGAAATCCTCGCGGCCAGCATCACCGAGCTCGAGACCAGCCAGCTTGATCGAATCCAGCATCGCGTCGGCAGCCGGCTTGATGTCGACCCGGTGCACTTCATCCGCCCCTATGGTGTCCAAAGCCCACTGGGCGTCATGTTCGTCCGCCTGGATGCCGTACGGGAGACGAACGGCCAGGAATCTGGCATCGTACCCCATCATTCGCAGTTCCTCGACGGCGCGTTGAGCCAGAAGGGCCGCGGCGAGTGAATCCACTCCGCCGCTGATCCCCAGCACATAGGCACTGAGGCCCGATTCACGCAGATAGGTGCTGAGAAGGTCCATGCGCCGGCGCCCTTCCAGCGCGACATCAAAACTCGGAGTGACGCCCAACGCGTCGATAATCATTTCCTGTTCTGTCATGCCCAGAGGTCCTCCTGATGTCACAACATTTCGTCCAGCCGCGCGGCCAGGAGGTCGGCGGTGGTCACCGTCTCGACCTGCATGCCGTAGCGGCTCTCGTAGATCGCGAGCATGGCATCGTGGGTCGAGTCAGCTCCCGAACATACCGCGTCGGCGACGATGACCACCCGGTAGCCGAGATCGATCGCTCCCATCACAGAGGCGAGCACGCAAACCTCCGTCTCCGCGCCCGACACGATAAGTGAATCAATGCCCGCAGACCGCAGCCGAGCATGCAGTGACCCGTGCCAAGCGGACATGACGGGTTTGTCCTCCAGCAAGGCGGGCGGCACGAACCGCGCCAGTTCTGGAACAAGATCGATCAGCTGAGGATCAAGCCGATCGCGGGTCATTGTCTCCCACTTTTGATAGTACCGTCGCCAGGCGCCGCCGACGTCATCGGGAGATTGAGGGGGAATAAACCGGGTGAAGATCGTCCGCGCCGGGTCAAGTTCGACGAGGGCGACGACATTGGGCAATACACGCTCCATCCACGGCGTGTGCCATTCCGTCGCCTCGGCAAACATCCGTTGCATGTCGACACAGAGGTGAACCCAGCGCTCACGAAGCGGTCCAAACCTCAGGCCTTCGTCTAATTTCGTCAAGGCCGGACCGCTTCCCTGATAATGCTCTGCGCCTCGGACTTGTCCAGATGACCCACGATCTTCGCTGCCTTGCCAACGGCGGCTTGGCAGGCGACGAAAAAGTCCTCAACGTCATTGACCTTGTCCGGTGGCATGTCGACGAATTCATATGGTGGATCATCCTGGTGCAGCAGGAGCGGCACTGCCATCAGGCGGTTGTTGCGTTTAGCGGGTCCCACGCTCGACTTCTGCGTCGCGGTCCCCCCGAGGACGCGGCACCGCAGCAGTGAGCCTATCGCTAGATCGGCATCCGTCGGCAGCAACACATCCGGTGGATCGCCTTCGTCAGCTTGCGTCGGATGGAGGAAGCGGAACGAAAATGGGAACGCGAAATCCAAAGTGAGCAGTTTCTTGGCTCGCAACACTCCCGTCTCAGCATCGTGGGCGTTCTGCGTCCGGCTTTCTTGGGGCGTCTCAACCGCAAAGTTGTAGCCGCCGGCCGCGTAGAGAGAGATATTGTCGATTGACTCGTTCATTTCGGGATAATCCGGTTCGACCATCTCGTGTTCCTCGTGGTTCAATTGAGCTCGATCCAGGCCGGCGCATGGTCGCTTGGCTTCTCCCACCCGCGAAGCTCGACATCCACGCCGGCATTACGCAGCCGGTCGGAAAGAGAGGGGCTCACCAAGAGATGGTCCATGCGCAGGCCGGAACTCCGATCGTAGCCGCCCCGGTAGGAGAAATTCCAATATGTGTAGATGCCCTTCTCCGGATGGATGCGCCGGACGGCATCGATCCAGCCACCTTCGAGCATTTTGGCATAGGCCTGCCGGCTTTCCGGGAAATAGACCGCATCGCCCAGCCATCGCCTCGGCACCACGGCGTCGATCGGGGTTGGAACGACGTTATAGTCGCCGCAAAGAACGCTTGGTGCCCCAACTTCAAGCAAATGCTGGCCGTAGCTGATGAGACGATCGAACCAGCGCAGCTTGTAGTCGAACTTTAGGCCAGGCGCTGGATTGCCATTGGGCAGGTAGAGACAGCCCACGACGACCCCATCCACCTCGGCCTCGATATAGCGGCTGTGCGTATCGTCAGGATCGCCAGGCAGGCCGCGTCGGCGTTCCACCGGCTCGATTCCGCGAGCGAGGATTGCCACACCGTTATAGGATTTCTGACCGTGCCAGATGGCACCGTAACCCGCCTCTCTGATCGCATCGGCAGGGAACTTCGCGTCGGACGTTTTCAGTTCCTGAAGGCAAACGATGTCGCAGTCGGTTGGCGCAACCACTTCAGGAGCACAGGCAGCCGGCCGTTGACGCCGTTCACATTGAAGGTGGCGATGCGGGTCATGTGCATGCCCCCTCATGAGATACTGGCGGCAACTGGCGCGCAGGGCGGCGTGACCTATCCCGCTGCGCTGAACCCCCAGCTCTTGGTATCGCCAACTTCGCCGGCATCCTGTGCGGCCGAGGCTCACTTCTTGCCCAGCTCGTCTTCGACCTTCTTGCGACTGTTGCCGACCGACTTCACCGCCGATTTGACGTCAGCTTTGCTGGCGCCGGTTTTGCCCGCCTCGTACTTCATTTCATGATCCTGCCCACCAGCGACCCTGGCACGGTCCTGATTGCGTCCACGTGTTGTTCCAGTGTTTGCCATTTCTTCCTCCGAGGATTACCGTTCCAGTCCCAACAACGCAGCCGGACTCTTCCGGTTCAATCCTTCGACACGCGGGCCATGGAACCGAATCCAGGCAGGGTTTGTTGAATCAGCCCATATATTCGAGGCCCTCAGTCGACCAGGCGCTCACCGACGACGACCCCGAGCTCGCCGCCAGCCTGGTCGACTTGGCCGACCAGCTGCACACCCCCTGCCCGCCAGCCTGCGCGACCGCGTCGCGCGGCGCAGGCCACCGACCTCGGCCGGGTCGCCAGGGATACCTGGCACGGCGCCGCCACCGGCGACGCGACAACCCCCGCTGGCCTGGATGGCGCCCTGGTCACCGATGCATCCGGCATCTGCAACGTGGGCGACCTGATCCACGAAGGCCGCGCCTATCTCGACGGCGCCGCCTATGACCCAGTCATCCTCGGCCTCGCCGCCGTCGGGCTCACCATCACGGTCGCCACGGTGACCACCCTCGGTGCCACCACGCCGGCACGCGTCGGCGCCACGGTTCTCAAGGCGCCAGCAAGGGCGGCCGGCTGTCGAAGCCGCTGCGCGGCGAATTGGTGCGGCTCGCCGGCGACGCCGTCGATGGCGAGGCGCTGCGCGCCACGGTGACCCTCGCCACGGCCGGCGATCTCGCCGCCGCCCGCGCCACGCTCAAGGGCGTGCTGCGCCCTGCCCCGTTGGCCACCCTGCGCACCGCCGCCGCCGACCTCGGCTCGTCGCCAAGGCGCAAGGCTGCCGCGTCACGGCGGATGTTCTGAAGCTGTCGACATCCACGGCGGACATGGGCCGGTTCACGCGCCTGTCGGCGCGGTTTGGCAACGGGTTCCGGGACCTCCTCGCCGCGCTCGGCGCATTGGCGCTGACGCTCGCCGGCCTGACCGTCACGCTCACCAGTTAGCTGGCTGGCCTCGGCCGTGCTGTGGGTGCTGGCCCTGCTCTACTTCAGCTGGCGGCTCCTGCGCCGGCCGTGGCGGTGAGCTACCCCGTGGGCGGCTGTCTGGCCCCACACTCCCGAGGATATTGTTAGGACGGTTAGGATCAGGTTTTCGGAGGTGTCATGGCGCGGAGACGGGCCGGCAGGCGGGCGATCGGCTCGCCGATCGGCACGCCCGGCCGGGGGTCGCTAAGGCTGGCACGCTGCATGGCCTCAACGAGACGGGTGTGGATCCGCATCGTCGACGCTCGAGCCGGCTTCAGCGGCCGGCACCTGACCACGTGCGCTGTCAGTCGGCTTCGCCGGCATGGTACAGGGCCTCGTAGTCGCGGCCGCCGTAAAACACGTTGGTGATCTCGACGCTGTCGGTCAAGCGATAGGCAATGATGGCCGTAGGTTCGAACGGAAGGGTGCGCAGCCCCGGCTCCAGGTCATCGCGCGGCCGGCCGCCGTTCGGCGCGTCACCGATTTTGCGGCAGCGCGCCATTATCCGCTGCACAAAGCCAGCCGCCACGGCATCGCTCTGGCTGGCCTCGGCAATGACGCGGTAAACCCCCTGCAGGTCGGCAAGGGCCTGCGGCCGGTGCGTTAGCGCGCCGCACCGCGCGGCGCTTTGCTCTCGCTGGCATGAAGCGGGCCATTTCCGCTTCCGCTTCGTCTGCCGTCAGGCTAGGGCGCGGGTCATCAATGGACGCCCGGATGCGGGCCCGCAGCACCTCGTTCACGGCCTGCTCCTCGCGATCGAGGGCGCAAAACGCCACGCGTATGACTTCACTGGCGGAGTCGTAGGCGCCCGACGCCAGCCGCACGTCAACGCTCTGCTGCTGCTTGCCGAGGGTCACGGTGATGGGTTTGCTGGTTCTCATAGTCTGCCCTTTCCTTCCTCCCCCTAAAGCACATGGCATGACAGTGTCATCGCCCGACCGAAGAGTCCGTGTGTTGCGGCCGCCCTAACGCCGGATGTGAGCGCCGCATCTATCGCTCGCGACTTCGCCTGCTACGCTCCCGACTGCGGGCTTTTCGACGGGCAACTCTAAGTTCGGCAAGCGTCGGCCTCCACCAGCCCCTGAAGCGTTCGGTTGGCCCGGCGGCAACCCGAGCGGGCCATGCGCTCACAAGCTCGGCCAGCGTAGCCGAACGCCACCTGCCCCAAACGAAGTCGCCGTTCGGAGGCATTGCGTGGGGATAGAAGGCGGCTGCGTCGGATAGCTCAACCAGTTCACCGGAAATTTCATCGAAGACGACAATCCCGTACTGCTCGGTTGCGACTGCGCGGCCCAGGGTAGGTAGATCTTGAGCTGGCAACGGATAGCGATGACGCCGGCGTTCAGCAGCCCGCTTTTGTGCGGCTTTATATGCTTCGGTGTTCCTGGCGGCCGCACGTCGCCGTTTCCTTTCCTCCGGTTCGGCATGCTGCGCAGCCTTTTCGATGCTTGGCCATCGGCGCCGGAGCTCTTCATATGAGCGGAATGGAACTTTCCAGGCCCGCAACTCATCGTCCCAACTCGCCCACGGAACGGCGCGCAATTCTTCAAGCACTGTCCTCGAATACGGCGTGCGAATGCGTAGGTCCTCCACGATCTCCAGATACCGACTCGAAATAGGGTCGAAGGCGAAGGCATCGCGTCCCTTGCTATCGTCATGGGGCGCCCGTAACGCTGCCTCCTGCGCCAGCCAGCGATCGATCCGCCGAGCTGCCGTCTTGCCGGGTACGAACCAGCTCCTGCGCTCGTCGCTCCATCTGGCACGCGGAAAAGCTTGCTGAAACCGCTCGACCGCCATTCGATCGAACGAAAAGCGGGCTTCAGCACCACGTGCCTCCTGTTTCTGTGGCGCGGGACGAGCGTCGGATTCCGTCATAGTGCATCGATCGAGTTCGCTGCACGGAACGCGGCGCCGGCCCAAAAAGTTCACCAGTCTGACAGGCTCCGCGGAATATGGCGCCTGAACTGATGTCCAATGCTCAAGATCCGCGCAGTGAAACTTTCCCCACGCTCGCAGTTAAGGAGAGCCGAGAGGATGAACGATGTCTAAACCAGATGGGAGAGCGGCTTGCGGCCGTGCGGCCATAAAAGCTCGTTCGCGGCATAAAAGGCAGGACGCGGAAGTGAAACATGTCGCCGAGACGCACGATCTGTCGCCAGCCCAGGCGCGAGAATTGGTGCGTCGGTATGGAAACGACTGGCGAAAGATTGGCGAGGAGCCAAGCCCTACAAAGACGACTGACAACTCCCCCATTGCCGGCATAATGCAAGGATCAACATCTGAGCCTTCCATGCTCAAATCGCCAAGGGTTGTTGAGAACCTCGGATGACCCGCATCGCAACCTTCAACTTGAACGCCGTGAACGGTCGCCTTGTAGATGATCGAAGCCTTGGTAGCGAAGCGAATGCCTGCCGTGCTGCGCGGCGAAGACCAATCGGGCAAACCCACTCATCGACCAAACGGGCATACTGTCTTGTGCTCATGTGGGCTGAATGATCGATTCTACACGGAAATGCGTAGTCGTCGATCGTCCCGCTACGCCGTCCGAGCCACGCAAACAAGCTCGCGCCCGCATCCGCCATCAGTTCGATTGAACAGGTCGTCCGGTCTTTTGCTGGATCACGATCGCACGCGTTCGAATTTCCGGCCCAACAACCAGGCTGCCGATCTTAATCTTAACGAGGTCGCAGCCGCGCAACTTGCTGTCGATCGCGAGATCGAACAACGCTCCATCCTCGATCAAGGAAGAACCGGATGGCCCATATCTGCCGAGGCCTCAGCGCTCGTTTCGCGCCAACCTTCTTGCCTGCATTCCAAGCTCGTCGCTCCTGCACCCGAAGCAAATCTCAACCAGTGGAGGGAGTGGGATTGGAACCGCCGTGAACACTCGTGGGATTCATGCGACGCGCCTTAGTTTATTGCTTTTATCCATCTCGTTGCACTAAAATCGCTGCGCACTTTTGGGCGACATGTACCAATGCCCGCTTCCCGCAGCCTTTTGCCGACGAGACCTGACCGCCTCCAGCAGTTCGCGCTCGCTGGTGTGAACATTTCGAAAAATGGCCACAACCATCACCGCCAAGGTTTCGGCATCGGGGTCCAAAGGGTCGAGATTCTCATCCGCGCAGACCTGATCGAACACGCGTCCGCAAATAGCCAGATCGTGAGGGCTCAGGCAGGTGCGATTGAAACGCCGACGCAGCATCTGGGCGAACCTTTCAGGGCCTGCCGTCCGTGTTTTGCGGCGGGCTTTTTACTGATGAACCGCTGACCCGATGGAATGCTTAAGTCATAATTTCGTCCACAGTGGATTGTAATCAGTTTACCTGCTGCCTGATGATTGCTCTGTTAAGAGTCCCAAAATCAACGCGCACTCGCGGGCTTTATACTGCCCAGAAGTCATAAGTTGGCGGTAGTCTTGCCGCTTGTGTTCCGGGACGTGAAATCCGCGCCGAAATTCCGCCACCTCTTTTGGAGTTCGAGTGCAACCGAGTTTACTGGCCGCGACCTTCAAACTCCCCAGTGAGCATCCGATTTTTGCCGCAATGTCTTTCAACGGTTCGTTGTTACCATACCCATCAAGAATTATCTTGCGACGACCTTCGCTGTTGAGCTTTGTGTTCATTTCAGCAGTCCCCTCAACTATGCTTTCCCGATGCCCGATTCTATACGCACCAGGTTGAAGAGTGTCGTTAGCTTCGCATCCAGAAACTTATCTCGGCATGCATTTCTGACTGTAATCCAGCGTGAGCGCCATTTCAGTCGCCTCGAGTCGGCCAGTCTTGCCAGATGCCTGAGGTACACCACATGATTGAGAGGGACATGGGCATACCCGAATCGGATATGACACCACGCGATGGATGCTAAAAGGCAAGAGGAGGCGCTTGCGAGGCAGGCGCTGGAGCGTGATCGACGTCGTTGGCCGCGCGAGGCTCAACCTTACAATGAGGGTGCCCCGTCACTTGCGCCGGCGCTCGAACCTTTGCCCTTTTCAACGCTCGAACTGGCGCCAGAGGATCAATTCGGCGCTTGGCAGGCGCATATGGCACCGCTCGTCGAGGTCAGGTTGCCGGATCACAAATCGCTCGACGATGGCTTTCCCGCCGACCACACGGCTTGGAACCTCGGCGGCATGCTGATCGTTCAACAGCGCGCACCGGCACATAGTTATATGCGTTCTGCCGCGAAGCTTCGGTCCAGCTCGATCGATCACTGGTATATCGCCTTGCCACGTACTGGCCGATCGTGGACGGAGGTCGATCGCCGCGTAGCGGAGAACCAGCCGGGCAAATTGGAGATCAGATCGCTTGGCTACCCGTTTCGCGGGAGGACAACGGACTCCGAAAGTCTCTTTCTCTATTTGCCGCGCGATTTGTTCGCCGATGCGGCGGCAACCCTGGACGCCAAGAACAATTCAGTTCTGTCCGGCAACTTTGCCAACCTCTTGCTCGACTATGTCAACAGCATCGAAGCAAGACTGCGCAGCCTCACGGCTGACGATCTGCCCCGCATCGTGCACGCAACACGCAGTATGATCATTGCCTGCGTCGCGCCTCCGGCGGAACAGGCTGCGGCCGCCGAACAATTGACGAGTGTCGCGCTAATGGAGCGAGCGCGTCGATACGTCCACCACAATCTGGATGCGGCTCATTTGACACCGGATTCAATGTGCCGGGCGCTCGGCGTCTCGCGCTCTCGTCTCTATCAGTTGTTCGAACCAAGCGGTGGTGTTCTCCATTACATACAAAGTCGCCGCCTTCTGGCAGCCCATGTTGCGCTAAGCGATCCGGCGGACAGCCGCCGCATTGTTGAAATTGCTGAAGCCTTTGGGTTTAGTTCAGCGGCTAATTTCAGCCGGGCATTCAGCAAGGAATTCGGTTACAGCCCCCGCGAAGGCCGCAGCACTGTGGTGTTGCCGCGCCCCGCCAACTCTGTTTCGCTTGCCGGACAGGAGAAAGCCTCTTCCTTTGAAGGTTGGCTCAAAGCGCTCTGAAGCTGAGTACAGGATCGGCGATGCTGATGGGGCGGGCTCAAAACAGGCTTGCCGGGGCGGGGAAGGCCACGCCGCACAATATCTTCGTGTCGCGTCCACCGCGCCATCAATCACATAGCTCATTCCCGCCAATTCGCGATTTATTAATGAACTGTGACTGTTCGTCGTTGCCGATAATTTGCCGCCAATCACGGCGGAGCATACATTGCAACTACGCTGCATGCGGCGCTTGTTAAAACTGCGATTTGAAAGTTTGCTAAGGTTGACAGTTATGCTATTTCTAAACTGGGGGCGCGAATTTGCACCGCCTATGGAGGTGGCTCTTGCGCCCACAGGCATCAGGCACGGAGAGTGAGGGGCCTTCCTCGAGCGATGCTCCACGTGCCGGCGATGGGGTTCTCGCAGACGTTTTGGCGAACACGACCGAACTTTTGTCGATCTATGACCGCGACTTCCGCCTGACGCACTACGCAACCAGGTTCAAGGGTGTGTACGGAGGCGCGGTGGCGCTGGGCGCCGCCATCTGGGAGATCTATCCGAGCTTTCTCGATGCGAGGTATCGCGACGATTTTCTTCGTGTGTTCCAGGGCGGCTCTCCGGCGCGCATCGACTTGCCGCCATCATCAGGCGAAGCGCCCCGGTCCGTTTTCGTCTTCGCCACTGCAAATGGTGTGGGAATCATCGAATCAAGGGAGCACGGCGGGCGGAGCGCTGCGGAGGAGCAAGAGCATGTAATTCTGCTCCATCAGGCGACGCACGACGTGCTGACCGGACTGCAGAATCGGCGGCAATTTGGCGAGCGGCTGCAGCAAGCACTGGCGGCCCTGGGCGGACCAAAGCCTAAAGCCGCCCTGTTGCAAATCGACCTTGACGATTTCAAAGCGGTCAACGACACGCTCGGCCATGGAGCAGGTGATACGCTTCTTCAGCTCGCAGCGGGTCGTATCCGCGACGCGCTGCAGGACGGAGAATCCGCGTATCGGTATGCCGGCGATGAGTTCGCTGTCATCCAATTGGGAAAGGCGCAGCCAGCAGAGGCTGAGCGCCTCGCCGGATCGCTAGTCGACGCGTTCAAGGAGCCGTTCGTCATCAACGGCATCCCCATCTTCGTCGGCTCGAGTATCGGAATTGCCTTCGGCCCGGAGCACGGGACGGATGGCGAGCAGCTGATGAAAGCCGCTGACATTGCTCTTTACGCAGCCAAGACAGATGGACGCGGCTGCGCTCGAACATTCAACCGTTCGATGCTGCTCTTGCTCGAGCAACGCGAGAATCTGAGGCGAAGCCTTCGAACCGCGCTGGAGCGGGGCGAACTTTATCTGGAGTATCAACCGCTCAATCGGCCTCCCTCGTCGGTGATCGGTTTCGAAGCGCTACTACGGTGGCGACACCCCGAGATCGGAATCATTCCTCCCAGCGTTTTCATACCGATCGCCGAAGCCGACGGTCTGATGGACGAGATCGGACGATGGGTGCTCGAGGAAGCCTGTCGCCAGGCATTGACGTGGCCTTCCTCGCTGACGGTCGCAGTGAACCTGTCGCCGGCTCAGTTCCTTAGCGGTTCGCTGACGGATACGGTTGCTCAGATCATCGACTCAGTTGGAATCCGGTCCGACCGACTTGAACTCGAGATAACCGAGACGGTCCTTCTTGAGAAGACGATCGACAATATCGACACGTTAAATACTCTGAACGTCTTGGGGATACGAATATCGCTAGACGATTTTGGAACATACTATTCATCGTTGAGCTACCTTAAGAACTTTCCCTTCGACACCTTGAAGATCGATCGGTACTTCATCGCGGACCTGGAGACCGATCTCAAAAGCCAGACCATCGTGCGATCGATCCTGAGTCTGGCGCACGGCCTGGGAATAAGCGTCACCGCCGAGGGGGTCGAGACGTCGGCACAGGCACGGTGGCTGATCAAGGAGAATTGCGATTGCCTGCAAGGGAATTTCCTGGGACGCCCGCTCGGAGCCGAGGCAACCAGCGATTTCATCAGGCGGTCCCCGCTGAGGGTGGTACGAGCGATGGAGGAATCAAATCGGGCGGTCTAGCGCCTTGCACCCTTTGTTAACGGCGAAGTGGAGATTTGTAGAAACGATCGAGGCAGATACCGCGCAATTTTTGGAGTCGGTGAGAGACTGAGTCATAACGGAGCGCGGTGAAATTTTCCGCCTCGGAGGTCATCGCGCCACCAGGGGTCAATACTGATAGAACAAGGGAGGATGCCGATGGGACCTGTTCATCATGATCTGGCTGGCGGGCCGACTTTTGAGCCCATGATCCAGATCGACATGGAAATCAAAGCTTTCGTCTCCGCTTGGAGACACTGCGATTATGTCTCGACATACATGGCCCGGATGATCAGTCAAAACAGGTCAGACTCGGTCCGGCATTCAAATCTCTTTTCCTCTGCCTTCAACGAATTGCTGGAAGTCGCCTTTCGTACGCGCCATGCCGACGGCGAACTGGCATGCAGGGTGTCTCGCCACGGCGCCACGGACAGGATCGAGTTGACGTTTCCTTGCCTGCCAGAAGAGCGCCAGTTCTACGAAGAAGCCGTGTCGCAAGTCGCAGGGTTCGAGGCCAGGGAGCGATACCTTAATTCTGTGTCTGGGGATCTCGCGCCCAGCCGGGAAATCGTACTCTTGGAACTGGCTGTCGACTACAACGCGACACTCAGGGTCGAGGAAGCCGATGGTGAAGCAATCAAGCTTGTCGTGGATCTTCCGCTTGAAGGCCTGCAAAATTGAGCCCTTACGACCTTCTCCCACGCTTCAAGGCGCAATACGACGCGAACAATCAGGAGTTCTCCATATCGGGGGTGGTCCGGCCTCAGGCGATCGATGAGCTTGGGCCCAGCATAGCATTGCTTCGCGATGCGATCGACCGTGTGCGCGGCGTTCTCTACGTCAATGTCAGACGCCTGACGCAGATGAACAACGCTGCGTTTCACACCTTTTCGAGGATCATCATTGACGCCTGTCGCGCTCGACCCGATCTCAAATTCGTCGTCATCACGTCAAGCGTCGTCGGATGGACCTCGCGAAAATTCGGTCGCTTGAGCCAAATCGAACCGAACATCACGGTCGAGGAGTATGACAGCGAATTTTATCCAGGGCAGCGCTTCCTCGAGGAAGGCGGGTTCGTACCGATCCTGCGCTCACAAACAAAGATGACCTGGCGCCACGAGCGCGCAATCTTGCCGCGACACGGCATGAGCCCCGGGATCGTCATGGCCGACATCTGTTGCGGGATCGGTGATTTCGCTGTGCTCGTGCAGAAGGAGTTCCAGCCATCGCGGATCGTCGCCCTCGACCACTCCATATCAAGCCTGGACTATGCTCGACGGGTGATGCGGGAGTTCGATATCCGGGGCATCGAATATACCTATGGCGATGCGTCGGAAATGCTGCTCGACGAAGCGCAGTTCGACTTGGTGACCTGCCGACATTCCCTTCAAATCTTCAATCGACCTGCACTAATCCTCAAGGAGCTCTACCGCATATGCAAGCCAGGCGGGCGGGTCTACATCACCAACGAGAAGAATTCGCATTGCCTCGGCGAGCCGCGCGCCGAAAGCATTCGTTGGACCTACAACGAGGTGGCAAAGCTATTCGGGCATTTCGAGATGGACGTCGAGCTTGGGCCCAAGAGCCGGAGATACCTGATCGAAGCCGGATTCGAAGACATCCGTGTCGAGACCTTCATGGTCACTAACCTCGACGGCGATCCGCAGGATTTCGCCGATGTCATCGCGGCCTGGGCGGATATCTATGCGGGCGAGATGGCGAGCAAACGCGGCGACTGTCCGGAGTTCGTAGCACGGTTCCGGCAGGGCTTCCTGGACCACATTTTCGCTGCGCTCCACCCCAAGGGTTATGCGGGTTGGCCGATCTGGGTCGCATCCGGGAGACGGCCGCAATGAAAGCCGACAATGCGCCTGCACCGCGCTTCGGCCTGCGCTCCTTTCGAGCGAAATTCGTATTGGTCGTTGGCGGCGCCGTACTGTTCGACCTCCTGCTGAGCGGTGGTCTGGCGCTTTGGAACGTTCAAAAGCTGTCGCGCGACGCCACATCGGAAGTCGGTGAGGGCCTGACGACCGCAAACGAGGAATACATTCGTTCCTATGCCGAGTCGACGGCGTTGAGCGTCGACCTGCTGCTCGATCGGGTTCATGGGGACGTCAAGGCGCTGACCGGCGTGCTGCAGGCCCAGATCGACGATCCGGGGAGACAGCAACAGGTCGGAGCGACGCTTTCGCATGAGGCGCCCGGCTCGGTGAAGGTCGTCTACGACGCGCAGGGCGATTGGGCGCAGAATCTGCCGGGCGCGCCTTCCGTCGTAAGCGTCTGGGGCTACCTGTTGGGTGCCGACCACAGTCCGCTGCCGAGCGTTCAGCAGGAAATAGAAAACAGTACCGTCATCGATCTCGTCGCGCCGACTCTCATGGCCAACGGGTCGTCCAAACTGCAGATGTACTATATTGGTCCGAAAGAACGGCCGATCTTCAGAACGGTACCGTATACGGACCAGGCACAGACCTTCGACCGACTCTATCCAGGCCACAACAAGGCGGAATTCTGGGAGTTCTTCTTTCCGGGAATCTATGGTTCATGGCAGCAATGGGCCAGGGATCCAGCCTCACGTCCGGTCCCTGACGATATTACACAAACAGCGCCTTACACCGATGCAATCACGGGAAAGCTGATCGTCAGCTTTTTCCATCCGCTGTGGACGCGCGATCGCAGCGGTATCGCCGGTACGGCGGGGGCAGACATCACTCTCGATCAGCTTGCGGAAGTGGTCGAACGTGTGAAGATCGCTGAAACCGGGTTTGGCTTCCTCACGATGTCGACTGGCAACGTGGTCGCGATCAATCCGTCGGGCCAGACGATCATCGGCCTGACTTCATCAAGCGATGCGGGCACGCAGGGCGTCACGGGCCTGGAGAGGTCCCTGCGGGGAAGTACGCAGCCGGCTATCGCGTCACTACCTCTCGACCAGAACAATGACGGTGTCATTCAGCATATCATGCTCGACAACAAGGGCGAACGCGTACCCTACATCGTTGTCCTCAAGCGATTGAAGCCGACCAATCTGTGGAGTTCGGGACCGATCAAGTCCGAAACGATGTCGGTCGGGATCGTCGTTCCCGAACGGGAGATCTATGCGTCCCTGTTCGCCGCGCAGGAGAGTATTTCTCGCGCAACCAATCGTATCCTGCTTTTTCAGATCGGTGCGATCGTCGTTTCGCTTCTGATTGTTTTTGCGGCCGTGCTCGGAATTTCGAAGAGGATCACTGCGGGCCTCAGGGCGCTTGCCAGCGCCGCCCAACGGCTCCAGTCCAAAGATTATTCAGTCCGCGTGAGCATTCCGACGCGCGACGAGGTTGGAGCGGCAGGGATCGCTTTCAACCGGATGGCTGAGCAGATCAGCTTTCACACGGAAAATCTCGAGCAACTCGTCGACGACCGAACCAGAGAGCTCGGGGACGCAAATCAGGAGATATCCGCGCTCAACGAAAAGTTGAGGGACGAGAACGTCCGCCTCGGTGCCGAGCTCGCAGTTGCCAGGCAGATCCAGATGATGGTCCTGCCGAAACCATTCGAACTCGAAGCGATTCCGGGGCTGGAGATCGCAGCCTACATGCGGCCGGCCGACGAGGTCGGCGGTGACTACTACGATGTCCTCCAGAACGGGCCACGGGTCAAGATCGGCATCGGCGACGTGACCGGTCATGGTCTCGAGAGCGGCGTGCTGATGCTAATGGTGCAATCCGTTGCACGCGCGCTGCAGGAAACCAACGAAAGGGATCCGCACCAGTTTCTGGATCGGCTGAACAGAGCGATCTACAAGAACATACAGCGGACGAACACCGATAAGCATCTCTCGCTGGCCTTTCTTGACTTTGAGGATGAGCGGGTGACGCTATCCGGCCAGCATGAGGACGTTCTCGTCGTGCGTGCGGATGGGGAAGTCGAACGCATCGATACGCTTGATCTGGGTCTGCCGGTTGGTCTGGAGAATGACATCTCGCAGTTCATTGCCACGCGTGACATCCTGTTCGGGAGTGGCGACGTGATCGTGCTGCACACCGACGGTGTGACCGAGGCGGAAGACCAAGACAGAAGACTGTTCGGGTTCGAGCGCCTGTGCCAGAGCGCGCGAAAACGTCATGGCAGGAGCGCCGAGGAAATCAAAACCGGGATCATCGAGGATCTGATGAGCCATATCGGAATCCAGAAGATCCACGACGACATCACCCTCGTGATCATAAGGCACACATAGGAATGACAGCGCTGTTCGGTACCCCTGATATTGCAATCGGAATGAAGGAGAGTGGCAGTCGCGTGCGGCTGTTCGACGGACCTCTCGACTTGAGTTGGCGTCATTGTGCTACGACCTCGGACTTCATCGCCGATCTTTTCGCGTTGCGCTTTCAGTCGTCCCGCAATGACTACATGGAAGTGCGGCACAGCATTGGATATCTGGTCAACGAGCTCATCGAAAATGCCGTCAAGTTTCGCGCACCGGGTGAGATCGTGATCGAGGCGTCGATGGATGCGCAGTGCTTCAAGCTCAAGGTGTCGAATGACGTCGATGGTGAAAGCGCGTCTGAGTTCCAAAGTCTCCTAGCGGACATCACGGTTGGCGACCCCAGAGACCTGCTGATACAGCGAATTGAAGCGAATGCTGCCAACCCCGACGTGGCAGGCTCCGGACTCGGATTGCTGACGTTGATGAGCGACTATGGCGCACGCCTGGCTTGGATATTCAGCTCCGCGGACGAAAGCCATCGGATTTGCCTGGAGACATATGCCTCCATTCCGATCTCGCAAATTCACGATTAGAGGAAACGAAGCCAGGCTATGGAAATCAGGACAGACGACTACCGCGTGTGGATTGAAGGAAGCGAGATTTTTTTCGACGGTGCAATGCGGCTTGCCAGCTCCGAGGCCAGTGCGCCCATCACGGCTTTGGCGACCAGTGTTCTTGCCTCAAATCCCTCTTCCATTACGCTCAATTTGAAGGACCTTCACTTTCTCAACTCTTCTGGCATCAACCTGCTGGCGAAATTTACCATCGAAGTGCGCAAACATCCCGATGTTCGACTCGTCGTGCGTGGAACGCCCGACATACCCTGGCAATCGAAATCATTGCCGAATCTGAAGAAACTGCATCCCGCTCTGGTGCTTTTGATGGACTAACCAGGTCCCGAAATTTGCCAGGGGACTGCGTGGGCTTGCGGCAACCCGAGATAGTATAGGTCAGCCGGGGACGATGCGGGAGCCCCGCACCGATAGTGAGAACGGTGCAGGAGCGCGGCGCCTACAGCGAATATGTACACCAGGATAAGTATTTGGATGCCAAGCTAACGACAATCCGGCCTCGTGCGCAGATGCTCGCAATGGCTCGGCGGGGGCTCGGCACAGGCGGCAGACGTCCAAGTTGGGGGGAGTCGGGCTGCCTGTGCCGATCAGCCGCCGCGCGACCAAAGGTGGCGTCATTGAGTAAGCGTGCCAAGGTGAACGGCGGCCAGCTGGAGTTCATTCCGCCGCAGATCCCGACTCGGGTCACGGAGCCGCCCGAAGATGAGGGATGGGTTCACGAGGTCAACCTTGACGGCTACCGAACGCAGATCATCATCGATAAAGGCGGCGTGCGTCTGTACAGCAAGAACGGCCGTGACTGGACCACGAAATACTGGCCCATCGCGCTGGCTGTCGAGCTGCCATGCCGGGCTGCCATTCTCGACGGCGAGGTCATTGTAACCGACGAGAGGGGCGCTCCCGATTTCTCTGCGCTGGAAGCCGCGATCTGGAACGAGCCGAGCCGGCTGGTATTCGTCGCGTTCGACATCCTCCATCTCGACGGTCGCAATCTTGCCCCCTTGCCCCTGCTGCAGCGCAAACAGGAGCTGTGGCAACTGGTTGAGCCTGGCGTCGGCAAGATTCAGTACAGCGAGCATTTCGAGGGCGATGCGCTAGCGATCTTCCGCGCCATCGAGAAGATAGGGCTTGAGGGCATCATCTCGAAGCGCGCCGATAGCCGCTACAGGAGCGGGCAATCGAAAACATGGCTGAAGGCCAAATATTTCGAGGAAGCCGATTCTGAGCATCGACGACAGCTTCTGTGAAGATCCTATGGGGATGGAAGGCGACCAGCGCTCTGCCAGAGTGAAGTCGCCAAACATCACCTGGAGGTCAGCATGCAAGCCAACACCACCAAAGCCGCGGCCGCTATCCGCGTCGATCTTGCCGCAATATTTGTCTCGTTAGAACTGTCTCGTTCAAAATGGCTCGTGACTTCGCGTTCGCCAGGTGGGGGCGAAAGAATGTCGAGACACCTCGTGTCGGGGGCGACATTCCGGGTTTGCTCGATCACTTCGCAGAGCTGCAACGAAAGGCGGAAGTGCGGACAGGGCAGCGTTTCCGGGTGATATCAATCCAGGAAGCTGGTCTGGATGGATTCTGGATACATCGGGTCCTCAAACGCGAAGGCATCGAGAGTTATGTCGTCGACCCGGCATCCATTGCCACATCGCGTCGCCGCCGGCGGGCCAAGACCGACAGGATTGACGGGGAAGCACTGGTTCGAGCGTTGTTGGCCTACAACCGCGGCGAGCCTCGGGTTTGCGCGTGTTGCGAGTGCCAACGCCGGAGGAGGAAGACCGTCGCCGGTTGGTGCGGGAGCGGAAGGCGCTGACGAACGAGCGGATCAGGCACGTCAACAGGATAAAGGGCCTTTTGTTCAGCCAAGGTGTGTCCGGATACGAACCGTTGAAAGGCGATCGACGCAAATGCCTCGACGCGCTCATTACCGGAGATGGGCGTCCGCTGCCGCCAGCGCTCATGGCGCAGATCAGCCGCGAGCTTGATCGCATCGAGTTGCTCATGGTCGGCGTCAGGATCACGCTGATTTACCGCTACGGGCCCAGCCGTGAAAGGGCAAAGTGGAAATGGGCGTCATGGGGCGCCTTCCTCGCGGCTGTGGTCTGGATCGCAGTCTCGATAGGATTCTCCTATTATCTTGAAAACTTCGCCAACTACAACGCGACGTATGGAGCCCTTGGGGCAGTCATCGGCTTGATGATGTGGACCTGGATCTCCGTGGTTATCCTGGTTGTAGGTGCGGAGCTGAATTCCGAGATGGAGCATCAGACAGCGATGGACACCACCACAGGTGCGCAGCAGCCGATGGGTGCGCGAGGTGCCACGGTCGCCGACACGCTGGGCGGATCGGCCGATGCCGCCGACCAGCAGTCGCGTTTGGACGAGCGCAACGCGTAGCTCGCCGATCACTTTGCCTTTCCGCGCAACTTCGCTTGGCGCCAATGGCGGCGCTAGATGGCCGCCATCTTTCCAATAAATTCTCGAGCGATGCGAGGTCTTGTAGGGCCGCCGCCTCTAATTCGCTGCTGCACTGCCGTGCTGCCCTCGAGGACTCCACATCGACGCGTGGCCCAGCAACGGCTCAAGGCGCTGGTCGCCCGGCTTGCCCAGGTGACTGGCGATTTCACCATCCAGAAGCAATGCAAAACCGCCGTCGCCGATGCCGAAATCCTCGCCAGCCTCGACGAGGTCATGTTCTGCTCAAGCGGTTGCGGCGGATGGAGTCGGCGCGCAACCCTCTACGGCGGCGACCGTTCTCCGGGGCGCGATGCAGCGCTGCTTGACCCGACGAAAGACGCTGCGCGCGTGCGCGCCATGTATACGCATCCCAGCTTCATCCGCCGAGGCGTGGGGCGCCTAATCC
>NZ_JAMYQT010000048.1:0-39766 GCF_040320985.1 Mesorhizobium sp. M0571
GTCTCCTATGCATGAGGCTCTGCGCCGGCCAGCCGGCTTAACCCTCGTACCGTTGCATATCGGATGACGGGCCGCCCTCAGGCCCAGCAATCATAGGGACTAGACGGCCCTGATCAGCCGGAGCAGAGAAAGCGCCTCGAAAAAGGTCCCCTTGCGAAAGGCGAGATAGGTCGGCTCTTCGACACCGTGGAATCGGCGCTTGAAGGCCGCCTGCCCCTGCAGGTTGAAGCGGGTGCGATTGACCCACGGCGATTCATAGGCGCGCTGGAAAGCGCGCCGCCAGAAATCGCTTTCGACAAAGCCGCTGGGTCCGATTTCGACAAGCGGCGACAGGCCGAGGGTGACGACGGAAATACCTTCGTTGCGAAAGCGGTCGACCGCGAATTTGGTCAGGCCGATCTCGGCATGCGCTGAGGCATCGATGTGCTTGCGCTTGAACGAGGTGGTGTAGCCGATGACCTTGCCGTCACTGAACAGCGGATCGAAATCCAGCAAGGCAACGAGCTCTCCATCCGGACCGTGCAGGACGAAGCGGCGCATATCGACGCCAAGGTGATCGGCAAAGGGCCTGTTCAGGAACCTCATCTCCCAGCGCTTGACGATGCGGTCGGCCCGCCAGTTCTGGGAGAGCCTGGCAATCTCGTCGAGGAAGATGGTCCCGTTGTCCTCCGCGAAGGAAAACCCCTTCTTCAAGAGCCAACGTTCGGAATAGCGCACTGTCTCATTGCGCTTTCCGGAAAAGTCGTGGCCGGGCAGGACAAGCCTGGTGTCGACGCCGAGGCGGTTGACCTGATAGCCAAGCCCAGCAAGCACGCGCGCCGTCTGTTCGCCGATCTGCACGAACCACGGGCTGCCGGCAACCTCGATGAAACGTCTGATATAGTCGCGCCGATCGGCCGGGTCAGCCATTGGATCACCGAGCGCGAAATGACGTCGCGTTTTACTGCCGTAAGCGATGTAGCCCTGGGCATCGCCGAAGTAATGAAGTCCCTTCTGCACGGCGGTCGAATAGGCAAGGGAAAAATCGCCATGGCGACGAACCAGCGCCAGGCGCTCGACATAGTTCAGCTGCAGCCGCGGTATTTTAGGCCCGCGGTTTTCCAACAAACGATCGAGGCGTCTTCGCAGTGACGGCATGGTCGACTTTCGCGTGTCGGCTAGGCCGATGAAAGAGCTGACGGACCCCAACCGATCATATTGCCGCGAGCTGATCCTTATCTGGGTGCGGCATGCTTATCCGGCCGGAACTGCCAGATTCTTAGGCGCAATCTGCCCCCGGTCCCGCCCCAAGGCGGCACCACGCATTGTTGTCGACGCCCAGCGTCTGACGGCTGGTTGCTGCGCTCTTCGCGACACGGAAATCGATGCCACTTCGGAAGCGCTCAGGTCACCTGCCAAACACGAGGGCTCTTATCGAACTGCGCTCTGAGAAGATTCTGCTTGATCGGAAGCCAAGAATTCGTCGCGTTCTGCTATCCACAAATCTGCATAGGCGACATTCTGCCACTCGGCAAACCACGGGCCGCCGCTTGTATAGTGGACCGCCTTAGGTGTGCCGACAGCAGGCTTTTCGTTCCAGCCTTCGAGCCAATTCCACTCTACGGGCAATGAGCCCAGGTCTTCGTCGGCAACCCACTGCATTCGGTGAAGATAGGCGCCACTTTCCTGATTCACGACCTCTGGCGTGAGCGATTTAACCGAAGGATGCGCGCAATTGAACAGCATCAACGACGACCAGTTTTTCCGAGGATAGGATGTCTGGACCACGCCATCCATCTTGGTCGTGGCCTTCGGCGTATAGTCATGCTGGACGCAATAGACCGCCTTGTCCGAGTTCGTATATTTCAGCAGGCCTGCGACGTCACCGAGCCACAGGAAATCGCAATCGCAAAACAGGGCCCAACCCGTGTAGTCGGCGAGAAAAGGCGTGAGAAAGCGCGTGTAGGTGAACTCCGTTGAGGCGAGCGGATCTTTTTCCCGCCAATACAGCCCGTGGGCACGCATCTCGTCCTGTTTGATCGGAATGACGGAGACAGGCGCCGACGCATGTTTGAGCAGCGAGTGTCGCGCGACGTCGTACGCGATCGGCTCACGGCTGTCCCATCCGATAAATACCCTAAACGCATCAGTCATATTCACTACCCTGGCTTTCGATTTAAACGGTCGTACACTAACTAGTTGGCGATGGCTCGGCAACAATGGCGGTCAACCAAGCCGGTTTCTCACAGATTTGTCCTGGCCTCAGCCTTGCTTTTTCGGATGAAATTGGCCTCGCATTCCCAATGCGACACGCGCCCATTTCTGATAGGTGTAGCTGGCCGAATACGCGGCAACCATCGCACCAATGGCACCGTCCAGAAATCCCAGCCGGAAAATATAGCTGCGCATATATGCCCAGACGGAGCGTAAAACCGCCTTGCCTATCGAGCTTTTTTTGCCCTCGGCAAGCAGTTGCGCGGCGGACGCTTCTGCGTACCGGCCGATCTTGTCGTGGGCATCTGCCAGGTCGGTGATGGAGTCGTGCTCAATCGGCTGGGACAATCGCCTGACCTTCCCATTCACCAATACTTTCTCGTGCACGGTGTCGTCGCTGAAGCGCCCGGAGCGGCGACGGAAAAGCCGGAGCACCAGATCGGGCGACCAGCCGCCATGGCGGACAATGTGCCCGCAAAAGCGCGATCTTCTCGGTATTTCGAAGCCGTCATAGCCTTTTGGGTCGGCGATTGCGGCTCTGATTTCCGCACCGAGCGGCGCCTCCACCCACTCGTCGGCATCCAGCGAAAGGATCCAATCCCCTGTTGCCGCGGCCAGCGCACGGTTTTTTTGCGCGCCGAAACCGGGCCAATCAAGGGTCATCAGAACCTTGGCCCCCAGTTCACCGGCAATCTCCCTGGTTCTGTCGCTGCTGTTATTGTCGAGAACGACAATTTCGTCGGCAAAATGGACCGAGCGTAGGCAACGCCCGATGCTCGCTTCCTCATTGCGGGCGATGACAATGACTGAGAGCGCCGGCACGGTCAGGCGGTTCCGGCATCAAGGCTGCCACTGTCGGTCGAATGCATCTGCGGCATCGGCTCCCGGCCTGTTAGCACGCTGAGGGTACTAACCTATTCTAACAAAAAGTCGAAAGTCACTTCAGGTCGAGATTTTCATACAACAATATCATTCGCTGGATCATGACATTGAAATCGTACTGTTCGGCTGCCGCTCTCACCCGGGCTGCGGTCTCAGGTCGTGACGACAACTTCAGCGCGTGCGCGAGCCCTGCAGCGAGGTCGCTTTCGCTGGCCGCGTCGCAAACAAGCGTCGGCTCGAATCGATCGACAAGCTCGCGCGCTCCGCAACCGGTGCTTACCACAGCGGGCAAGCCGCTGGCCATGGCTTCGATCACCACTGTGCCGAAAGGATCATAGATGGAAGGCAGCACGGCAATATCGGCCGCGCCGTACCACGGTAACATGTCTCTCTGCGGCCCCAGCATCCGCAGCCTTGCGCCGAGACCGAGCCTGTCACCAGCCTGCCTGAAGGCGTTGGCGCGCGAATCATGGCCGATGACCCACAATTCCGGCTCGCCGTCGAGCGTGGCGACAGCCCTCATCAATGCAAGAAGTCCTTTTCGCGCAAACCCCGAGCCGACAAACAGGACGACCGGCCTGTTATCGTCGACGTCGAACCGCGCACGGACCGCGGCCCGATGCCGTTGGCGCAGCTGCGGTTTGAAGCGGTCGAGGTCCACCCCATTGGGAATATGGTGCACATTTTCCGCCGGATAATCGTAGTGACGGACAATGTCCTCTGCGACCATTTTCGAAATGGCTATGACAGCTTTGAGCCGTGGGCTGGCATAGGTTGCGCGTTCGAGACGCAGCGTCTGGCGGTGAAAGGGGCTCAGCGCCATTGCCGCCCTGCCAAGCCGCGTCTCGAAACGGCGCCGCTCGGCAAGATAGGCTGCATGAACGCCCTCCCCGGCCCGGAAGACATCGCAGCACGGAAGCCGATCGTTGCTCTGCACCAGGGCCGGTGGCATCTCGGCGATCTTGCGGCAGGCGGCTTGAGCAAAGGACGTCGCCCGCAGGGAGCGCGGAAAGCGGCGGCCGGCACAATGGATGAACTCTATCCCTTCATATCGCGGCCAGTCGCCGGACAGCACGGCCACCGGCCGTTGACGCGCGGCGAACGCCGCCATGATATTTTCCAGCATGATCTCGCCTCCACCGAAAGGCGCATAACGCTGGCGCACGAACAGGATCGGCCTGTCGAATTGATTTTCGATGCCACGAATGCCCGCATGCATGAGGTCTGGGCTCCGGCCTTGTTGCCATCTGACGATGTCTATAGAGGCCGACACGCATCGGCAACAGTTGGAAAGCTCACCGCCGGAACTCAGAACAGATCTGCGTCCATTGTTCACTACTGCTTGCGATTTGCCTAACGGTGCTGCATGTAGAAATTAATAGCAAACAGCGGATCAGTGCCAGCTCCAGCCGGGCGGTGACCGCCATGAGGGAATCGACGGCTTGAGCAAAGCAACCTGGCCCGCCATTGTCCGCCGGACGATTACCGATACCGCCATATATCGGCTGAGACACACCTTCGGAAGACGGGCAGAAGTGTCATCGCTGCGGCCGATAACGCCCCTTGGAGCGAATGACCTGCCTTTAATCCTCGTCATCCGCAACGAGGCAGACAGGCTGCGCCCGTTCTTGAAGCACTATCGCGAGCTCGGCGTCACCAGATTCGCCGTCCTCGATGATCGCTCGACCGACGGAACAGCTGAGCTTCTGGCCGAGCAGCCAGATGTCGATCTATTCAGTTCGCCGATCACCTATTCGCAGTCGGACCTGGGAAACCTTTGGCGGCAGCGTATTGTGCAGATTTATGGTCAGCCTCGCTGGTATCTGACCGTGGATGCTGACGAATATCTTGTCTATGACGGCATGGATCAGCATCCGCTCGGCGCGTTGGCCGACTGGCTCAAGCGGCGCGGAATGACGCGTCTGCTGGCGCCGATGATCGACATGTATCCGAGCGGAAACATCTGGGACGTCCCCTTCGATCCCATCTTGCCGCCATGGCAAGTTGCGGACCATTTCGACAGCAGCGGCTATGAGGTGACAAAGAGCCCTCGGCATCTGAAGATCACAGGCGGCCCGAGGACCCGGCTTTTCGCCAGAAAACACAAGCTGACCAAATTTCCCTTGATATATGTTGACCGGCAGACGATTTTTACATCGATTCACTCGCCGTTGCCTTATTGGCGGAACTATATAAAGGGATTTGGCGGCCTGCTTCATTTCAAGTTCTTCGCCGATTTCAACGACAAGGCGCAGGTCGCGGTGGCGGAGGGTCAGTATTGGAACGGCGCTTCCAAATATCGCCAGTATCATGAGGTATCGAGCGGTAAAGCGACCCTCAGCGCGATGGGCGAACAGTCAATGCTGTATGAAGGAGCTCACAGCCTGTTCAAAACGGGTTTGATCGACAAAATTGATTGGTAGACGGTATTTCCAGCAGATGCCGAACCGTTATCATGCATAACCGAATGCTTTCATAAGCTGGGCACCTCGTCCCTGTACCAGGTCCTGTAACTCGGTGTTTCCGAGTTCCGAGCGCCATCTCCCACGTCCGTCGTAGATCGGCTGGTTGACCTGTTGGTTCCGGAGCACCGCATGTGGTGTCTCGAGGCCAGCGTCGGTCGGCTTGAACCATTGCTGCGGCTTCTTGTGATAGTCGAGGAGATCCGGGCTGAACGTCACATTGAGAAAACCGCATATCTGCTCGACGATTTTGGCCGGATTCTCGATCAGGTCCTCATAGCGATAGATCAGCACATCCGGCTCTCCCCGTTCCGCAAGAACCAGCGCATTGTCGTTGATCCAGCGGTCCAGGGCCTCCTTGGGGTCGCCAAGTCGTTTGACCAGGGACGCCACGACGTCGCGTCCATCTCGCACCGGCATGACGAAACGCGCGCCGGGCACGAGCCGGCGAATGCGGGCGACACGACGGATGTGCCGTGGTGTCTTTTCGAGCAGCACACTCTTTCCAGCCCTGAACGCATCCCGCTTCAGCTTCCAGTAGCGGAACAGTGCCAGCGGGGTCCATTTGAAGAAAATGTTGGTTTCCTGGAGCGGCAGGTAGACGTCTGGATGGGACGCAAGGATCGTCGCGATCAAGGTGGTGCCGCTGTGGCCGCAGCCGCAGATGAATCCGGTTCGCATCACCATGTCGGCAATGCTCCCTAACCCGAGGTAACTCGAGTGCGGTTATCGACGCGAGCATAGCACAAGCCGTTCGTGCGAAAGACCTTGTCCAGCTTCTCCCAATATTCGAACTTAGCCAACTGCTCGTCACAATAGGCCACGTCATCCTCGGAAAGATATTCGCCGTAACCGCCTATCTTGCCCTTACGCACCTTGAAGCTTTCCGGATCGTTCGCATCACGCGGCTGTAATATCTTGCCGTAGCGATCGGACAGATCACCGGTCGATTCACTCACTTTCATCTTGTCGAACGTTCGGTTGTTCGCCACCTCGACAAGCGTCGGATCGTCAGCCTGTAGGTTCAGGAATCCAAGGATCGCGCGAAGGACACCAGCCGTATCCCGATGCATATCTTCGTATTGAAGATACCGGATTTCGCGCATCCGGGGCATGGCCGCAAACCATTGCAGGTTAAATCTGATGATCTTTTCAATCCCATGGTTGTCGCTTCTGATAAAATCGCTGAACGATCCCGCTGGAAGCATATGGCGCTTCTGAACCTGAAAGTACCCCGAGACCACCGTGTCTCTTGGGTCGCGAACCAGCATTATTGTTCTTCTCTTCTTGTATCGAGATTTATTCTCCTTAAGACTTGATTTTGGTCTAAGCAGCTTGTGGTCGGTTCCATCGTGAATGTATTGAACTTCAACGCCGAGATCGTCCAGCATGACACGCAGCCAGGTGCGCCCTGATTTCGGAAAGGATACGATAAGAGGAAGAGGCGGCGCTTTGGCCTGGAACAATTTTAGAAAGGACATGTTTAGAAAGGACATGGAGAGACCTCCTTTAGATTATCAGAGCTGGCGCCCGAACCGCTGCAGGCCAGACCAACCCCATCGCTGGGCGCCTAAACCTACGGCCGGTTCGAACACAAGGCAGAAATACCGGCAAGAATTGCGATCCTCTGCGGGGCGAATTGGCCTTTACTATATCCCGGTGCGGAATGCCTTATGTTTTTTGGCCTGTTGCGACGACTGTTCGACACGGGCGCCTCCCTCTCCGATCGTCGGCCGAACCACTTAATGCGCATAGCGTCGAAGCGCATTCAGTCGATGCGCTTTTGGGCGACATGCCTTAGCCACTCACTTTTATGACCCGAGACGCCAGGATAGAATCGGCCTCGTCCATCACCGCGGCCCAGGGGCGTTCCCGTTTCGAGACCAGTACGGCGGACGGATAATAGGGCGTGCGGTCGCCCTCGACCGGCCAGGAGCGCTTAAAGCCATCGCCCAGAATGAAAACCGAGGGGATGCCGAGCGCGCCCGCCAGATGCGCTCCGGTATTGCTGATGGTCACCACGGCGTCCATCGCGGCAACCTGCGCGGCGAAAAGGTCCATGTCGACGAGTTGATCGACTGATCTGTCATGAAGAATGCGCTCCGGCTCAGCGTCGGTCAGGACCTTCAGGTCGGTCTCGATCTGGCCATATTGCAGCGAGACGAACCGGACGTCCGGTCGGCCGATCAGGTTACGCCAGGCGGCCAGCGGCGGCAGGTCTTTGCCGGGATTGGAGCTGCCCCATGCGATCCCGACCAACGGTCGTCCGTCCTGCCGGTAGCGGGCTCGAAGTTCAGCGACCCGGGCCGGGTCCGGCTTAAGGGGCACGAAATGCTCGCGGATTGTCGCCTCGTCGGTCTCGAAAACGGCAGTCAGATGCTGGACGCCGGCGAAGGCTTGCGCCTCCCCATAGGCGGCCTTGCCGTCAGCGCCGACCGGCCGCACATCAGCGGTCGGAAAAGTGCGCTGGAAGAGCGGTACTAGCCGTTGCTCGACCAGCACGATCAAGCGGGCGGCGCGCGCCAGGGCACGGCCGACGGAACTCGCATGGTGGATCGCGGTGGCCAGACCCTGCTTTTCTGTTTCCATCAGATCGACCAGCAGTATCTGGCCCGAAATATCCTGGCCCAGCCACTCGCGCTCGACACGGCCCTCAACGATGTGGCGCCTGGCGATTTTGAGTTCGGCCGCGGGGCCGTAGGCACCCATGCGCATCAGCGCCTTGCTGAGCTCGTCGAGCAGATGGACCTCTCGCCTCGCCTTCGCAATAGACCCGAGAGCCAGGGCTTTCGGCAGCGCCGCCGGCCAATCGCGGGACTCGACGCTTCGCCGATAATCCGCCATCTGATCGGCAATATCGCCGTCGCGCCAGCGAAGGAAAAGCTGCCGCCGGTGACGTCGGAACCAGACCTTGTATTTGTAGCCTGCAAGCGTGGTCGCGCGGCGCAACCGGCCAAGAAGTTGGCTACCGTCCATCACCAGCTCCACCGATGATTTGCATAACTCGTCCACCTGCTTCCTGCATTGCGGACGCCCATGCTCGGCCGCCTTTTCGGACCAGTCGAACGCTGGGATAAGCGGCCACGGTGTCTCCGAAAGTGGGCCAGGACAGCCGAAACCCGTCGTCGAGCATGACGATCGTCGGCACGCCGAGCGCTCCGGCCAGGTTGGCGCCGGTATTGCTGATGGTCACCACCGCATCGAGCGCCGCTATTTGGGCGGCAAAGCGGTCCATATCCACCAGCTGGTCCACGGAAGCGTCATGGATGATGCGTCCCGGCGCGCAGCGCTCGAAATCGGAGAGCGCTGGCCCGACATCGCCATATTGCAAGCTGACGAGGCGTCCAGGCAGGTTGCCGAGCAGCGGCCGCCAATCATCCAGAGCCGGCAGATCCTTGCTTTTGTTGAGACTTCCCCAGGCAAAGCCGATCAGTGGACCCGGCCCGCGATCGAGATAGGTGCCACGCAGCTCAGCAACCAGCCGGCGATCCGGCTCCAGCGGAACGAAGGGCGCGCGTGCCGCCGGGTCGTCCGGCCAGAAATGCGTTGCCAATGTCTCGAAGCCGGCGAAGAGATCGCCGTCCGCCGCCGCCACCTCCCCTTCCCCCTCGAGCCTGACGTCGAGCGCCGGATAAGTTCTGCGATAGAGAGGCGCCAGTCGCGGCTCGACGAAGACGATGCATCGGTGGGCGGCTGTGACAACCGGGCCAAGCAGCGAGGCGAACTGGAAGAAGATCGCAAGGTCGCCTTCGCGGCGATCGACGACAAGCGTGCGATCAGTAAGGTCACTGCCGTCCCATTCGGGCCTGCCGGGTACCTGCTTGCTGGACGCAATCAACTGCCAGGTGCGATTGCCCCCGTCGAGACGTCTCAGTCCGCGCCCGGCCTTCTTGATCAGGCCGAGATCGCCAAGCTGCTCGGCAAGCAGCCCAAGCGCCAGGGCATGATCCCGAGCCGCCGTCCAGTCTCTTCGCTCGACACTATCGTCCATCAGCTTCATATGCCGTTCGACGGTTTCGTCGGCATGGCGCGAGCGGCGTCTGAAAAGCTCCCTTGCCTGCTCGACAACCTTCTGCAGCCGCTTGCCGAGGGCGCTTTGCGGCCGCAGATCGGCGGCCTTTGCCTTTTGAAGGATGGATGGTCTGTTCGGCAAGGCAGTACCCGATTATACTCGATGAGCGTTGGAAAGCACCGGCGAAAGCCGACGACCGGCATCTTCAAGTACTGCCGACCATGGACGCCCTTCCTTGCGAATGACGACACCCTTCGGATACCAGGGCGTCCGGTCGCCGGTCACTGGCCATGCCGTCTGAAAATTGTCGTCGACGAGGAAAACAGTCGGCACGCCGAGGGCTCCGGCAAGATGGGCCGCCGTATTGCTGATCGTCACGACGGCATCGAGTGCGGCGACCTGCGCAGCGAAACGGTCCATGTCTACCATCTGGTCGACGCTGCCGTCAAAAATCAGACGCGCGTCATTGCCGTTGCGCAGGCGCCGCAGCGCCGGCTTGATCTGTCCGTACTGGAGCGACACGAATGTGGCTTGTGTCTGGGCGATGAACCTTGCCCAATCGGGGAAGTCGGGCACGTCCTTGGTGTGGGATTTACTGCCCCAGGAGAGGCCCACTAGCGGCAGATCGGTCATCGAGCGATAGCGCTTTCGAAATGTCTCGACGAGCTTGGGATCTGCTTGTAGCGGCTCGAAATCGGCGGCAAGTCCTTTGGCATCGCGGCCGAAAATCCAGGCGAGATGTTCGAATGTCGCAAACTTATCACCAGTCACATTCTCCTGTGCCGCAACCACTGTAGCCTTTGGAAATGTGCGTTGCAGAAGCGATACAAGGCGCGGCTCTACTCGAATGATTGCCCTTTGCGCACGTCCAACGGCAGCTCCGGCCAGTCGCGCGTGGCGGATGACGCGGCCAAGACTGCGAGGGTCATCCTCGACAAGATCGATCAGCAGCGTCTCCGTACCGAGATCCTGGCCAGCCCAATCGCTGGCCCTTGCTCCCTTCCGGAGACTTCGGGCGGAGAGGCGAAGCTCCGCCGCCCGCGCAAAGTTGCCAAGCCGTTCGAACGCCTGGCCCGCCTTCTGCATCAGCTCTGGGTCGCGGGTATGATCGGCCATGATGGCTATCTCGTTGGTACTTGCCTCAAGGCCTTTCCAGTCCCTGCGCGCGATCAGGGCATCGACCTTGGCTTGCTGCTCAAGAACGGAGGCAGGGAAAGGCTGGGCAGACAATTTCCGCAACGCCTTTGTATATCGGCGCAACTGCTGACCCAACCCGCCGATCACATACCGGATATAGGAACCGTGATAAAAGCTGGTCATCGGCCTTCAGCGCAATACGCTCTGCCGCAGCTTTTTACCGCTTTCAACCATCGGATCGAGCGTCTCCAAGTGAAATATCGAACGATATATCTCGCTGTGCTTGGCAAGCTGGTCATGCGTACCAGCATCGACAAGCTGCCCGGCGTCAAACACGAGAATACGATCGGCCGCCTTAATTGTGGAAAGCCTGTGCGCAATGCATATCACCGTTCGTTGAAATGTGTCGTCGAAGGCTGCCTCCATGACCGCCCGTTCGTTTTCGCCGTCGAGCGCCGATGTCGCTTCATCATAGACAATTACCGGAGCATTCTTGAGCAAGGCGCGTGCGATGGCGACGCGTTGTTTCTGCCCGCCCGACAGATTGGTGCCGCTCGGCCCGACAAGCGTGTCGAGCCCGTTTTCGAGGGCCGAAGCAAAGCTGGTGACCCGGGCGAGGTCCGCAGCGGACTCGATTTCTTGATCGGTGGCGTTCGGGCGCCCGTCGCGAATATTGTCGCGGATCGAGCCTTCGAACAGGAAGACATCCTGTGACACCAAAGCGATGTTGTCGCGAACGTCGGCCAGGCTGATTTTCGAAATATCCTTTCCGTCGATGAGAATCCTGCCCTTGTCCGGCTCCATCAGGCGCAGGATCAGATTGACGATGGTGGTCTTGCCAGCGCCGGAGCGGCCGACGATCGCCAGCTTCTCACGAGGCCGCACGTCGAAGGAAACACCCTGCAGCGCTGGGCTGTTGCCTTCATAGGAGAAGGCCACATCCTCAAAGCAGATACCACCATCGACATCGGTCAGGCGCTCGCCTGCGATTGCGAGTCGCCGCTGCTCGGGCGTGTCGATCAAATCATACATCTGCTCGACGGCGACCATTTGCTTCTGGATGTCGACATTGACCCGGGCCAACCGCTTGGCAGGCTCATACGCAAGCAGGAAGGCGGTAATGAAGGCCATGAATTCGCCGGGCGTCTTGCCGTTGCCGAGGGTCTGCCAGCTGGCATACATGACGAAAAGCCCGATGATCACACCGCCGCCGGTCTCCATCAATGGGCTCATCAACGCTGATGTCCGGTTGATCTGGATGCCACGCCTTTCCATCTTGCGGACGGCCTTTGCGAAGCTGGCGACCGCCTTGTCCTCGAGCTGGAAGGACTTGATGGTGCGGATGCCTTCGACGGCTTCCGTGCCGATCGACTGGACCTGTGCGGCCAATTCCGTCTCGCCCCTTGCCAGCGCCTTGAGCTTCCTTGTTATCGCGCCGACCGACAGGAACAGCATCGGCAGAACTGCCACGGATATCAGCGACATCACCGGATCCTGCTTGACCATGACACTGGCCAAAGCCATCAGGGTCAGCAGATCGGAGACGGTGCTGCTCGTGAGTGTGAGAATAACGGTCGCCCCGGCGCGCGCGTTGAACATGATTTTGGAGATAAATTTTGCCGGATGCTGGTTGGCGAAACGGCTGATGTCGAAACGCACCATTCGGGAAAACTGGCGGTTTTGAAGGTCCGAAACGATGGCCCGGCGAATCTTTCCCGTCGTGATGGTCTGGCAGTAGGCAGCTATGCCCTTGACCAGGAAAATGCTGATGATGACGGCGCTGATACCCGATACAGCGGCAGCGTCTCGTTCGACATAGATGGTGTTGATCATGACTTTCATGATCCAAGCCGCTGCGCCGGTCGCCGCCGCAGCGGCGATCGAGCACATCAAACCTGTCACATACAGCATCTTGTGCGGCGGCAGATTTTCGCTAATCAGACGCTTGATTAGCGGATATGCTGGGGCCGTTGATAGTCGTTTCTTTGCAATCATCTCGTCGCCGCCCGTTGCGATCCCGTCCGGTCTTCGTGTTGCCTTGAAAGCGCGAGACGGTTTCGATCATTGTCTGTGGCTTCGTTCCCGACCGCAGTCAATGCCGAACAGGATCCTTGCGCGTCATCGGCTTACGACCGTCGGTTCCTCGGATGCCAAGCATGGCGGAACACAAGCCATGCGGCTCTTGCGCCGCTCGTCGTTCGCCGCACTATGCCTGGTCATTGTTTCGCAAGGACGAGGAGATGGCTTCCAAGAGGCGATGTGTGATTGCTTTTGACTGAAAAGCCCACATCCGAAAGCACCGCCATCATTTCTTTATCCTTACCAGGGGGGACGCGGGCAACGATCGTTTGAGCACGCCTGGCGATATCGGACAGCACGCTTCGCGCCTTGTCCGCGCCGAGGCTCCACTGCATGTGGTGGTAAACCGCCAGCAGCATGACGATGTCGTATTGCGGTTGGAGAACATTTTGCAGCTTCCGGCTGCCAAGATCGAGACAATCGAACCGGCTTTGGACTGGACAACCCAGAAAGATCATCCTGGCCGTCTCGATATGCGGCTTGAGAATGTCGATCCCGTGGATCGAGCTCGGTCCCAGCTTGGATATCTCATAGGCGACAATACCCATGTTGCAGCCAACATCGAGAATGGATTTGCCGGCATAGTCGACTTCTGCGGAGAATAGCCCGTCCAGTCTGTCGTCCCACGTCCCCTTGAACCTCTTTTGCTTATTTGACCACCACAAATCATTGTTCTCCAAAAGCGGCGCCGGACTGGTTTCCTTGACGGAGGAGGACTGTGCGCCGGGCCTTGGTCCGGACCAGTCGCTGGCGCGCAAACGACACTGCCCAGAACGTCCTGTAAACGCAACCGCGGGAGAAAGGAACTCCTGATCACAGCATCCTGCGAGAGACAAAGACGTTTCGGGGAGTTGACGAGCACCCAGCCCGACAAATCGATATGTCGGTTGGAAATGGCAATGTCGCTTGCCTGCCCCCTACCCGGGCTGAACTTGCTTGCGCGGCGCAAGCACGGCAATTCGGGAGAATAGCGTCCTCTCCAACGATGCCTTGTTCAGCGATAGCGCGGTCATGTTTGTTCTTGCTTTGTGCCGGCAGCTATGCTACTAATTTGGTTATGGTGTGTTGATTTGCGCCAACGACCGTCTTACCGCGACACGCGGTTTTTCAGCTAGGCTCGATCAAAGCTCGCCCGCATTGCGGGTCTTTGGCGAATCACGGTCGAGTGCCAGCCTTTTCGGCAGCTTCCGAGAAGGGAAATCGGAATAGCAGCTTCCGGTTCTCGTCGCAGATTTCGAAGGAAAGGCCTGTCAGGACCGGGTCGCCGCTGAGCAGACCCTCGGCCAGTATTTCCTTGGCCGAAGCCATGGCATTATCCTGAGCCGCGGACAAACCGTCCAACTCTTGACCCTCGAAATCTTCCTTCAAGCGGCCTTCATTGTTTCGGAAATGAAAAAAATATCTCGGCATGCCTGCTCCAGTTGGTAGGTTTATCTAGTCGCGAGCGGCCTCAGGAACAGCGTCGGATTCGCACAGGGCGGCATCCGTACGATTTCGACGTTGGGATTCATGGCTTTCAGGCCCTCATGCATCAGGTCGATCGAACAGCAGCACTCCCAGCCCATGTTCGAACGCACATGCCGCAATCATGTCGTCCGGGGCCTTTCCGGAGACCGGGCAATTCGGCATGACTGCCCTGATCGCGATCTCAGCCGCTGCGGTGGAAACCACATCTGGGCGCCTTTTTCTGGTCTCCATATATTGCTCGATCAGAATTTTCAGGCGCCGCACTGCAATCTCGGCAACGACCATCGTTCCTCCCTCGATTCGGCACAATGTCCGGGTGAAAGGTCCGCTGCTATTGGGAAGCAACGGACCACTCGGCTGGGTGAGCCAATGGCCCGAGGCGGGGGTGTCTCGGACCGCCATCACAATAGCTTCGGCAAGCCGCTCGTTCCACAGGATGCTGCGGTTGGTAATTTTCGTACATTGAGCATTGCCGCAGGGCAGTCTGCGAGCGGGGGATTTTGCGCTATGCCGCGGTCACCGGATCAGCTTCGGCTTTGATCGAGATAGCTGTAGATGCCCGCGCCGATCGCGACCGCTCCTACGGTGATCAGAATCGATGGCACCCCCATCGACGTGGCGACGATCCCCCAGACAATGGCGAGGGCAATTGCGCCGGCCGTTCCCAGGACCAGTCTAAGCCGTTTCGACATTATCCGTTCCCCCAAAAGTGCATCTTTGGCCTTTTTGGTCGAAATACCGCAATGCGGCACCGTTGTCTGTGCCTTGTCGAAACTTTTTACGCCGTCCCTGAGCCCGAACGCTGAGGCGTAAGCGATCCGCATGCGACCTTGTTGCAAACACCTCTCCGCCAAATGAGGAAGCTCGGGCGCGAGCCTGGGAAAGCGAGGTGTCTATACAAAATTTTCGGAATTTAATCCGGTTCACGATTATGGGCATGACGGCCACGATGACCGGAATAGTCATCACGGGCCTTACGCCCGAGACAACCGAAGCGACTTTGATTTGCCATAGGTTGGTCTGCCAGAAGGCGAGCAATGAACGCAGTGCCTTCGGTACCAAATATCAGCGTAGATGCACTTGCGAAAAAATAAGCGAGGGCGGCAACAACCATCCCTCCCCACGCAATGTCAACAACAGGCCCATCTATGCACTCCGCGCCATCACCGAGGAGCGCCATCTATCACGCGACCCCGATTACGTCGCCTATTGTGATTACATCGCCAAGAACGGTGCTGTAGCCCTACTCAAACGACTGTTCGCGACAGCGCGTCGGTCGCCGATGGGGCGCTCCGCTGAATGACATTTTTGCTCTGACGATCAGCGAGAGCTATCGTCTCAGCGCATCCGCGCGATCCGTGGCCTCGTCGCTCATCGGCAACGGCCTATCGCCCTCGAGCAGGCGGGTGATCCGGGCGAAGCCGGTAAAAGCCTTTCTCGCTTCCTCGGCCGACATCCGGCCCGCCATGGCTGCAGCGCAGCAATTCACCGCACATTGGTAAACCGGCCCGCGCCGCCCGGCCGGCCATTTTCGCAAGAATGCCATCGCTTCGGCAACGCTGTCGATCTCTTCCACAGGCCGTCCATGTCCGCGCGAAATCCGCACGGGCGAAAAGAATTGCAAGCGATCCATCATTTCCTCCCGTCGACCGGATGCGTGCGATCTAACCCCCCTAAACTCGTGAACTGGGCCTTTGGTTCCCGGCAAAAGAGAGCTTGGCTTGGAAAATGTTGGCTGGACAAGACGAGGAGCGGAGCGGTGGAAGCGCCAGGCGCACCCATTGGCGTGACTTCTTGCCGCTGTACGGGAACGTTAGCGCGGCTGATGCATTTCGATGCCACGAACAGTCTTTTTGAGGGAAATGCCAAAACATGAGAATAGCCCATGTGGCGCCGCTCCATGAATCCGTGCCACCCCGGTTCTATGGAGGGACGGAGCGCATCGTCTCCTATCTGACCGAAGGATTGGTCGAACTTGGCCATGACGTGACCCTGTTCGCCAGCGGCGATACCAAGACATCGGCGAAATTGGTGGCGTGTCGCGAGCGTGCGCTCCGTCTCGATCCGCGCCCGCACAAATCCGAAACCGCAGCGCATCTCTCGATGCTTGCCGAGGTGAGGAACCGTGCGCAACAGTTCGACGTCATCCACTTCCATCTCAGCCATTTCCTGCATTTCCCTTTCTTCGAACACATGCCCGACCGTACGGTGACGACGCCGCATGGCAGGCTCGACTATGTCGATTTGGCCCCGGCCTACCAACGTTTTCCGCGCTTTCCGATGATCTCGATTTCCCGCAGCCAGAGAGCCGGGCTCGCCAAGGCCAATTGGCTGGCGACCATCCAACACGGGCTGCCGATCGATATCTACGAGCCGACTTTCGAGACCGATGCGGACGAGCCGTATCTGGCCTTCCTGGGCCGGCTGTCGCGCGACAAGCGCCCGGATCGTGCCATCGAGATCGCCTTGCGCTCTGGGCTGAAGCTGAAGCTTGCGGCAAAGATCGGCGATGACGACCGCGCCTTTTTCCACGACACGGTCGAGCCGCTGATCGATGGCGACCGTGTCGACTATATCGGCGAGATCGAAGAGGACAGAAAAGCGGAATTCCTCGGCAAGGCGGCAGGCCTGCTGTTTCCGATCGATTGGCCGGAGCCGTTCGGCCTTGCCGCGATAGAGGCGATGGCCTGCGGCACGCCGGTAATCGCCTGGAAACGCGGTGCCCTGCCGGAGATCATCGACCATGGCGTGACCGGTTTCCTTGTCGATACTGTCGATGCTGCGGTCGCCTCGATACCGGAATTGCTGCGCCTCGACAGGCGACAGGTGAGAGCCGTATTCGAGAACCGTTTTTCTGCCACGAGAATGGCCCACGACTATGTGGCTGCCTATGCGCGCCTGATCGGCGCTCCCGGTGAAGCGAGAGCGTCCTGATCGGCGTCATTGTGGAAATTGGAACGAAACGACAGAGTTTGTGACGAATGAATCAACTCGACGAGCGTAAGCTTGATCCCGCCGTAGCCCTTGCCTCTCTCGACGAGGTCGCGCCTCGGGAGCCGCACCGGCTGTTCGCCCTCAAGCAAGGCGACTGCTTCGCGGTGGCCGACGCCTATGGCGACATCCGCGGCGCCGGCGACGGCTTTTTCCGTGACGACACGCGTGTGCTTTCGGAATTCCGGCTGACGGTCGGTGGCCGGCAAATGTCGCTGCTCGGCGCATCGCTCAGCCAGGACAATGTGCTTTTCACCTCGAACCTGACCAATCTGCCGATCCAGAGTGTCGGTGGCCGGGACATTCCGCAGGGCGCGATCCACATAGAACGCGTCAGGCTGCTTTGGCAGGACCGGCTGTTCGAGCGCATCACCCTTTCCAACTATAGCCAGGAATCGTCGGCCATTCGGGTTTCCTTGCATTTCGCAGCAGATTTCCGCGACATGTTCGAAGTGCGTGGTTCGACCCGGCCCAAGCGCGGGACAGCCCACGCCGCCGAGACCGGTCCGACGTCCGTGGTGCTTCGATATGACGGGCTGGACCAGCTTGTGCGCCTGTCGGCCATCTCGTTCTCGCAAGCCCCGGACAATTTGACCACCAACCGTGCGGATTTCCTGATTGCGGTGACGAAGCGCAGCAGCGAGGTTCTCTATATCGAAGTCGGCCCGGAAGTGGCGGAAACGCCCGACCGCGACCGTTTCCGTGCCGCCGCCGCCCGCGCCCGCTTCGGCATGCGCGCAAAACGCCGCCATGGCGGGACGGTGCACAGCTCCGGCCGCGTCTTCAACGACTGGATCGAGCGCGCGCGGGCGGATGTGGCGCTGCTGACTACCGAGCTTGCAACCGGACCTTACCCCTATGCCGGCATACCCTGGTTCTCGACGGCATTTGGCCGCGACGGGGTGATCTCCGCGCTGCAGATGCTGTGGTTGAATCCCGGGCTGGCGCGCGGCGTGCTCGCCTTTCTCGCCCAGCATCAGGCAACCGAAACGTCGCCGTTCAGCGATTCGCAGCCGGGCAAGATCATGCATGAGACCCGCAAGGGCGAAATGGCGGCGCTGCGGGAGCTCCCGTTCGGCCGCTATTACGGCGGCGTCGACACCACGCCGCTCTATATTCATCTCGCTTGCGCTTATGCGGATCGTACCGGCGACATGGCGTTCATCGACAGCCTGTGGCCATCGCTCTGTGCTGCGGCCGAATGGACCGAAGAGATAAGCCGCGCGACCGGCTTCGTTACCTACCAGCGCGGCGCCGAGAGCGGCCTCGCCAACCAGGGCTGGAAAGACAGCTTCGATTCGGTCTTCCATGCCGATGGCCGCATGCCCAAGGGGCCGATCGCTCTGGTGGAGGTGCAAGGTTATGTCTTTGCCGCGTTCCGTGGGCTGGCGGCGCTCGCCCGCCGCCGTGGCGAGGACGACAAGGCCGATCATTGGGACGAACGCGCCGAAACCATGCGCGCCGCGGTGGAACGACATTTCTGGATGGACGATCTCAACTTCTATGCCCTGGCGATCGACGGTGCAGGCGAGGTCTGCAAGGTACGGACGTCGAATGCCGGCCATCTTCTCTATGTCGGGCTGCCCGAGCCGGAACGGGCTCGGATGGTCGCCGATCAGCTGCTCTCCGCGTCCTTCCACTCGGGTTGGGGAGTGAGGACGCTGGCCGATGATGCGATATTCTTCAATCCCATGTCTTACCACAATGGTTCGATCTGGCCGCATGACACGGCCATGTGCGGTGCCGGCCTGGCACGTTATGGCGTGCGCGACAGCGTGGTCCGGCTGATGAGCGGCACGTTCGAATCGGCTGTCCATTTCAACATGCGGCTGCCGGAACTGTTCTGCGGCTTTACCAGGTCGCCAGGCGAAGCGCCGATCGCCTATCCCGTCGCGTGCCTGCCGCAGGCCTGGTCGGCGGGATCGGCCTTCATGCTGATGCAGGCCTGCCTTGGCCTGGAAATCGATGGCTGGGACGGCGAAATCCGGGTCACCCGCCCGAGGCTGCCGATCGGTATCGATACGCTGACATTGCGGCATCTGGGCGTCGGCTCGGCGGTGGTCGACCTCACATTCCAGCGTGTCGGCGACCGGGTCGTTGCCTTTCTCGCCGACCGGTATGAGGGGATGGTACCGCTCATCGTGCGCACTTGACGCCGCCGCACTGCGGCGCATCGAAAACGACGCGCGGCATTGCAATCGTCCGGAACCGATAGCCTCTTTGTGCGTTGCAAAATGGGCGGCGCGGGGACGCTTTTGTCGTGGGACGGCAGCGAACCAGAAAAACAAATAAAAACGGCTATCGGCCGGCCGGAGGCGAGATCACATTCGATGTCAGACTATACTGTAGACCTGCTCTGGGTTTTGCTGATTGCAAGTTTTGGCTTTTCCGCTTTTGCCATTCTATTATCGATATCCCGCCAGCGCCGCGGCCGCGCAACGGCGGCCGCATACACGCCGAGCGAGGATGTCGCGTCGGAAGCGGCACGCAAGGTGCTGCGCGAATTCGAAAAGAACGGCCAGTCGGCCGACGCGGCGCTGGTCACATGGTCGCCCGACACATTGCGCAAGATCCTGGCCGACGACCTGCCGGACGCACAGGTCATCGTGGTGTCCAACCGCGAACCCTACATCCACAACATCAAGGATGACGGGGTCCAACTTTTGGTGCCGGCCAGCGGGCTGGTGTCGGCACTTGAGCCCATCACCCGCGCCTGTGCCGGCACCTGGATCGCCTATGGCGGCGGAACGGCAGACCGTCTCACGGTCGACAAGGACGACCGGGTGCAGGTGCCGCCAGGCAATCCGTCCTACACGCTGCGCAGGGTCTGGCTGACGGAGGAGGAACATCAGGGCTATTATCTGGGCTTCGCCAATGAAGGCCTATGGCCGCTTTGCCATATTGCCTTCACCCGCCCGATCTTTCGCGCCTCGGACTGGGACGCTTACGAGGCCGTCAACCGCAAGTTCGCCGATACGGTGGTTGCCGAAGCACGCAACGAAAGGCCGATCGTGCTGGTGCAGGACTACCACTTCGCGCTGCTGCCGCGCATGATCCGTCAGCGCCTGCCGGACGCGATCATCATCACCTTCTGGCATATCCCGTGGCCCAATTCGGAAGTGTTCAGCATCTGTCCGTGGCGTGAGCGGATCCTGGAAGGACTGCTCGGCAGTTCGATCATCGGCTTTCACACCCAGTTCCATGCCAACAACTTCACCGAAAGTGTCGACCGCTTTCTGGAGAGCCGCATAGAACGGGCAGACGCGGCAATCTCCTATGGCGGACAGACGACATTGGTCCACGCCTATCCCATTTCCATAGAATGGCCGGCCCAATTGCTGGCAAGTTTGCCGTCTGTCGAGGAGTGCCGCGCTCGTGTCCGCGATAGATTCGGCCTGTCTACGGATACCAAACTATGCGTTGGCGTCGAGCGCCTCGACTACACGAAAGGCATTCTCGATCGCTTCCATGCCTTGGACGAATTGTTCACGAGATATCCCGAATGGATAGGCAAGGTGGTTTTCCTGCAGATCGCGGCGCCGAGCCGGGGGACATTGCCGGCCTACCAGCAACTCCATGACGAATGCCGCCGCTATGCCGAAGAGCTCAACCGGCGCTATGGCAGCGAGACATACAGTCCTATCCTGATGGTCGCCGAACATCATCGGCAAGAGCAGGTGTACGAGGTCTATCGCGCCGCCGACATCTGTATGGTCACCAGCCTGCATGACGGCATGAACCTTGTCGCCAAGGAATTCGTCGCAGCGCGCGACGACGAACAGGGCGTGCTTTTGCTCAGCACCTTCGCCGGCGCCTCGCGCGAATTGCTGGAAGCACTGATCGTCAACCCCTACGACGCGGCCATGATGAGTGAGGCGCTGTTGCAGGCGCTGACGATGACGCCGGAAGAGCAGCGCGAGCGTTTGCGGCCGATGCGCGAGATGGTCCGCGACAACAATGTCTACCGCTGGGCCGGCAGCATGCTGCTGGATGCTGCGCGCCTGCGCAAACGCGGCGATCTCGACAGGGTGACTGGAACTGGCGAGCGGCCGCCATCAAACACCAACAACGTCATCTCGATGTTCGAGCGGGCACGGAGGACGGCGTCGTGACGGATTTCGAACAGCCGCCGGCGCCGAATCTGCCGGAAGGGCAATGGGCGCTCTTCCTCGACATCGACGGGACCCTGCTGGAGCACGCTGCCCATCCAGACGCAGTATTCGTCGGCGAGGAATTGCGCAATCTGCTTGGACGCATCGAGCGGCGGCTGGATGGTGCGGTCGCCTTCATCACCGGCCGCTCGATCTCCGCCGTGGACAGGTTGTTTCAGCCGCTGAAGCTGAGGATTGCCGGACTCTATGGGCTGGAGCACCGGCTGACGCCGACCGGTCCGATCGATGCCGCTGACGCTCCGGCCGACATCGCCGCCCTTGCCGACGAGATCGAGGCCGAACTGGGCAGCGGCAAGGTCTATGTGGAGCGCAAGGGTCCGGTCCTCGCCGTCCATACAAGAGCAGCGCCGCAACTGCTTGCGCCCGCAATCCAGCTTGTCGAACAGGCGTTGGCCCGGCTTCCGAAGGGTTACCGGGTGCTTCCGGGAAACGCCGGCGTCGAGCTCATGCCTCTGGAAGCCGTCAAAGGAGCCGCCATCCGGCGTTTTATGGAGATTCCGCCCTTTGTCGGCAGGCGGCCGATATTCCTCGGAGACGACACATCGGACGAACACGGTTTCGAGGCGACCAACGAAGTTGGCGGCATCTCCATCCGCGTGAAGCCGACCGGACCGACGGCCGCGACCTATGTCCTCAAAGACGTGACCGGCGCAATAGACTGGCTCGACGCCAATTTCGAGGCATTGGCGGTCTCTTGATCACGATCGGCCGCCATCTCGATGTAAAGCGACGCCCGGTCCCCAACGGCGATCGAAGACACCTGTGTGCCGGCCAGCGTAACTCCATAGAAGTCGGGCCGTGCACCTGCCGGTCCATCCAAGCGTTATTGCTGATATCCAGTCTATCTGTTGATATTAGCCGGTTTTGCTTGGCGTCAATGCGCTGGAGGAGAGTTGATGAGAAAGAGATCGCCTGCTTCCACCGATGCCGTTCTCAAGGAGCTGCGCGCCTTCGGCCTCACCTTTCCAGGCGCCGAGACAAAGAGTCCGTGGTCTGGTCACGACGATCTCGCGGTGAAAGGCAAGACCTTTGCTTATTTGAGTCTGGAAGGCGAACCATTCAGCATCTCCCTCAAACTCCCCTACAGCGGCGACGAGGCGAGAACGCTCCACTATGCGTCGCCGACGGAGTACGGCCTTGGCAAGAGCGGATGGGTGACGTTCGAACCAGCACCGGACGAACTGCCACCGATCGGACAACTGAAGTCATGGCTCGATGAGAGTTATCGCGCACAAGCGCCCAAAAAGCTTGCCGCCCTGATCACGCACAAGGTGGACTCTGGAGCTTAGGTCGAGCGATTGGTGTCAGCCCAGCGAATCGCCGGCGCTAGAAGCTCAACGACGCCACGCCGATAAGCGCGTTTCTCATTGAATGTCTTTAAGTCCAAAGCCGGCAAATCGATTGCTTGCCGGTTCCCCTGCGTCAGGCTTAACCTGCGTGCCATGCGTGGAGGCGCGTGCGGTAACAAGGGGAGGACATAGCAATGACCATACAAGGTGCATCACCGGACCTGTACAATGAGGATCTCGCCCCGGCGAAGGTTCGAAACTGGGGACCGTTCTCGATCTTCAACGTCTGGACGTCGGACGTCCACAGCCTGTGGGGCTACTATCTCGCGGCAAGCCTGTTCCTGTTTTGCGGCGGCTTCGTCAACTTCATCATCGCCATCGGCATCGGTTCGCTGATCATCTACGTGCTGATGAATTTGGTCGGCTATGCCGGCGTGAAGACCGGGGTGCCCTACCCCGTCTTGGCGCGTGCTTCCTTCGGCATCTGGGGCGCCAACATACCGGCGCTGGTGCGCGCCATCGTCGCCTGCTTCTGGTACGGCGCGCAGACCGCGGCAGCTTCCGGCGCAATCGTGGCGTTGCTGATCCGCTCGCAATGGTTCGCCGACTTTAATCAAAACACGCACTTCCTCGGCCACACCGGTCTCGAAGTGATCTGCTTCGCGGTGATCTGGGCGCTGCAGCTCCTGATCATCCAAAGAGGCATGGAAACGGTGCGCCGCTTCCAGGACTGGGCCGGCCCTGCGGTGTGGGTGATGATGCTGATCCTGGCGATCTATCTCTGCATCAAGGCCGGCACCTTCGCCTTCACCAGCGACATCCCTATGGACGTGCTGCTCGACAAGACCAAGGACGCGGGCGTGCCCGGCACGCCTGGCTCCTGGACCTCACTGTTTGCGGTGGCGGCGATCTGGGTGACCTATTTCTCTGCGCTCTATCTCAACTTCTGCGATTTCGCCCGCTATGCGCCGGACAAGGCATCGCTGCGCAAGGGCAACATCTGGGGCTTGCCGGTCAACCTCATCCTGTTCTCGCTGGTTGCCGGCGTCACCACCATCGCCGCCTTCGATGTTTATGGCGAAGTGCTGCTGCATCCCGACCAGATCTCGGCGAAATTCGACAGCTGGTTCCTGGCGGCGCTGGCAGCCCTGACCTTTGCGGTGGCGACGCTGGGCATCAATGTCGTGGCGAACTTCGTGTCGCCCGCCTTCGACTTCTCCAACGTCTTTCCACGGCAGATCGACTTCAAGAAGGGCGGCTACATCGCGGCGCTGATCGCGCTGGTGCTCTATCCCTTCGCGCCCTGGGAAGGCAGTGCCGCCTCCTTCGTCAACATCATTGGCGCGACGATGGGGCCGATCTTCGGCGTGATGATGGTCGACTATTACCTGATCCGGAAGGGCGAGGTCGACGTCGAGGCGCTCTACAGGGAGAATGGCGAATTCCGCTTCCAGGGCGGCTGGCATGTCAATGCCTTCATCGCCGCCGGTATCGGCGCTGTCTTCTCCTCGATCCTGCCCAACTTCACCAGCGTGCTGCCGTTATGGTGGGGCGTCTATGGCTGGTTCTTCGGCGTGGCAATTGCCGGCGTCATCTATTACGTGCTGCGCACGATGGCACTCGGTGCCGGGGCCAAGATGGCCAAGGCCTAAACGGATTCGGGGCGGCGCGAGCCGCCCCGTTCATTCTGCGACCATCTCGGCCAGGCGGCGCACGGTGTTCCAGTTGCGCGAAGTGCCGATGCCGAGGCGTTTGTGGCTTGTCGCCGAAAGCAGCCGCGAACTGGGCGTTTCGCGCGAAAAGAAGATCCAGATGTCGCCGCCGACAATCCGCAGTTTCTCGTCCTTGCCGACATAGGCCTCAAGCGCCGCGGCGGCCTCGACGGGAACGGGAGCCCGCATCACGCGCACCGCCACCTGGTCCGCGGCTTCAGCCGATTCGGCGGGGAACGGATTGCCGGCCGCCAGCCTCAGCCAGCCGTCGGCGCGGCGCACGATGATGTCGACGTGGCGGCCGAAAGTCTTTGCGAACGCCGCCTCCAGCCGCTGCTCCAACGCCGCGAGTTCTGTCTCCTGCGCCTCGAAGACCAGATTGCCGGTCGCCACCAGCGTGCGCGGGTTGTTCAGGTCCAGGCCTTCGGCCATCGCCTTCAGATCGGACATGACGACCCGCCGCCCCTCGCCCAGGATGATGCTGTAGAGCAGCGCGACGTAAGTTTGCATCGGCGGCTAGTCTAGACCAGCCGCGACTGCTCTACCGCCGCCTCGATGAAGCTGGCAAACAGCGGGTGCGGATCGAGCGGCCGGCTTTTCAACTCGGGATGATACTGCACGCCGATGAACCAGGGATGGTCGGGATATTCGACCGTTTCCGGCAGCACGCCATCCGGCGACATGCCGGCAAACACCAGACCGCAAGCCTCGAGCCGCTCCTTGTAGTCGACATTGACCTCGTAGCGGTGGCGATGGCGTTCGGAAATCTGCGTATCGCCATAGATCTCGGCGATCTTCGATCCCTTGGCGAGATCGGCCTGGTAGGCACCGAGCCGCATGGTACCGCCGAGGTCGCCGGTTTCCCTGCGCTTTTCCAGCATGTTGCCCTTCAGCCATTCGGTCATCAAGCCGACGACCGGCTCCTCGGTTGGACCGAACTCGGTCGATGATGCGTGATCGACGCCGGCCAGCGAACGCGCCGCCTCGATGCAGGCCATCTGCATGCCGAAGCAGATGCCGAAATACGGCACCTTGCGCTCGCGCGCGAACTTCGCCGCCAGGATCTTGCCCTCCGAGCCGCGCTCGCCAAAACCGCCGGGGACGAGAATACCATGGACCTTTTCCAGCCACGGCGCCGGGTCTTCCTTCTCGAATATCTCGCTCTCGATCCAGTCGAGCTTGACTTTGACGCGGTTGGCGAGGCCGCCATGCGACAGCGCCTCGATCAGCGATTTGTAGGCGTCCTTGAGGCCGGTATATTTGCCGACGACGGCAATGGTAACCTCGCCTTCCGGATTGTGGATGCGGTTGGACACCGCTTGCCACCGTTCCATGCGCGGCTTCGGCGCCGGATCGATGCCGAAGGCGGCCAGCACTTCCGAATCCAGCCCTTCATTGTGATAGGCCATCGGCACGTCATAGATATGCGGCACGTCGAGCGCCTGGATGACAGCGCTTTCGCGGACATTGCAGAACAGCGACAATTTTCTGCGCTCTTCCTTGGGGATCGGCCGGTCGGCGCGGACCAGCAGGATATCGGGCGCAATGCCGATGCCGCGCAACTCCTTGACCGAATGCTGCGTCGGCTTGGTCTTCAGTTCGCCCGCCGTCGGGATATAAGGCATCAAGGTCAGGTGGACGTAGACGGCGTTGTTGCGCGGCAGGTCGTTGCCGAGTTGGCGGATCGCCTCCAGGAACGGCATCGCCTCGATGTCGCCGACGGTGCCGCCGATCTCGCACAGCACGAAATCGTAGTCGTCATTGCCGTTGAGGACGAAGTTCTTGATCTCGTCGGTGACGTGCGGAATGACCTGCACGGTGGCGCCGAGATAGTCGCCGCGCCGCTCGCGCTCGATGATATTCTTGTAGATGCGGCCGGTGGTGATGTTGTCCTGCTGGTTGGCCGAGCGGCCGGTGAAGCGCTCATAATGGCCAAGATCGAGATCGGTCTCGGCCCCGTCATCGGTGACGAAGACTTCGCCATGCTGGTAGGGCGACATCGTGCCGGGATCGACATTGAGATAGGGATCGAGCTTTTTAATGCGTGCGCGATAGCCTCGCGCCTGCAAGAGAGCCCCAAGGGCCGCTGCAGCAATGCCTTTTCCAAGTGAGGAAACCACGCCGCCTGTGATGAATACATATCGCGCCATGGGAGTCATCGCTTAACGCGGCCGAATTGATTCCGCCAGAGAAAAAACCGCCGCGAAGGCTTTTTCCCAAGAAGGCGCTCTGGTCGTTGGCGTATCAAAACAAAAGGGCCGGCGAGGCCGGCCCTTTTGGCACGATCTGTCCAGGCGTCAGATGATGACGACCTTGGTGCCTACTTTCACCCGGCGGTAAAGGTCCATGACGTGCTCATTGATCATGCGGAAGCAGCCATTGGAGGCGCTGGTTCCGATCGACTGCGGCGCGATGGTGCCGTGAATGCGCAGATGGGTGTCCTTCTTGCCGTCGTAGAGATAGATGGCGCGCGCGCCGAGCGGGTTGTCGCCGCCGCCGGGCATACCGTCCTTGTACTGCCCATAATGCTTGGGTTCCCGCTTTTGCATATCCAGCGTCGGAATCCAGCGCGGCCATTCCTGCTTGTCGCCGACGGCAACCATACCCTTGAACTGCAGGCCTTCCCGGCCGACCGCAATGGCATAACGGCGGGCGGTTGACAATGATTCGACGAGGTAGAGACGGCGGGCGCCGGTATCGATGACGATGGTGCCGGGGTTGTAGCCGGTGAATTCGACCTCCTGCGGCACGAATTCCGGCTTGACCTTGAACTGCCGCTTGGCCTGCTTCCTTTCGAGCGCGGCGTCGAGCGCGCGTGTTTCTGGAAGCAGCGAGGTCGACGAAGAGGACGTGCCGCCGAACAGTCCCGCGAACAGCCCGACGCTCTGCGGCTTCTGCCCGACCGCTTCGCTACGCAACTCGCCATTATTGCCGGTCAGCGCAACGTTCATGGCCTCGGCCGGGATCGGCTCGGCCGACTGGATCGGCGCAATGGGCGTAATGGGTGCAATCGGCTCGATGATATTGACGGTCTTCTTCTTAGCCGGCTTGGCGTCGGCCACCTTGGCCGCCGCCACCGACTGGCTCGTCTTGGCAAGGAATGCCTGCCGTTCCGCATCGGCCTTGGCTTTCGCCGCCTCGCGCATCGCCAGCTTCCTGGCCTCGACCGCCTTGGTGCGAGCGGCTTCCTTGTCGGCTGCGATCTTGGCTTCGATCTTGCGAATCTGCGCAAGGTCGTCCGGCGTCGGATCTTTCTTCTTCTTGAGAAGCTTCAGTGTCGCCGCATCGCTTTTGGCAGCGACGTTGACAACGTCGGTTGTTGTTGCGGCTTTATGAGCCGAATTTGCCGTCGGCATAGCCGCGTAAGCGGGCGCACCTAGGCTGAGCACGGCACAAAGGCCGGCAAAAATGAAGCTGCGAAGCTGCATGGGGAAGATCCGATCGTTCAATGCTTGTTGCCCACGGCGCCGCCCGGCGCCCCCCAAGGACGCCGAAAATGCCGCGCGCAATCTATAATCGATTAGCCGGAGGCGCCTCAAGCGTGCGGCGCGGTCGAATCTTCGTGATCGTGCGGCATTTGCCGCGACTGTGTTCAAACGACAACAGATCGCGGATAAGATGCCCGATTACTGGTTGGGGACCTGCGGCGTAGCCGGCGCGGTCCCGCCGTTTGTCGCTGGCGGCGTCGCCGGAGCGGTTGCCGGAGGCGTCGTTGCCGCGCCATTGCCGGACGGCGGGGTCGGCGCCGTGTTGCCCGAAGGCGGCGTCGGCGTCGTGGTTCCGGGCAATTGGTTGAGCACGCCCTTGCCAGCCCCGTCCGAGGTCGCTGGCACGCGATCGAGAATGTCGATCGGCTTCTCGCCATAGCGCGCTACGATCGACAGTGTCAGCGAAGTGACGAAGAAAGCCGCAGCCAGGATCGCCGTCGCCCGCGTCAGCGCATTGGCGGCGCCACGCGCGGTCATGAAGCCCGATCCGCCGCCGATGCCGAGGCCGCCGCCTTCGGAGCGCTGCAGCAGCACCACGCCGACAAGCGCGAGCACGACCATGAGGTGGACGACGATCAGTACGGTTTCCATAATTTATCCTGGCAAGGCCTTGCGCGGCCGCTGATTTGGAGGCGGCTCAATACAATGCTTTGACGGCATTTCCAAGCCCGTGGCCGGAATATGGGAAGCAATGCGTCCTTTGCAACGATTTCGGCGCCGGCCGTCCGCTCAAATCCAGGAAGCAGTCCCGGTATCAAGCGACATTTCGATAGGCTTCCGCGATGCCGAGGAAGTCCGCCGCCTTCAGGCTGGCGCCGCCGACCAGCGCGCCGTCGACATTCCTGACGCCGAGCAGCTCGACGGCGTTGGACGGCTTGACCGAGCCGCCGTAGAGAATGCGCATCTTGGCTGCCGTATTGCCGAGCTTCCGCGCCAGTTCTTCGCGGATATGTGCATGCGCCTCGGCGACGTCGGCGGCGGTCGGGGTCAAGCCGGTGCCGATCGCCCATACCGGCTCATAGGCAATAACGGCGTTGGAAGCCGTGGCATTTGGCGGAACCGAGCCCGCAACCTGACGCGACAGCACGTCGAGCGCGGCTCCTGCTTCGCGTTCGGCTCTTGTCTCACCAATGCAGATGATGGCCACCAGCCCGGCGCGCCATGCGGCGGAGGCCTTGGCCTGCACTATGGCATCGTCCTCCTTGCGATCGGCACGGCATTCGGAATGGCCGACGATGACATGGCTGGCACCTGCATCCTTCAGCATCTCGGCCGAAATACAGCCGGTATAGGCGCCACTTTCCTCGGTGTGGCAATCCTCGCCGCCGGCGCGGACCGGCGTGCGCGACAAAATCTCGGCGGCATGCGCAAGCAAGGTCGCCGGCACGCAGACCACCGCTTCGGTTTCTGCGTCGAGCCCGCTCATGAAACCGTTGCCGATCATCCTGAGCTCGTTGAGCGAGGCGCTGGTGCCGTTCATTTTCCAGTTGCCGGCGACGAGCGGGCGAATTCCAGGCGTCATGGGATTTGTTTCTCCGGGCAACTTTCGGCTGGCCCTCACTATCAAAATCAGGCCACAAAGCAATCGACAGTGAGCAGGAAGGGCGCTATTGCGCTTGTTTCAGACTCGGCGCATGCGAAATGCGCAAAAATCGGAAGTACTCATGCTTGGTATGTTGAGAAGCGCGGCGGGGACCTGGGTCGCGAAACTGCTGCTGTCCTTGCTGGTGTTGAGCTTCGCCATCTGGGGCATCTCGGGGCGGCTGATGGGCGGTTTTGCCGGCCATGACGCCGTGATTACGGCCGGGGGCACCAAGGTCTCGATCAACGAATACCGCCTCGCCTATGATCGCCAGCTCAGCGTCATGTCGCAGCAATTCGGTCAGCGCATCAGCCGTGAGCAGGCGACGGCGCTCGGCATCGACAACCAGGTTCTGGCGCAACTCGTGTCCGGCGCCGTGCTCGACGAGCAGGCCCGCAAGCTCGGCCTCGGCCTGTCCAAGGACCGGCTCGCCGAACTGACGCGTGAAGACCCGGCGTTCAAAGGGCCTGGCGGAACCTTCGACAGGAGAACCTTCGAGTATCTGCTTCGGCAGATCGGCATGCGGCCGGAAGACTATTTGAAGAACCGCGCCCAGGTGGCGGTCCGCCAGCAGATCGTCGAGGCGGTTTCGGATGGCCTCAAGGCCCCGGATACATTCTTCAGGGCGGTCGCGCTCTACCGCGGCGAAGATCGCACCATCGACTACCTGACCTTGCCGAAATCGCTTGTCGAACCGATAGAAGCGCCGTCCGACAGCGTGCTTTCGGCCTATTTCGGGGAAAACAAGAAAACCTACGCCGCGCCCGAATACCGCAAGTTCTCCTATGTCAGGCTCGAACCGGAAGACATCATGGATTTGAGCGCAGTGACCGACCAACAGGTCAGCGACGACTACAACAAGAACAAGGCGCGCTACACCACGCCGGAGATGCGCACCATCGAGCAGCTTGTGTTCAAAACGCCTGATGCCGCAAAGGCGGCGCTCGATTCGCTCAAGACCGGCGCGACCTTCGACAAGATCGTCGCCGCCGAAGGCAAGACGCCGGCCGACACGCTGCTCGGCACGCTGGCCAAGGACAAGATCGCCGACAAGGCGGTTGCCGATGCTGCCTTCAAGCTCAACGTCAATGAAGTCAGTCCGGTCGTACAAGGCGCCTTCGGCCCCGTTCTGCTGCGCGTCACCGAGATCAAGCCCGAAGTGGTGAAGCCGCGGGCCGAAGTGTCCGAGCAGATCCGCAAGGACCTGGCTCTAGGCGAGGCAAGCCGCATCTTGTTGGACGTGCACGACAATTACGAGGATACGCGCGCCTCGGGCGGTTCGCTCGCTGAGGCAGCCGCCAAATTGAAGCTGAAGGTCGTCACCATCGACGCCATCGACCGCACCGGCCAACGGCCGGATGGAACCATCGTCAAAGACCTGCCGGAATCGCCACAGCTCATCAAGGCGGTGTTCGAATCCGAACCCGGAACCGACAATGAAGGTCTCACCACCGCCGATAACGGCTTCGTCTTCTACGACGTGAGCGCGATCACGCCGGCCCGTGACCGCACGTTGGATGAAGTCCGCCAGAAGGTCGTGGCCGATTGGACCGCGGCGGAGACTACCAAACGGCTCACCGCAAAAGCGCAAGAGCTCGAGAAGCGTCTCAAGGCTGGCACCACGCTCGAGGTGATCGCCGGTGAGCTCAAGCTCGAAAAGCAGACCAAGCGCGGCGTCAAGCGCGATGCTGACGACGTCGATTTCGGCAAGGAAGGGGCCGCCGCGATGTTCGGCGTCGGCGAAGGCGGGACCGGGCTGATCCCCTCGCCTACGGGCGACGGACAGATCCTGTTCAAGGTCGCCGAGGTGTTCGAGCCTGCCGGGGCCGACGCCAGCTCAGTACCCCAGGACGCTCAGAAATCCTTCACCTCCGGTATGTCCGACGACCTGCTCGACCAATTGGTGGCGCAGTTGCAGACGCAATATGACGTCCGCATCGATCAGACGGCCGTAACCCAAGCCCTGGCCAGATGAGCGCGCTGAAGAATCACATCGCCAAGGTCGCCGCCGGCAGCGCCCTTTCTTTCGAGGAGGCACGCGAGGCCTTCGACATCATCATGTCCGGCGACGCCACACCCGGCCAGATCGGCGGCTTCCTGATGGCATTGCGCGTGCGCGGTGAGACGGTCAGCGAGATCTCCGGCGCCGTCGCCACCATGCGCGCCAAGATGCTGCGCGTCGACGCCCCCGAGGGCGCCATCGACATTGTCGGCACCGGCGGCGACAATTCGCACAGCGTCAACATTTCGACCGCATCCGCCTTCGTCATCGCCGGCAGCGGCGTGCCCGTCGCCAAGCACGGCAACCGCGGACTGTCCTCGCTGACCGGCGCCGCCGATGTGCTGATCGCATTGGGCGTCAAGATCGACATCCCTCCGGAGACGATCGGCCGCTGCATCCAAGAGGCCGGAGTCGGCTTCATGTTCGCGCCGGCGCATCACCCGGCGATGAAGCATGTCGGCCCGATCCGGGTCGAGCTCGGCACCCGCACCATCTTCAACCTGCTGGGCCCGCTTTCCAATCCGGCCAGTGTCAGACGGCAGATGGTCGGCGTGTTCCTGCCCGAATGGATCATGCCGGTGGCAGAAACGTTGAAGGCGCTTGGTGCCGACCACGCCTGGGTCGTCCATGGCGACGGCTATGACGAGATCACCACCACCGGCGAGACGCAGGTCGCCGAACTGTCCGGCGGCGAGATCCGCAGCTTTATGCTGACGCCGGAAGCCGTCGGGCTGAAGCGTCACACCAAGGACGAGTTGCGCGGCGGCGACGCCGCCCACAATGCCCAGGCGCTGCGCGATATGCTGGGCGGCGCTGCCGGCGCCTTTCGCGATACGGTGCTGATGAATGCCGGCGCCGGGCTGGTGGTGGCCGGCAAGGCGACGACGCTTGCCGACGGCATGGTGACGGCGGCGCAGGCCATCGACAGCGGCCGCGCGCTGAAAGTGCTCGACAGGCTGGTCGAGATTTCGAACGGTTAGGGCTATGTCCGATATCCTGCGCAAGATCGAGGCCTACAAGCGCGACGAGATCGCGGCGGCCAAGGCGCGCGCGCCGTTTGCCGAGATCAAGGCGCGGGCCAAGGACGCCGATGCGCCGCGCGGCTTTCTCTCCGCTCTTGAGGCCAGGCGCAAATCCGGCAGGTTCGCGCTGATCGCCGAAATCAAGAAAGCAAGCCCGTCCAAGGGCCTGATCCGCGCCGATTTCGATCCGCCGGCGCTGGCCAGGGCCTATGCGAAAGGCGGTGCCGCCTGCCTTTCGGTGCTGACCGACGCACCCTCCTTCCAGGGCGCGCCCGAATTCCTCACCACTGCGCGCGCTGCCGTCGAGTTGCCAGCCTTGCGCAAGGATTTCCTGTTCGACCCCTATCAGGTCTACGAGGCCAGGGCATGGGGCGCCGACGCCATCCTGATCATCATGGCCAGCGTCGCCGACGCGGTGGCAAGGGAACTCGAAGCGACAGCTTTCGAGCTCGGCATGGACGCGCTGGTCGAGGTGCATGACGAGGCCGAAATGGAACGCGCGCTGCGGCTGTCGTCGCGGCTGATCGGTATCAACAACCGCAATCTGCGGACCTTCGAAACCAGCCTCGAGACCTCGGAACGGCTGGCCGCAATGGTGCCGGCCGACCGCCTGCTGGTCAGCGAGAGCGGCATCTTTTCGCATGAGGATTGCCGCCGGCTGGAGCGGAGCGGCATCGCCACTTTCCTGGTCGGCGAGAGCCTGATGCGTCAACAGGACGTGACCGCGGCAACGCGCCTGCTTTTGACGGGCAAGGCGCCGGCCAATGCATCGGCCCGAAAATCGGAGTCGATTTTCGGAGAGCACGATGCATAGATTCAAAGTGTTAGAGCGTACTTTGTGCGTCCAAACGGACGCACGTCGCTCTAAGGCGGTCTGAGGATGGCGGCCGCCCTCACCCATCTTGGCGCACAGGGCGAAGCCAACATGGTCGATGTCGGCGACAAGGCTGAGACGGTGCGCACGGCAGTCGCAGAGGGCTTCGTCTCGATGCGGCCCGAGACGCTGGACATGATCCTCGCCGGCGATGCCAAGAAGGGCGATGTCCTGGGCACCGCGCGCATCGCCGGTATCATGGCGGCCAAGAAGACGCATGAATTGATCCCGCTCTGTCATCCGCTGCTGCTGACCAAGATATCCGTCGATATCGAGCCGGACGCGGCGCTGCCCGGCCTGAAAGTGACAGCACTGACCCGCGTTACCGGCAAGACCGGAGTCGAGATGGAGGCGCTCACGGCCGTCTCGGTAGCTTGCCTGACGATCTATGACATGGCCAAGGCGGTCGACCGTGCCATGGTTATCTCCGGCATCAGGCTGGTTGAAAAGACCGGCGGCAAATCCGGCGACTACAAGGTCACCGGGGTCACCGGAGATGGGACCACCGGGGCGGGCCGATAATGGCGCTGGTCCCAGTTGCCGAGGCGCTCGAGCGCCTGCTGCACGGCGCAGCAGCGCTGCCGGGCGAACGCGTCGCACTGCTGGATGCCGCAGACCGCGTGCTGGCGGAGCCGGTTGTGGCGCTCCGCACCCAGCCGCCGTTCAATGCCTCCGCCATGGACGGCTATGCCGTGCGGGCCGCCGATATCGCCTCCCTACCAGCAAAGCTTTCGGTGATCGGCATGGCGCCAGCCGGACGCGGCTTTGCCGGGGCGGTGCAGCAAGGGCAAGCCGTACGCATCTTTACCGGCGCGCCGCTTCCCGAAGGCGCCGACACCATCGTCATCCAGGAGAACGTCCGCGACCTCGGCGGCGGCAGCGTCGAAGTGACGGAGCCGACGGTGCAAGGGCGCAACATCCGCCGCCTCGGGCTTGATTTCGCCAAGGGCGACGTCCTGCTGGGCCAGGGCCGCCTGCTAGATCCGGCGGCCTTGTCACTGGCAGCATCGGCCAACCACCCCGAGGTCTGCGTGGTCAAGCGGCCGCTGGTCGCCATCATCGCCACCGGCGACGAATTGCTGCCGCCGGGCAGCGAGCTTGGCCCCGACCAGATCATCTCGTCAAACGCCTATGGCGTCGCCGCCGCCGCACAGTCGGTCGGCGCGCGCGCGCTCGATCTCGGCATCGCGCCGGACCGCAAGGAGGCGATCGCTGCGCTGGTGACAAAGGCGGTGAAGGCCGGCGCGAATGTCATCGTCACGCTGGGTGGTGCCTCGGTCGGTGACCACGACTTCGTCCATGACGTGCTGACCGGGCAAGGCATGACCCTCGATTTCTGGAAGATCGCCATGCGGCCCGGCAAGCCGCTGATGTTCGGGCGGCTGGGCGACATCCGCTGCATCGGCCTGCCCGGCAATCCGGTGGCAAGCCTGGTCTGCACCCAGCTCTTCCTGAAGCCGCTGCTGGCGCGGCTCGGCGGCCGGGCCTTTCAGCAGGATATACGTCGGGCGCGGCTCGGCGCTGCCATGCCGGCCAATGATCTCAGGCAGGATTATGTGCGGGCTGTTGTCAGGCACGACGCCGGCACGCTGGTGGCGACGCCGTTCGGCATTCAGGATTCCTCAATGCTGAAAATGCTGGCCGATGCGAACGGGCTGATCGTTCGCGCACCGTTCGCACCCGCCGCGGCGGCGGATGCTCCCTGCGACGTGCTGATGTTACGCTGAACAAACCGTCAACACATTCATTAAACTTTAAACAGTTGCGGAACACAAATGGAACAGATAGTGTTTGTTCTGGGTTTGTTTTTCTGATTCTGTTGGGGGTCGCTATGCTGACACGCAAACAACACGAACTGCTGATGTTCATCCACGAAAGGCTTAAGGAAAGCGGTATCCCGCCCTCCTTCGACGAGATGAAGGAAGCGCTCGACCTGGCTTCCAAATCAGGAATCCACCGGCTGATAACGGCGCTGGAGGAGCGCGGCTTCATTCGCCGTTTGCCCAACCGGGCCCGTGCCCTGGAGGTGCTGCGCCTGCCCGACTCGATCGCCCCAGGCCTCAATGCGGCACGCAAGTTCTCGCCGAGCGTCATCCAGGGCAGTCTTGGGCAAGGCGGTCCTGGGCAGGGCAGCCTGGGACGGCAAGGCAAGCCGACATCGTCGCGCGTCCCTGCAGCCGGCAATGACGACGATGTCGTCGTCGCCGTGTCGATCCCGGTGATGGGCCGCATCGCCGCCGGTGTGCCGATCGACGCCATCCAGCACCAGACGCATTCGATCTCCGTGCCGCCGGACATGATCATGGGCGGCGAGCATTATGCGCTTGAGGTCAAAGGCGATTCGATGATCGAGGCCGGCATTTTCGACGGCGACACGGTCATCATCCGCAATGCCGATACGGCGAGCCCCGGTGAGATCGTGGTGGCTCTGGTCGACGAGGAGGAAGCGACGCTGAAGCGGTTCCGCCGCAAGGGCGCCTCGATCGCCCTGGAAGCCGCTAATCCGGCCTATGAGACGCGCATCTTCGGGCCAGACAGGGTCAAGGTGCAAGGCAAACTCGTCGGGCTGATCCGCCGCTACTGAGTTGCGCCCTTGGGTGTGGTGCCGGCTTTAGGCTTGTCGGCCTTGCGATATGGCGGCAGGCCTCTGGCCTCGCGTGAAAACTTCCGCTGCATATGCCAGGGCCGGTATGATTTTTCGACCGCGAAGCGGATTTCTGCGCGCGTTGCCGCTTGTGGATCGAAATACACGGCGGCACTTCCCGCGCGCGCCAGTTGCCGTTTGGTGACGACGAGGACCAGCCGGTCGTAGTAGCAGGGGTTATGGGCGGTGGCGTCGTCGATGACGATCAAACTGGCAAAAGCACAGGCTGGCCGCGCAGTATCCCGGTCCTTGGCTTGCGCGACAATCGCACCGGATGGATGGCGGGCAAGGCAGAGGCCCTCCGTGCAAATGAAAGGCATGCCCGCTGGCAGATCGGCTGGGTCGGCAATGTCGAATTGCGGGTCGTTCTTTCCCGGTGTTTCCGGCGCGACGATGGCCTCGGAGGTCAGGGCGCGTTTCCAGTTGTCGATGGTGAATTCATTCGGGCGTGCTCGGTTGACCGCGAGTTCACCGCTGCCGATCGGCAGCGCGACCAGCCGTGCGTCCTCCGAGATCAATACGTCGGGTGCGCGCGTCTGCGTAGTCGTCAGCAAGCCGGCGAGCGCGAAAGGAAGTGCCGCGAGCCGCAGCCAGGTCGTGGCCATGCTGGCAATTATGAGACCGATCGTCACCAGAAGGACCGATCTCAGCGAAATCAGCCCGACCGCGTCGATCGGCGAGCGCTCGGAGATCCATCCGGACAGGGCGATCATCGCCGTCAGCCCCTTGCCCATCACATAGAGGAAAGGCCCATCCGCGCCGAACGGCATCGCCAGCGCGCTGAGGACCGCGCAAGGCATGACGACCAGCGAGACAATGGGCATGATCGCCAGATTGGCGAACAGGCTGAGCGGCGCCACGCGCTGGAAATGCCATATAGCGAAAAGCGCCGTGGCGCCCCCTGCAATGATCGAGGTCATCGCGAGGCCGCCCATGCCCAACAGAACCTTTCGGGTGGCGAAGCGTAGCGGCGACCGCCGCGGTGGCGGCGTGGTGGCCCTGCCGGCGCGGTAATCGGACCAGCCGGCATAGGCGCCGACAAGGGCCGCAGTCGCGGCGAAGGACATCTGGAAACTCGGACCGACCACCTCGTGCGGCGACACCAGGATGACCGCGATGGCCGAGATCGCCAGATTGCGCATGGTGAGCGCGGCCCGGTCGAACAGCACGGCGATAAGCATCACCGCCAGCATGATGAAGCTGCGTTCGGCCGCCACCACGATGCCGGAAAAGACGAGGTACGCCGCAATCGAAAAAAGCGCGGCGGCTGCGGCATATTTCTTGACCGGCCGTCGCGATGAGAAGTTGGGAAACAGCGCAAAGGCGCCGCGCAGGAGGGCCATGATGGTGCCGGCGACCAACGCCATATGCAGCCCTGAGATGGAGATGATGTGGTAGATGCCGGTACGCCGCATCGCTTCGTTGATCTCCTCGGGAATGCCGGCGCGCACGCCGACGATCAGCGCGGCTGCAATTTCCCCCTCGGCGCCGCCGATGCGGCTGCGGATATGGTCGGCGATCGATTCGCGGGCATCCTCGACCGCCGAAGAAAGCCGCGCAGCAAGCGGCATGCCGCCCGACGGCACGACTTTTGGATTGCCGAGGAAAAAGCCGCTGCCGCCGATACCGGCAAAATAGCTGTCGAAGGAGAAGTCGTAGCTGTCGGGCCGCACCGGGCCGGTCGGCGGCAGCAGCCGCACATAGCCGGTGATCTCGGAACCTGCGGTCAGCTCAGCCGGTATCTTCATCGCCGAAACGCGGACCCGTTCCGGCATGTAGCGCAGTGTCGGCCGGGCGGTCGAGATCACGTCGATCGTCAGCCTGATGCGGCCGCTCGCCATGGGCTCGAACGACACGACGCGACCCGTCAGCCGCGTCGAGATTTCGGAACCGAGCATATGCGTTCCGACACGCCAGGTCTCGAACTTGGCGGCAAGCACGCCAAGCGCGCAGAGCAACGCCACCATGAAGCACAGGCGGGTTCTGGGCCACGACCGCGAGAGGACGGCACAAAGCGCCGCGAGGAGCACGATTGCGATCGGCTGTGGAAAGGACGGCTCCACCGCCAGCGAGAAATACACAACCACCCCGCATGCCAGGAACACCGGCACCAGCAAGAAGGCGACGCCGCGGTCGAGTTCAAGGCCGGCCGCCGAGGCTACGCCCTTGCGGATGCTGGACGGTGCAAGGAGCCGCCAGCGCCGGCGCAGACGCACGATGGGCTCGACCGCAGGCACCGTAACCGTTGCTGGATCGCCCGCCGGCAGGATCCGGGGATCAATGCGCGGAGCGGGCAGCGATGCCGGTGCCGGCAGGACAGGCAGGGGCGTGGCAAACAGCAAACGTTCGCTGACGCCGTTGACCGCGTCCTCGCCCTTGCCTGCAACCCGGCCTCGCACAGCCATCGGGTCTGCCCCTTGCGCCCTCGACCCCCTATGCTACATGAACGCGCAACGCGCGAAAGTCCGCAAACCCACTTCCTTCGCCTGCCTGAGAGTTCCATGCCCGACAAGGTCGTCACCCGTTTTGCCCCTTCGCCCACCGGCTACCTGCATATCGGCGGCGCGCGCACGGCGCTGTTCAACTGGCTGTATGCCAAGCACACAGGCGGCACGATGCTGCTGCGCATCGAGGACACCGACCGCGAGCGCTCCACCGATGCGGCAACCGCGGCCATTCTCGACGGGCTTTCCTGGCTGGGCCTGACATGGGACGGGAAGCCGGTGTCGCAGTTCGAGCGCGCGCCGCGCCATCGCGAGGTGGCCGAGGAGCTCGTCCGCATGGGCAAAGCCTATTACTGTTATGCGACGCCTGCCGAGCTGGAAGCAATGCGCGAGAGCGCGCGGGCCAAGGGGCTGCCTCCCCGCTATGACGGCCGCTGGCGCGACCGCGACCCGTCGGAGGCGCCGGCCGGCGCAAAGGGGGCGATCCGCATCAAGGCGCCGACAGACGGCGAGACGGTGGTGCATGATCTCGTGCAAGGCGAGGTCCGCTTCCCCAACAAGGATCTCGATGATTTCATTATTCTGCGCTCGGACGGCAATCCGACCTACATGCATGCCGTCGTCGTCGACGATCACGACATGGGCGTCACCCACATCATCCGCGGCGACGACCATTTGACCAACGCCGCCCGCCAGACGGTGATCTATCGCGCCATGGGCTGGGAGGTGCCGTCGATGTCGCATATCCCGCTGATCCACGGTGCCGACGGCGCCAAGCTGTCGAAGCGGCACGGTGCGCTCGGCGTCGAGGCTTATCGCGCCATGGGCTACCTGCCGGAGGCGCTGCTCAACTATCTGGCGAGGCTTGGCTGGAGCCATGGCGACGACGAGATCATGTCGATCGCCGACATGATTGCATGGTTCGACATCGGCGACGTCAACAAGGGCGCCGCCCGTTTCGACTTCGCCAAGCTCGAGGCGCTGAACGGCGTGCATATGCGCCGCATGAATGACGCGGCGCTGCTCGATATCTTCATCGCCACTCTGCCCTATCTCGAAGGCGGTCCGGCGATCGCCGCGCGCCTCGACGACAGACGCAAGGCGCAATTGCTTGCCGCTTTGCCGGGCTTGAAGGAGCGCGCCAAGACGCTGGTCGAACTTGTTGAAGGGGCTGCATTCCTGTTCGTGGGCCCGCCGCGGGCGGGGGGCGAAAAAGCCGCAGCCCGGGGAGGCGGCGCGGCGCCGGCAAAACAGGGGGGGGGGGCCCCGGCCCAGGGCCCGGGTTAGGGCGGGTGTGGCCCCGCGGCGGGAGCC
>NZ_JAMYQT010000049.1:0-36405 GCF_040320985.1 Mesorhizobium sp. M0571
TTGCGAGCCGGGAACAGGCGAGATGAACTGGCCCAACATCGCGAGAGCTCTATTCGACATGGGGTATCGCGGGCCGGTGGGTCTGGAAGCCTTTGCCCAAAACGATCCTGAGGCAGCGCTGGTCGCTTTCCGGCGGGCTTTTACGCTGTGAGCCATGCGGGGATGCTCATCGGCGCGACGCGGGGCGGGCGTCATGATCAAGGGCGGCAAGCTGTCCGACCATGCTTTCCGATCCGAGCGCCGCTCGCAGATTCCTTTCAAGTTCACCTGACCTGCAGTGGAGGCTGATTATGGGCATGTATCACAACCGTCCTCATGTCGAGGATATCCGAAAGATGAAGAGGAATGGACAGAAGATCTCCATGCTCTTCGTCAGCACGCCCGACGAGGCAGCCGCCGCTGCCGCGGCAGGCATTCACATGCTCTCCATCGAGGGCCGATACTTTGACCAGGAAATGCGACAGGCAGCCGGCGACTGTTTCGTTCAGGTCGGTCTGCCTTACGGCGGCTGGGGCAGCTTTGCTGGCCGTCCGCTCGCTACGGCAGAAGACTATCTGCGTGCGGCTTTCCACTTTGCTGGCATTGGTGGCGACGCCTTCTACTGCTCCGCGTCCTACGACATCCAGAAGGCGCTCTGCGACAACCACCTCCCTGTCGTCGGGCATATCGGCCTGATCCCTTCGTACATCACCTGGACGGGTTGGCGCGCAGTCGGAAAGAGCGCGGAAGAAGCGATCCGCCTCTGGCGGCACACCCAGAAACTCGAGGAGATCGGTGTCTTCGGGGCGGAACTGGAAGTCGTGCCCGACCGGGTGGCGAAATTCCTGACCGAAAACTCGTCGCTGGTCATGCTTGGCATGGGCGCCGGCAAGTATGCGGATGCGCAATACCTCTTCACAGAGGATGTCTGCGGCTATGCCAAGAACCATAAGCCGCGGCACGGAAAGGTTTACCGAAACCTCGGCCCTGAGCTGCAGAAGATCCAGGACGAGCGCGTGGCGGCTTTCAGGGAATACAAAGCCGACGTCGATTCCGGCCGGTACCCCGGTTACGAGCACACAGTTCCGATTGGGGACGCTGACTTCGACAGCTTCATGCGAGCAGCCAAAGGGTGACACCCATGCGTGCGGGGCTATCCGATTGCTCAGGAGCGAGTGTTAGGCAAGTCGAAGTCCGCAACACGAAGGCGCCAACGCTCGCTGAACTCAAAATGCTGATTGCCAAGAGGGAGCTCATCCTTCCGGCGAAGTTGGAAACTGTCGCTCGCGTGATGTTTGCAGAGCCGGACTACGTTGCCTTCGAAAATTCTGCCTCGATCGCTCGCCGGTGCAACGTGTCAACGACAACCTTATCTCGCCTCGCTCCGCGCCTTGGCTTCAGGTCTTTTAAAGAAATGCAGAACTGCTTCCGAAATCACATCCTTGATCGAAAGGCCCAGCGCAAGCCGAGCTGATAACTCGGCTACATCGATCACTGAGAAGTCAGATCCGCGCCTTGAGCAAGCCCGCGGCCCAAAGTTCAGCTTTCTAGCCCGGCGTCCCCACAAGCTGAATTTTCCGCTTACGGCCCACAAACGCGACGGGTCAAGCGGCCTTCGGAAGGACGGCACGATAGCGGCCGTAACCCGCCTTCACGAGCAGTCTCTCGCCTCGGTGACCGCGCCCGGTGTCGTCAAATCTGCACTCCCCCTGGTCCGAAAGCGCCCTGCAGAAACGCCGCAGCGGTTCGTGCGCACATGGCCAGTGACACCGCACCTGCATCGGGGTGGCCGATGCTCCGTTCCGCCAGCGGGCGTGCGCGACCGAGCTTCGGGGCGAGCGACGATGTCGCATCAGCCGCCAGCGTCGCCGCGTTGGCAGCATGGCCCCAGGCATCCGCCAACGACTTTCCGGATGCGACACTGCTTTCCAGCGTCTCCACGAACGGCACGAGGGCGTCGACCAAAGTCTTGTCACCGATGTTCGCACCTCCTAACCGCGTCACGCCGTCTAGCGCGAGCCGCGCTCCTAGGACGACTGCCTCCGTCGTCACAGCTTCATCGTCGCTGAAGCTGCTACTCCACGACCGGAGCAGCAAGCCCCAGATCGCCCCGGACGTTCCCCCTGCCCTGTCGGCCCAGCCATCGCCGGCCGCGGCTAGTACACTCGCGGCGCCGGCACCGGCTGCCGCCGCGCCCGAAGCGGCGGCAGCCGCAGCGGCCGACCCGCGGCTCATGCCTTGCCCATGATCCCCGTCGCCGGCTACGGCGTCGATACGGCCGAGTTGCTCCTCGGCGGTGTTCAGCATCGCGGAGACCCGCTGCATCATTTTGGCAATACAGGCGCCGCTCACCTTGGACGCTTCGGAGGCCGGCCCGTAAATCGGTTGTCCTTCCGCACCATTTGGGACATCCGTGGCAGGCCTAACGGCGATCACCGCGCCTTTGCGCAGGACGGGCGCATCGCTCGGCGCGCGCCAATAGATCTCCAATTCGTCATCGAGCCACAACAAAGTCAGCGAACACCCCTGCATGTCCAAGCTGGTGACGAATTCACCGGCTTCGGGTTCGACCGCCTCGAGCCCTTCTGCCTTGAGTTCCGAAGCAATTGCCTGCCACAGCACGAAGAGTTCCTCGTACTTCGTCGAGCCGAGTCCGTTGAGCAGGGCGGCCACCCTTTTCGCTCCGGCCGGACGCTCGGAGACGAGCGTGCCGACGAGAAGTTTTGCGAGATCGGAGGCTGACGTTATGTCTTCCTCGCGAATTCCGGGTTCACCGTGAATACCCAGACCCAACGCCATCTTTCCGCCAGGAACGGTAAACAGCGGAGTAGCGGCGCCCGGTAGCGTGCATCCTTTGTAGGCCACACCGAAAGACACCGTGCGGTCGTTGGCGTGGCGGGCGATGCGCTCGACCTCGTCGATCGCCAGGCCCGATTCCGCTGCCGCACCCGCTATCTTGAACACGATGACAGTGCCGGCAATGCCGCGCCGCCTGGCAGAGGCATTCGCGGGCGCACTGGCGATGTCGTCCGTCACCGGCAGGATCCGGACATCGATGCCCTCTGCTCGCAAACGCTCCGCCGCTACGCCGAAATTCAGCACGTCGCCGGCGTAATTGCCGAAGCCGAGCAGAATTCCACCGCCTCGGTCTGCAAGCCGGCATACGCGCGCTACGGCGGCGGTCGACGGCGAGGCGAAGACATCGCCGGCAACCGCAGCATCTGCCAGGCCTGGGCCAACGTAACCCGCGAACGCGGGATAGTGCCCCGAGCCGCCTCCGACAACGAGGGAGACCTTGCCTTTCGGCACTTCGGTCGAACGCACCACACCGCCCTTGACCAAGCGAACATGCTGACCGTGGATCGCACAAAAGCCTGCCAGAGCTGCCGAAGCGAAATCTTCTGGAGCGTCGTAAATGGTGGTCATCGCGCAGTCTCCCCATTGCTTGGTACTGTCTTAGGGAGAATGCGCCTCAGATAGTCGCGGTTGGCGGCGCTGACAGACAAACCGTCGCCGCCATAGTGCTCGCAAAGGAAGGGGCTGGCAAAACCGTGGTCAAGCGCAAGGCCTATGGCGACGCGATAGTTGACGATACCCGTCTCAAGTGGGGCCGGATGCGTGATGATCGCGCCGGAAATAGGATCTTCAACGCGGGTATAATTCTTCACGTGCCAGTATTTGGCATATGGCGCGACTTTGTCGATCATCTCCAGCCAGTGCTCGACCGGCCTGTGCAGGCGAATGAGGTTGCCGACATCTGCGTTGATGCCCACATTCGACAGACCTACATCGGTGACGAAGCGAACGGAGCTTTCGGCCGTTCCGAGATAGGTGTCCTCATACATTTCGAGCGACAATTCGATGCCGAGCTCCTCCGCGTGGCGGCCGAGTTCGCGGATGCGCGCCACGGCTTTCCTCCATACCTGCGGATCGTCGGGATTCCTGACGCCATCCACCGTCCAGAACCACAGCGCCGCCTTCTGGGCATCGGTCAACGGCCCGAATAGACCGAACGACACGCAGCCGGCGCCGATCCGTGCCGCAGTCTCGATCACGCGATGGCCATAGGCGAGATGCGCATCGCCACGTTCCGGGTCGATGACGCTTCGCCGCGAGGTCGAGATCGCGGGAATCGCGAGATTGAGCGAACCTGCCAGTTTCACGAAATCATCCAGCCGTGCGGCCGAGAGATCGGCTAGCCTTAGCCAGCTGTCGGTCGGGTCGAGTTCAGTGAAGCCGGTATCCAGCACATCGGCAAGCGTGGCTCCCCACTCTTCGACACTCTGATCCTGGACGGAACGGCCGTCGCGCAAGACACTCGGATACTGGATCATGGCTGCGGCTATCGGCCAATTGTGTCTGTTCCACTTTCTCAGCGGCATACTCACGGGAACCTCCATTCATGGCGGAAAAGGCGGGGACTGTCGGAGGAGTTCAGAGCGGATTTTCGTTCGGGCCCTGTCGCAAGTCCGGCCTCGTCATTCGTCTGCGTGAGATTCCCAGTATCCACATCAGCAAGGGGGATAAGAGAAGAAGGCAGCCGATCGCCATCAGCGTGGATACGAGACCATTCGACCAGAAGATGCTTAGCTTTCCAGAAGATAACAGCATCGACTGGCGAAACGCGTCTTCTGCCTTATCCCCCAGCACCATAGCCAGAACCAGCGGAGCGAGCGGATAATCGAGTTTCTTGAAGATGTAGCCGAGCAGGCCAAACAAAACGACCATCCAGACGTCAGTGAGAGAATTGCTTACCTGGTAAGCGCCGCTGAAGATGACCGCCACGATCACCGGACCGATGATGGTAAACGGCACGCGCAGGATCGAGGCGTAAAGAGGCACGGTAGCGATCACCAATATGACCGCGACGATATTGCCGAGATACATACTTGCAATCAGACCCCAGACGAAGTCCGGACGTTCGACGAACAGCATCGGACCAGGGGTGAGACCCCAGATCATCAGGCCGCCCATCATGACCGCCGCCGTGGCAGAGCCTGGCACACCCAGGGCCAGCATCGGCAGTAGCGCCGACGTTCCCGCCGAATGGTCCGCGGTCTCCGGCGCGACGATGCCGCGCGGGTCGCCCTTGCCGAAGTTCGACTTGTCACGTGCCGAACGGCTGGCCAGGCCATAGCTCATGAAGGAGGCGGCGGTCGGACCTGCCGGCGTGATGCCCATCAGGATGCCGATGAAAATCGAGCGCAGAACCGTGAACCAATACCGCGGCAGTTCGAGCAGCGTACGGCCGACCTCTGAAATCCGGACACGAGCCTTGATGCCTTCGAAGCGCAGCCCCTCCTCAGTGGTCAAGAGGAGTTCGCCGATGCCGAACAGCCCCATCACCGCGATCAGGAAGCTGATACCCTTGATCAGCTCGGGAATGTCGAAGGTCAGGCGAAGGTTGCCTGATATCGTGTCCATGCCCACCGAAGCGAGCGCAAAACCCAGCATCATCGATACCAGCGTCTTGGACGGCGCGCTGGAGCCCATCGAGATGAAACTGGCGAAGGCGAGAAAATAGACCGCGAAATATTCGGGCGACGAGAACCGCAGAGCAAAATTCGCAACCCATCCCGAAAGCAACGTGATCATCACGACGCCTGCGAGCGCGCCGATGCCGGCGGAGACAAATGCAAGTGTCAGCGCGCGGCTGGCCTGGCCGGCCTTCGCCATCGGGTAACCGTCAAAAGTCGTGGCCACCGACGAGGGTTCGCCCGGTATGTTGAACAGGATTGAGGTCGTCGACCCCCCGAATAGAGCGCCCCAGTACATGCAGGACAGCAGGATGATTCCCGAGATCGGGTCCATCGAGAACGTCAACGGCAGCAGGAGCGATACGCCATTCGGAGCACCAAGCCCTGGCAGCACTCCCACCAGGATGCCCAGCGTGACGCCGACCATCATCAGCAGCACGTGCTGAAAGGTCAGGATATGGCCGAAGCCTTCAAAGAGCAGGCCGATGTTGCCCATTGCTGTTCCTCCCCAGGATGCTTGCTGGACCGCGGATCAATAGATACCGAACCACGCCTCGACTGGCCCTTTGAGTAGAGGAACCTTGAAGCCCACCTCGAAGACGACGAAGAAAACCGCGGCCACCGCCAGCCCCGACGGCAGAGCAATCCACCATTTGTATTTGCCCTGGAAATGCATCGCGAACGTTATGTACAGAGCAGTTCCGACATAGAGACCAAGAAAACTGGAGACTGCTGCGTAAGCGACGAGCGGCAGCAGAAAGGACGAAACCGATTTGATGCGTCGCGCATCCAGAAAGATCACCCCAAGCTTTCGATGCCGTGTCACCGCCAGCAAGATGTTCATGACACTGCCGAAGACAATCAGAAGGCCGACATAGAAGGGGAAATAGCCGGCATCTGGCCCCATTTCGGTCCAGCCGGTACCTGCCTCGGTTGAGCCGTAACACACTGCCACGCCTAACGCGGCTGTCACTGCTGCAACCACGATCTCCATTGCAAAGCGGGAGATGCCTCTCGTACCGTCGCTGCTCATGACCGATCTCCCGGTAAGGGGCGAGCGCCCGAAAGGGCGCCCGCGCGTGACTTCGAAAGATATCAGTTGGCGAGCCAACCCTCACGCTTCAGGATTTCGCTCACCGAAGCTTCATCCGACTTTATGAAATCGGCGAACTGCGCGCCGCTCATGTAGTCGGCAGACTGCGAGGTGTCGGCGAGATACTTCGCCCATTCGGGCGTCTCGGAGACTTTCTTCAGGACATTCGCGTAGAAGTCGACGACATCCTGATCTACGCCGGCGGGCAGCCACACGGTGCGAGGCATGTTGTAGTCCGCGATCGGAATGCCGGAGTCCTTGCATGTCGGAATATCGGCCCAGCTCGCGTCACCTGCGACCTTGGCATCGTTCTTCAGCCTTTGTGACTTGAAGACGCAGACGGGTTTCACCATGCCCGCCTGCCACTGGCCGAGATTTTCGCTCGGATTGTTGACATTGGCCGCAACATGCCCGCCCGCGAGTTGGACCGCAGCTTCGCCGCCACTCTTGTACGGAACGTAGCCGAGATTGGCACCAGTCGCCTCGTTGATCATGATAGTCAGGATCTGATCGGTATCCTTGGACTGGCTGCCGGCGACCTTGAATTCGCCCCCTGCTTCCTTCGCCTTTGCGACGAAATCGGCCGCCGTCTTGTAGTCCGCCTTGCCGTTGACCCAGAGAATAAACTCATCGGCGGCAAGTGCAGCCACCGGCGTCAGGTCGGCCGAAGCGTACGGCACTTTTGCACGGATCGGCAGCAGATAGGCATTGTTGGTGCCGAAGGCGAGCTTGAAATTATCGCCCTTGGCCGTCGCCGTATAGACAAAGCCCTCGGCGCCGCCGGCACTGCCTTTGTTGGTGACAATCACCGGCGCTTTCATCAAATTGTACTTGCCAATGATCGACTGGATCGTTCTGGCGAAAATGTCGGTGCCGCCGCCAGCTCCGGCCGTGACGACGAACTCGACTGGCCTGTCTGGATCGAATGCCAGCGCCGGAGTGGCCGCCCCCAGGACCGCCGCCAAGATTGTTGTAATGGATACTGAAGTTCTCATGGATACTCCTCCCTTTGAAAAAACCCGACGCGGAGACCTCCTGAAACGCCGGCATGCGTGCAGTCTAAGATTAGGCTGCCGCGGACAGGCCAGCGCTTCGCCGCGCCATGCGGGCGGCGAGCAGGACTGCCTCGCGGCTGGCGCCAACGTCGGCGATACCCTTGCCAGCGATGTCGTAGGCCGTGCCGTGCGCGGGCGTGCACAGCGGAAAAGGCAGCCCACCCATCATGGTGACGCCCTTGTCGAAGCCCATCAGCTTCATCGCGATCTGGCCCTGGTCGTGATACATGGTCAGCACAGCCTGGAAGCCTCCTTTCAGCGCCCGCAGGAAGACGGTATCGGCCGGGAATGGACCTTCTACATTCAACCCCAGCGCCTTCGCCTTTGCCACGGCCGGTTCTATGATTTCGATCTCTTCCATGCCGAAGCTGCCGCCGTCGCCAGCGTGCGGGTTGAGCCCGGCGACCGCGATGCGCGGATTGTCATAGCCAGCATCCCTGAGGCATCCGTATGTCAGTTGCAGTTCGGCCAGGATGAGATCGACCGATAGACTGGACGAAACTTCGGCAAGCGGGATGTGGGAGGTAACGCGCGCGTTCCAGACCTTGTCCAGGACGTTGAACTCGCGGACCTTGCCGGTGAAGCCGATCACATCGGCAACGAAGCGGATCTCGTCATCGTAGCCTGGATAGGCAAATCGCATCGCCTTCTTGTTGAAGGGCGTGAAGCAGACGCCATTTACCCTTCCGGCATTTGCCAGTTCCAGGGCCGTGCGGAAGTTACGGGTCGCGAATGTTCCTCCGACCAGCGTCGCCTCGCCCCGCTCCACGTCGCTCGGATCAAGATGACGTAGATCGACAAAGGTGTGTCGGCCGGAATCCGTCCCTTCCAGTCCCTCTAGCGGCACTGTTTTGATATCGACTGTCACGCCGGCAACGCGAGCGCCTTCGTCCAGAACGCGGCGGTCGCCGATCACGACGAGTTTCGCCGCTTCAAGGATTTCAGGCAGACCAACGAGCCGCGCCGTGAGTTCAGCACTTACTCCGGCTGGGTCGCCCATCGCGAGTGCCAGCACCGGACGCGAGTCAGCCTCAACCGCAGCAACCATCATTTCCTCTCCGTTTCACCCTGCATACATGGCGCAGCAGTCTGCATCAAGTCTTTTGTATGCTGTATGCAGCCTTTTTAATTTCTTGACGCCATCTTCGGGAGACTCCATGCTGCGGCGACAAAAGAATCGACGCGTGGACTGCTTTGAGTCTTCCGATTGGGGTGCAGATTTGATGGACGAGGCCATTCCCGTCGAACGCCAGCGGAGCGCCGCAGGTCCGATTCAACGCACCGTGCTTCACGAAACCATCGTCAACCATCTGCGCGACATGATCATCGAGGGCGACCTCGCTCCCGGCACCCGTCTTCATGAGGGCCAACTGGGTGAACAACTGGGCGTCTCGCGCACGCCGCTGCGGGAAGCGATCAAATACTTGGCCAGTGAGGGCCTGGTCGAATTGGTGCCAAGCAGAGGGGCAGTCGTGAAGCGTTTCGGCGCCAAGGAAGTTCAGGACATGCTGACCGTCTTGCAGGCAATGGAGGAGCTAGCCGGAAGGTTGGCTTGCGATGTCGGTTCGGACGGGGGAATCGCCGCAATTCGGGCAACCCATGACGAAATGATCCGATGCTACGAAGCCAAGGATCGAATGCAATATTACAAACTGAACCAGCAGATCCATTCCATGATCGTTGCGTTGTCGGGCAATACGACGCTGATCGATATCCATGGTACGTTGCAGACGCGATTGAAGCGCATCCGCTTCGTTGGCCATGAGGGTCCGGAGAATTGGGCTGCCGCCGTAGGCGAGCATAATGAAATGATCGTTGCACTGGAGCTGCGCGACAAGGAACGGCTTTCGGAGGTTCTAGGACGTCACCTGCGAAAGGCGTGGGAGCGCGTCCGGCCGCTTCTGTGAAGTGGTGTCGCTGGATCGGCTATACGCCCACCTGAAACACGCGATCTGCCTGCGCAACGGCACTCTGCGGTAGGACATTGTGCGTTCACATATGACCGCATGGTCGACGCTACGCTTGCCGGTGCATCGTGCGTACGCCTAGCCGTGTTGGTCTGCTTCAGAGCGGTGCAAGCGGTCCGAAAATCATCGGACCCGTCGATATGGGTGATGTATTGCGGCTGCCGGGTTTCTGGCCCGCAGCGGTCAGCCGCACCGCGTCCTCGATTCCGGCGTCGATCCTTGCGCGAAGACCCTTGTCGAGCGCTTCCACGTGTCCTTTCTTTCGAACCACGCGGGCAAGATAATGGTGCGCGATTGGCAATGGAAATCGATTTCAATCGCATGCCCTCCAACCGCTCCTGCCGGCGAGTAATGAGGATGCCGGCAATTTTTCGGCCGCGACCTCGCAGGAACCATATCGTCGGCATCTGACAAGACGGCCGCTGTCTGCAGCGGCTTAATGGCCATGCTCGTCATGCTTCGGCAAAGTCAGCCCAAAAACCCGCACCAGATCGCTGACCTGGTCGGGCGAAAGGTAGCGGGGGTTGAGGCCGCGCAACAGCAGATAGAGTTTTGCAGTCTCCTCCAGCTCTTCGGTGGCGAATACGGCCGCCTCGAGCGTTTCGCCCGCGACCACGGGACCGTGGTTTGCCAGCAGCACCGAGGAGTAGCGTCCGGCAAGGCCCTTGATCGCATCCGCGACGGCCGGGTCCCCGGGGCGGAAGTAGGGAACCAGCGCCGTCTGGCCGGCCCGCATCAGGTAGTATGGCGTCATTGGCGGCAGCGCGGCCCGTGGATCCACTTCGGGCAGCATGGTGAGAGCGACGGCGTGTGTCGAGTGCAAGTGCACGATGGCGCGGGCGCTTGGCCTCGTCTCGTAGAGAGCGGTGTGCAGAGGGATTTCCTTCGTCGGGGCATCGCCCGAGACAAGTTTTCCCTGTGCGTCGAGGCGGGCAATGCGGGCGGGATCGAGAAATCCCAACGAAGCATTGGTGGGTGTGACCAGCCAGCCTCCGTCATCCAGCCGCAGGCTGATATTGCCTGACGATCCCGGCGTCAGACCGCGCTCGAACAGCGAACGCCCGAAGCGGCAGATCTCTTCCCTCAACCTCGTGTCGGTCATGTCGTGGCTCCCTCGACTAGCTCGAACCCGAGATCGACCACCGTCGGTGGTCCGTCAGAGCAGACGAGCCGCGCCCCCATCTCCCCTACGGCGACGCGGGGTGTGAGAATAGTCGACAGCGGCTGCGGGGCGCTGCGCGCCACGTCGAGACCATTATAGCCGAAGATCGCCAGCCGGTCTGGGATGGTGATGCCGCGGGTGAGGCAGTGGAAATAGCCGCCGATCGCCATGTCGTCGTTGGAGAAGTAGACAGCGTCCAAATTCGTGCTGCGCTCCAGCAGGCGCGCCAACCCGTCGCGCCCAGCTTGGATCGAAGACGAGGCAGGAATGATTTCTTCTCCGGCGAGATCGAGGCCGGTCTCGCCAAGTGCCGAGCGAAATCCTGCGAAGCGTTTGGCGGCGCGCAGGTCGCGATTAAGGTCATGGCCGACATAGCCGATCTGCCGGTAGCCGCGCGAAACCAGATGGCGCGCGGTAGTGCGTCCCGCCTCGCGGTTGGAAAAGCCGACGACGATGTCGATACCCTGGCCGTCGGTATCGAGCAGTTCGGCCACGCGGATACCAGAGTTGCGCAGCATTGCGCTCGCGCGCTCGGTGTGTTCGAGCCCCGCCACCATGACGCCGGCGGGGCGCCAGCTCAGCAGCGACTCGATGAGGCTCTCTTCGCGTCCTAACTCGTAATCGGTTACCGCGATGACTGGTTGAAAGCCGGCGCCGACGAGGACTGTGTTCGCCCCTCGCAGCATGTCCGGAAAGACGATGTTGCTGAGCGAGGGGATGACAATCCCGACAAGCCTGGAACCCGTGGAAGCCAGCGTTCCGGCAATGCGGTTCGGCACATAGCCGAGGGTTGTCGCGGCAATGAGAACGCTCTCGCGCGTCTTTGCCGAGAAGGATCCATGCCCGCGCAGCACGCGCGAGGCAGTACTCTCGCCAACACCGGCTGCGCGCGCGACGTCGGTGAGGGTAATCATCGGCACCGCTCCCATCCCTCGGCTATTGGGTCGACCATTTCCAAGCACCTAATCCACGCCGCCTCTGAGCTATCTGGCCGCCCTCAGTTTTGGCACGTCGCAGCAGCCAACTCAACCAAATTTTGGCAGCGCTGCCATTTTTAGGTTGGCAGCGCTGCCAATCCATGTTATCTTGCAATGCAAGCGCTGCCAAAAGTGAGGTTAAGTGGCGCGAAAACTAGTGAAGAACGCGCCCTCAATCAGGGAGGAAATGAAATGACGGTGCTCACCCCAACGCTGTCGGCTGAAACAACGGCAGGAATCGAGACCCGAAGAATCGCCTACAGCAAGGTCTTCTGGCGCATCGTGCCGTTTCTGATGTTGTGCTACGTGGTCGCCTATCTAGACCGCGTCAATGTCGGCTTCGCCAAGCTCGACATGTCCGCCGAACTCGGCTTCAGCGAAACGGTCTACGGCCTCGGTGCCGGCATCTTCTTCATCGGCTATTTCCTGTTTGAGGTGCCGAGCAACATCATCCTGCACAAGGTCGGTGCGCGCATGTGGATCGCGCGTATCATGATCACCTGGGGTTTGATCTCGGCAGGCTTCATGTTCGTCGAATCGGCTCCCATGTTCTATCTCCTGCGCTTCCTGTTGGGCGTCGCAGAGGCAGGCTTCTATCCAGGGATAATCCTTTTCCTGACCTACTGGTATCCTTCGCACCGGCGCGCCAAGATCATCGCTGTCTTCATGTCCGCAATTCCGATATCCGGCATCTTCGGCAACCCGCTTTCCGGCTGGATCATGGATTCGTTCCACGGCGATAGCGGTCTTGCCGGCTGGCAGTGGATGTTCCTCATCGAGGCGGTTCCCGCCGTCCTGCTTGGCATCGCCGTCTTCTTCTTCCTCGACAATGGCATCCGTGACGCCAAGTGGCTTAGCGAAGCGGAAAAGCGGGTGCTCGAAGAGGAGATCGAGCGCGAGGAACGCCACAAGGAGAAAGCGCATTCAGTCGGCGGGGTATTCCGCGACGGCCGCATCTGGCTGATGTGCCTCATCTATTTCTGCTTCGTGATGGGCCAATACGGGCTGACGTTCTGGATGCCGACCCTGGTCAAGGCGACCGGCGTCACCGGCAATCTCAACATCGGGCTGATCAGCGCCATCCCATTCATCTGTGCCGTCGTCACCATGAACCTGTTCGGTCGCAGCGCCGACTGGCACCGCGAGCGCCGCTGGCACCTGGTCGTGCCGGCGCTGCTTGGAGCCGTCGGCTTCATCGTCGCCGCGACATCCTCGAATCCGACGATCGCCATCGCGTTCCTATCGCTGGCAGCGGCTGGAGCGATCACCTGCGCGCCGCTCTTCTGGTCTTTGCCGACAGCCTTTCTGGGGGGAACCGGCGCCGCAGCGGGCATCGCGCTGATCAATTCAGTAGGCAATCTGGCCGGCTTCGCCAGCCCTTACCTTGTGGGCTACCTCAAGGACCTGACCGGGACGACGCACGTCGCCATGTACGCGCTCGCCGCCATCCTCGTGGCCGGCGCGATCCTGGTGCTGACGACGCCGGCCAAGCTGGTCAACAAGTGACCCGATCGAAGCAAAATGGAGTTTCCATGATGACTGTTCAGGCTGCGCAAAAGGAAAGCCCCATTATGACCAGCGCGACCCGGGTCGCAGTGATCGGCCTCGGCTCGATGGGATTCGGGATGGCCCAGTCGCTCAAGCGGGCCGGATTCGAGGTGACCGGCTTCGACATCGACGATGCGGCGGTTCAGCGCTTCGTCGCCGAAGGCGGGCTGGGTGCCTCGACCCCCGCTCAGGCGGCTCAGGATGCGGATGTCGTGGTGTCTGTCGTGGTCAACGCCGCGCAGACTGAAGCCATCCTCTTCGGCGCGGGCGGCGTTGCCGAGACACTGGCCGAGGGGACGGTCTTCGTCTCCTCGGCCACGATGGATCCCGATGTCGCGCGCAAATTGGCCGGGCGCCTGGGGGCGATAGGCGGACTCTATCTCGACGCGCCGATCAGCGGCGGCTCGGTTCGCGCGGCGGACGGTGCGCTGACCATTCTCGCCTCGGGCTCAGTTCCCGCCTTCGCCAAGGCGCGGCCCGTGCTCGATGCCATGGCTGCCAAGGTCTACGAACTGGGCGAAGAGCCGGGCGTCGGCGCGGCTTTCAAGATGATCAACCAGCTGCTCGCTGGCGTGCACATCGCCGCAGCGAGCGAAGCCATCGTGTTTGCCGCCCGCCAGGGGCTAGACCTCCGCAAGGTCTACGAGGTGATTACGGCCTCAGCCGGCAACTCCTGGATGTTCGAGAACCGGGTGCCGCACGTGCTCGACGGGGACTACACGCCGCGAAGCGCGGTCGACATCTTCGTCAAGGATCTCGGCATCATCCAGGACATGGCCCGCAGCGCCAAATTCCCGGTACCGGTTGCAGCCGCCGCGCTGCAGATGTTCCTGATGACGTCGGCTGGCGGAATGGGACGCGACGACGATGCCTCGGTCGCCCGGGTCTACGCACGCGTCACCAACATCGATCTGCCCGGCGCAACGCAACCCTGACCAGGAACGGATGACCATGCCTCGCTTCGCCGCCAATCTGACTATGATGTTCAACGAATGGCCGTTCCTCGACCGATTCGACGCGGCCGCAGCCGCCGGATTCACGGCGGTAGAGTTCCTGTTCCCTTACGAGCACACGCCGGAAGCGATCGGCGAGCGCCTCGCGCGGAACGGTCTGACCCAGGCCTTGTTCAATCTCCCGCCGGGCGATTGGGCTGCAGGCGAACGCGGCCTTGCTGCGTTGCCCGAGCGCTTCGATGAGCTAAAGGCGGGTGTCGAGGCTGCGCTCTCTTACGCCGAAGCCACCGCTGCACAGCGGCTCCATCTCATGTCCGGGCTCGGCTCGCGCGAGGACAAGGGCGCCGTCGATGCCTATCGAAAAGCTGTGACCTGGACCGCCGAAAAACTGGCGGATAGGGGCATGGACCTGGTGATCGAACCGATCAATGGCCGCGACATGCCGGGCTATTTTCTGAACGACTTCGCCTTTGCTGAATCGCTGATCCACGATCTTGCGCTGCCCAATCTCAAGCTTCAGTTCGACATCTACCACCGTCAGATCCTGCATGGGGATGTCACGATGGCCCTACGGAGCCTGTTGCCGATTATCGGCCACATCCAGATCGCAAGCGTGCCCTCCAGGCACGAACCCACCAGTGAAGAACTTGACGATCGATTCATCTTCGCGGAGCTGGACCGGCTGGGCTATGGCGGTTTTGTCGGCTGCGAATATCTTCCCAAGGCCAAGACGCTTGACGGCCTCGGCTGGTTCGCCTCCTTTGCCGGGGAGCACACCCGGCTCTCAAAAGCCGTCGGAGCCCATCCATGACCCTCGCGCTTGGCTGCATCGCAGACGACTATACCGGCGCATCAGACTTGGCGAACACCTTGGCGAAACAAGGCTTGCGTACGGTTCAGACCATCGGGATTCCATCAGCTGACCTGCCGCTACCCGAAGTCGACGCTATCGTCATCTCGCTGAAAATCCGTTCGGTCGCCGCATCCGATGCGGTTGAACGTGCCCGCGCCGCCCACGATTGGTTCCGCGCCCGCGGCGCGGCGCACGTGATGTATAAGATCTGCTCGACCTTCGACTCTACCGATGCGGGCAATATCGGCCCTGTTCTGGATGCCTTGCGCGCTGATGCCCTCGAAACATCGGTCCTGGTGACGCCGGCCTTTCCTGAAACCGATCGCACCGTCTACAAGGGCAATCTATTTGTCGGTGCGGTTCCGCTGAATGAGAGCTCGCTCCGGGATCATCCTCTCAATCCCATGCGCGATGCCAATCTGGTACGCGTGCTGGCTCGACAGTCTACCGGGGCAGTCGGGCTTGTCGAACTCGCTACCGTGGCTCAGGGAGCGGATGCAATCCGCACCAGACTAGAACAGCTTTCTGCTTGCGGGACCGGAGCAGCTATCGCCGACGCCGTCTTCGAGACCGACCTCGAAGCAATCGGCGCTGCCGCGCTGACCCAACGCCTGTCAGTCGGAGCGTCCGGGTTGGGATTGGGCCTCGCCCGCGCACTGATCGCCGCTGGCACCGCACGGCGCCAACAAAGGGTAACTCTTCGTGAACACCCGATCGGAGGTCCGGCAGCGTGCCTTGCCGGCAGCTGCTCACGGGCGACGCTGGCGCAGATTGCAAGAGCGGAACAGTCGATGCCGGTCTTAAGACTCGATCCGGAAAAATTGGTAAGCGGATCGGCAGAAGCACAACGCGCGCTCGATTGGGCGGCCGGGCGATTGGCCGAAGGCCCGGTCCTTATCGCCAGCAGCGCGCCGACCGAAGTGGTTTCCGCGCTTCAGGTGCGTTACGGACGTGACCCCGCCGGTCATGCGATCGAGCAATCCCTTGCGACCATCGCCGAAGGTCTGATTGCACTCGGTGTCCGCAGACTGGTCGTCGCGGGGGGTGAGACATCCGGCGCGGTCGTAGATCGGCTAGCCATTCCTGCATTCGAGACAGGCCCCGAGATCGCCCCGGGCGTACCCGTGCTGCGAACGCTTGGAAGTCCGCATGGCGAAATGGCGCTGGCCCTCAAATCAGGCAATTTCGGTGGCGAAGGTTTCTTTGCGGACGCCTTGGCCATCATAGCGTGAGCGCCAATCGCGCAATTGGCTGTCCCGCTTGTCGGACCTCCCGCTAGCCTGGAGTGAATGCCGATGGGGTGGGTGATCAGGCCGCTGACGTCCAGCAGGCCCTGCAACAGGGCGATCATCCTCACGATCGGCGGGGCACCTCCGGACGAAGCACATGGTCCGTCTAAATGTGCTACAGAGTTCAGCGGCGAGCAAGTTGGCAGCGACAGCCTCGGCCTGGGCGGATGTGCCGGCCGCCATGCATCAAAGAGGCGCAGTCGCCGGTCGTCCAGATGCAGTCCACAGACGTCCTGCTCATGGGCCGCAGGTGCAGCTGGGCTTCACAGCGGCAAACCGAGCGTGTTTTCAGCGCGACAACTCCGGCATCGATGCTTACGTCCGCCAGTCGGCGTGCCGACATTGATCAGTCCGTGCGCCCACCTTGGCGAGTGTGTTGGGGATATCACCGGAACCGGTGAAATTGTCGACGATGACGACGATCCTCATTCCTTGTGATCGCCCGTCTCATGATCGCTTGCCCGCTGGCGCCAGAACATCGTCGTCAGCTGATCGAGATGCGCTCGCATCGCCTGTTCGGCGCGGTCGGGGTCGCGTGCCGCGATGCCCTCATAGATGGCGTGGTGCGCTTCATACGCCGTCTGTTCCTGACCGTCGGCAGCCAACGTGACAATGCGCTGTTCCTTCAGCCATTCCGAAATCTGGTCGTGCAGGGCGACGAAGACGAGGTTGCGGGCAATACGGGCAAGCTCGAAGTGAAAGGCGATGTCGGTGCTGGTGAACCGGTCACGGTCGCCGATCGCCAGCCGGTTGGCTTCCAGCGCCTCACGCAACGAGTCCAGATCTTCAGCTGTCGCCGTGCGGGCTGCTTCGCGGGCGAGGCCGACTTCGAAGAACATGCGTGCGCCCTGAAAGGAGCGCTGCCCTTCTTCGGTCGACAGCATCTGCCTGACCGCCGGTGCCATTCCGGTGAAGATATGGCTGGCGGTCGGCATCAGGACCTTGGCGCGGGCGCCATTGGTGAGTTCGACGAGGCCGGCCTTCTGCAGCGAGATCAGTGCTTCGCGAATGGCCGGGCGGCCAACGCCGAAGCGCGATTGCAGGTCCCGCTCGGGCGGCAGCTGGTCTCCGGGTTTGAGTTTGCCGGAGAGGATCTGTCCCTCGAGATGTGTCGCCACATGCTCGAAGAGCTTCTTTCGTTCTATGATTAGCGGGTCGACCATAGACCTTTCATACCATCATGCTTGACAACCATGCAACAGCTTGCAATGCTGAAAACACAAGATTGAAAAAAGCGGGAAGACAAGGCCGGGCTCCATGAGCATCGGCTAGCGCCGGTTTGCAGTGGTCCTCAAGGCAAGCTCCGCCCTCTGCAAATCAACTTGCTTTGAGACGGCGATTGCGATCGCCAAGGGGAGGAAGATGCATGAAAATCGCCATTCTGGGCGGCGGCGGAGCTATGGGCGGGATATTCGGTGGATATCTGGCCCGCGCCGGCAATGACGTCACGCTGATCGACGTCTCCAAGGCGGCCGTGACGGCGATCAACGACAACGGGCTGACCATCGAGGAAAAGGATGGTTCGCAGCCGGTGATAAAGGTGTCTGCAAGCGAGAATCCCGCAAGCGTCGGGCCGGTCGATCTCATCATCAATTTCGTCAAGTGCTATCACACCGAAGCTGCCGTTCGGGCTGCAGCACCCATGATCGCAGGGGATACCGCCGTGCTCAGCCTGCAGAATGGCTGGGGCAATGCACCGCGCATCGCGTCGATCGTCGGCGAAGACCGCGTGCTGGTCGGCCTGACCTACCATGGCGGCACGCTGCTGGCGCCGGGCCGTGTCAAGCATCCCGGCTCCGGCATGACCTATATCGGCGAGCTGACCGGCAAACCGACCGACCGGCTCGGCAGGGTGATCGAGACTTTCCGCGCGGCGCAGATCGAGACGACCCAGTCTGACCGGATCCTCGACGAGGTCTGGAAGAAGCTGGCGCTGAACGCCTGCACACTACCGGTCGCCGGGCTACTGCATTTCATGTCGCATGAACTCGTCGCCTTCGACGGCACCAAGAGCTTGATGTCATCAATCCTTCGAGAGGTCGTGGCCGTTGCAAACGCACAGGGCATCGCACTCGACTATGACGAACGCTGGGCTGCGATCACCGGCCTGCTGGAGAAGGCGATCGGCGGCAAGGCGTCGATGCTGCAGGATGTCGAGGCAAAGCGGCAGACCGAGATCGAGGTCATCAACGGAGCCATTGTCGATGCAGGCAAGCGCACCGGTGTAGCCACACCCGTCAACGAAACCATGGTCTGGATGATCCAGGCCAAGCAGGCCCATTACCTCCAGGTCAAGGCTCAATAGGGCCATGGCGCCAAGGCTCGAAATCAAAGGTCTTTCCAAGTTCTTCCCCGGTGTGCGGGCGCTTGATGACGTTTCGATGAGCGTCGAGGGTGGTGAGATCCGTGCACTGCTCGGCGAAAACGGCGCCGGCAAGTCGACTCTCGGCAAGATTGTCGCCGGTGTCTATTCGCGCAACCAGGGCAGCATCCTTGTCGATGGCGCCGAAATCGCGGAGCTCGACGAGAAAGCCGCTGGCGACCTCGGCATCGGTATCGTGCACCAGGAAGGCTCGCTCGTTCCGCAGCTCTCTGTTGCCGAGAACATCTTCGCCGGCCGTCAGCCGACGCAGTGGCTAGGTCAGGTCGATGTTCGCGCCATGCGCTATCGTGCAAGGATGCTTATCGCGCAGCTTGGCGTCACCATCGATCCGGCACTGAAGGTGTCGACCCTTTCACCGGCGCAGGCCCAGATCGTCGAGATCGCCAAGGCGCTGTCGCGGGACCTCAGGATTTTGATCCTCGACGAGCCGACAGCAGCACTCACCCTTACCGAAACAGAAAAACTGTTCGATGTGGTGCGTCGACTGGCAGGCAATGGCGTTTCGATAATCTACGTTTCGCACCGTCTCGCCGAGATTTTCACGCTTTGCCATTCGGTGACGGTGCTCAAGGACGGCAGACATGCTGGAACACGCCGGGTTGCCGAAACCACGACCGACGAGCTGATCCGCCTGATGGTCGGACGTGACGTGCATTTTTCGCGCGCGGCGGCAGGCCGAACGATCGGCGACATCGTGCTCGAAGCCGAAAGCGTCGATGCACCGCCTCTGGTGCGGTCGGCATCGATCACCGTACGGGCCGGCGAGATCGTCTGTCTCGCCGGGCTCATCGGTTCGGGTCGCAGCGAATTCTGCGAGGCGATCTTCGGCGCACGCCGCAGGCGGGGCGGCTCGATCCGGATCGGCGGCAAGGCGATCGATCCGAAAGGCCCCTGGGACGGCAAGCACGCCGGCATCGGCATGGTCCCGGAAGACCGCAAGGCGGCTGGCCTGTTCCTTGGCATGGACATCGTCAACAACGTCGCCGCGACAGTTCTCTCCAAGGTCTCCACAGGCGCGAATTTTTCTAACCGCAAGGCCGAGGCGTTGGCCAAGAATTTCGTCGACGAGCTGCGCATCGCGACACCGAGCGTCCACCAGATCGTCGGCAATCTCTCGGGCGGCAACCAGCAGAAAGTGCTGCTGGCCAAATGGCTGGCGATGGAGCCGCGCCTGCTGATCGTCGACGAGCCGACACGCGGCGTCGATGTCGGAGCCCGCTCCGAAATCTACCGTTTGCTGCGGGCGCTCGCCGACAAGGGCGTCGCCCTGCTCGTCGTGTCCTCGGACCTGCCCGAGGTGCTGGCGCTTGCCGACCGCATCGCCGTGATGGCGGAAGGCAGGACCGTCGGCGAACTGCCGGGCGACGGGGCAAGTGAGGAACAGGTGCTGCGCCTGGCCACCAAATACACCGCTTCGGTGGCCGAGGTCCGCAAACAACCAGGAATGGCAGAGGCGTGATGGCGATGCAGGTCACACAACCAATGGCCGAGAATGCCGAGCAGCGGCGCGAAATCCTTTTTGTGCGCGTCGTGCGGCGCCTGGCCGATTCTCGGGAGTTGACACTTTTCGTGCTCGTCATCGCGCTCGCGCTGGCGATGAGCATCGTCTACCCGAACAATTTCCCCACCGCCTCCAACATGCGCGCAGTGCTGCTCAACCTCGCCCCCGTCGGCATTCTCGTCTGCGGCATGATGCTGTTGATGATCGGCGGCACCTTCGATCTGTCCGTCGGCTCGACACTCGCCTTCTCCGGTGTCTGGGCCGCCGTCGTCGCCGGGTGGTGGGGCTGGCCGGCGGAGGTTGCGGTTCTCGTCGGCATTCTGGTTGGCGCACTATGCGGCCTGATCAATGGCCTGATCGTCACCCGCATCGGCATCAATGCGCTCATCGCGACCCTCGGCACGCTCACCATCTACCGCAGCCTGACCTATGTCACCGCCGGCACTGGCGTCACGCCAATCACTGATGCGTTCGCCCAATACGGCCGCGCCGCCGATCCGCTGCTCAGGATCCAGTCGCCTTTCTGGGCGATGCTGGTGCTGGTGCTCATTGGTGGCTGGCTGGTGGCCCGGACGCGTTTCTTCCGACAGTTCTATTTCATCGGCGGCAATCCTCGAGCCGCCCAGCTTTCGGGCATTCGCGTCGACCGGCTCATACTGATCGGCTTCATCATCATGGGCGCGCTGGCCGGCCTTGCCGGCGTCCTCGGCGCGGCGCGTCTTAACAGCGCCGTCGTCAACGCCGGCGTCGGCATCGAGCTCAAGGTCATCACCGCCACTGTGCTCGGAGGAGCGAGCCTGAAAGGCGGCGAAGGCACGATCCTCGGCGGCATTCTCGGCGTGCTTTTCATCGCGCTGATCGAGAACGCCATGATCATCAATGCGATCGGTGTGTTCTGGCAAGGGCTGGTGGTGGGTCTGGTCCTGCTGTTTGCCGTCTCGCTCGATCGTTTCAAGACCAGCGGCCGCGCCTGATCTCAGGCGAGGACGGGAGGAGGATTCGGACAACCGGATGACATGCAGGAACTGAGAATACAAAAAACATCAGGAGGAAACGGGCATGAAATCGATAGTGAGAACGATACTTTCCGGCGCAGCGCTCGCGGCCACGGCATTGCTCTATATTTGTCCGGCAAGCGCGCAGGAGTCATCCTTCGGGCCGGCCGACGCCAAGGAGACGTATTACTGGATTTCCAACAAGGCCAACCTGCCGCTCTTCGTGCAATATGACTATGTCGGCATGAAGCGGATCGCCGAAGAACTCGGCGTGAAGGTGATCGTCGCCGGGCCGACCGATTTCGACGTGCCGGGCTTCATCTCCGCTGTCGATCAGGTCTGCGCGCAGAAGCCGAACGGTGTCTCCGTCGTCGGCGGCTGGGATCCGTCACTGACCGAATCCGTCAAGAAGTGCATGGAGCAAGGCGTGCCGACCGTTGTCGACGACGGCGATCTGCCTAACTCCGGCCGCCTCGCCTATATCGGCACGAACTGGACACAGGTCGGCGTGGCGCAGGCCAAGAAACTCATGGAAATGCTGCCGAACGGCGGCAAGGTTGCCTCGATGTCGATCATCAACGCCGGCAACATGCGTGAAGCGGTGGCCGGCTTCAAAGCCTATGTCGAAGCCAATGGCGGCGGCAAATACACCATCGTCGCCAATGAGGACGACGGTGGCGATGCGCAGAAGGCGGCGCAGGTGACGGCGGCGATCCTTGCCGCCCATCCAGACATTGCCGGGCTGGCCGGTTTCGATTCCGAATCAGGTGCCGGCATCGTAACGGCACTGCGTGAAGCTGGCAAAAATCCGGGCGACATCAAGGTGACCGCCATGGAGCAGACGCCAGACTTCTTCAAGTCGGCGAAGGAAGGCTGGGTCGACGGCATCGTCGTGCAGAACCGGGAGCTGTTCATCTACTACGCTGTGAAGCTCCTGCATGACTACAACCACAACACCTTGAAGTCGGCCGGTCTTTCGTCAGCCGAAGGTGGCCGTCCGATTCCAGACACGCTGGATACTGGCGTGCTGCTGGTGACCAAGGACAACGTCGACAAGGTGCTGACCGCGCTGAAGGTGAAGTAGGCTGGACTCGGATATCGAAGAGCCTTGGTTCAAGGCTCGCACGGCGTCCGGGGGCCTATGATCTCCCGCCGCCGGACGACCTCCTGAATCTCATCGTGACAGAAAGCCATGTCGGATACCGCAACCCAGAACGAGCCGCAGATTCCAGAGGACGTGGACATCCACGATCCGGCGTTCGTGCGCGATCCGTTCGCCGCATATGATCGGTTGCGTCGTGAGTGTCCGATCGCCCGCTCCAACAAGCATGGCGGCTTCTGGCTGATGACCCGCTATGACAACGTGCGCGCCGGCGCCATCAACTGGCGCGACTATACATCGAGCGTCGCGGGCGTTACCGCGATCCCGGTCATCACGCCGCGTACCGAGCCGATGCTGCCGATCGAGATCGATCCGCCACGCCATTCCCGCTACCGGGCCCTGGTCAATTCGGTGTTCACGCCGGAACGGGTCGCAGAGATCACGCCGCGCATCGGAAACCTCGCTGCCTCGATCCTTGGACGCATGGCAGACAAGGGCAGCGCCGATGCCGTGGCCGAATTCTGTGTGCCGGTCGCGATCGCCTCGCTTGCCGCCTTCACCGACGTCCCGCTGGCTGATTCCGAACGCTGGCTCGGCTGGATCACCAAAATGTTCGACGTCAGCGATCCCATTGCCGGCGCGGCTGCGAGCCGCGAACTCGTTGCCTATATCGACGGGCTGATAGCGGCGCGCCGGACAGCACCGACCGGCGACTTCATCAGCATGCTGATGGCCGCCGAGATCGATGGCGAAAGTCTCGACGACGGCCAGATACGATCCTTCATGACCGTGGTTTTCGGCGCCGGTTTCGAGACCACCGCCGACGGCCTCTCGGTCATGCTGCATTGGCTCGCCGAAAATCCGGGCAGCTTGGCGCGGCTGGTGGCAGAGCCAAGCCTGATCCCGACGGCGGTCGAGGAATTCCTGCGCTTTTTCGCGCCGATCCAGATTTTCGGCCGCAACGCCGCGCGCGACCTGTCCGTGCACGAGCGCCGAATAAAGGCCGGCGACATCGTCGCCTTGGGCTTCGGCTCCGCCAACCGCGATCCGGCGGCGTTCGAGGCGCCGGACGAACTGCGCCTGGATCGAAAGCCGAACAGGCATCTCACCTTTGGCGCAGGGCCGCATCTATGCGCTGGCGCCGGCGTCGCCCGCATGGAATTCGCAGTAACACTTGAGGCGTTGATCGAGGCCGGAATTGGCCTTGCGCTCGACCCGGCGGTCGCGCCGCGCTGGAAGACCAGGGGCGATCGGCGCGGTTTTGCAAGGCTGCCCCTGCTCATCGAAAAGAAGAAGGCGGATTGACCATGACCCATCCAACCACCCGCATGCGCTTCCATGGTGTCGCCGCTTACGAAATCCTGACACGCGACGGATTGCGCATCCTGTGCGATCCGTTCCTGGATCAGAATCCGGGCGCGGCGACAAAGTCGACCGAGTTCGATCATGTCGATCTGGTCATCGTCAGCCATGCGGCCTTCGACCACCTCGGCGACACCGACAAGATCGCCGCCAAATATGGCTGTCCAATCGTCTGCGGCGGCGAGGTCAAGGCCTGGCTGATGGACCGCGGCATTCCGGCCAACCAGATCCGGGCCACCACCTGGGGCATCCGGGTCAAGGTCGCAGGCATCGAGATCCAGCCGCTCGAATGCCATCACTGGTCACAAATCAGGCTGAAGGACAATTCCTTCATTTCCGGCGTGCCGATGGCCTTCATCGTCTACGCCGACGACAATCTGCGCTTCTACCACTACGGCGATACGGCCATCTTCTCGGACATCAAGCTGCAGGCCGAGCTCTACAAGCCGAATGTCGGCTGCATAGGCATCGCCAACCCGCAGGAGATCCTGCATCTCAATCCGATGCCGGGCGAAATGCTGACCGGCGAGATGAGCCCGTATGAAGGAGTGCTTGCCACGCAATGGCTGGGCCTCGAGACGGTGCTCCCTTGCCACTACATCAAGCTCGATGACGACAAGGACGTTGCCGAATACATGAAGCACCATCGCGCGGCCAAGGCTCGCGGTGAAGCGATTGCCGATCCCTATCTGCTGCGTGCCGGCGATTGGATCGAATTCGACCGCAACGGCAAGGTCGTGCGGCCGGCCAAGGCGGCCTGACGCGATGCTTGCAGCGATCTTTGACGGCCCCTTTTCGATCCGCATGGCCGAGGTGCCGAAGCCGGAGCCGCAAGCGGGAGAGGTGCAGGTTCGCGTCAGGGCTGCCGGGCTTTGCGCCGGCGATCTCTACATCTACACCGGCAAGAATCCCTACGTGACCTATCCAAGGATCGGCTGCCACGAGATTGCCGGCGTCGTCGAAGCCTATGGCGTCGGCACCACCGGTCCTGCAATCGGCACACGCGTCGTCGTCGACCCGTTCATCGGTTGCGGACACTGCTATCCCTGCCGGATCGGCAAGCGAAACTGCTGTGCCAATCTCACCATTGTCGGCGTCCATCGCGAAGGCGGCTTCGCCGATTTCGTGACGGCGCCAGTTCAGAATCTCAATGTCGTGCCGGAGACGCTCACCGACTTCGAGGCGGCGTTCGCCGAGCCGGTGGCCATCGGCGTGCAGGGCTGCCGCCGCGGCATGGTAACCTCGCAAGATACGGTGCTCGTGCTTGGCGCCGGACCGATCGGGCTGGCGATCGTCGAAGTGGCCCGCGCCGCCGGTGCAAAGGTCTACGCCACAGATCTCTCGGCCGAGCGCCTATCGACCGCGGCCGACCTCGGCGCCATACCGGTCGCCGGCGGAGCCGGCCTTCTGGAACGCGTGCACGAAATCACCAACGGCGAAGGCATGCCGGTGGTGATGGAAGCGACGGGAGCCGCACCAGCGATGGAAGAGACCATCGATCTCGTAGCCGCCGGCGGACGCATCGTCATTCTCGGCCTAGTCAAGAAGGGCCAGGGTATCACCTTCCCCGGCCTCGACTTCACCCGCAAGGAAGTGACGATCCTCGGCTCGCGTGCCTCGGTCGAGTGCTTTCCCGAGGCACTAGCCCTGCTCGCCTCCGGCAAGATCCATTACCCGAAGATCGCAAGTTCTTTCGCACTCGGCGAAGCACCGGATGTCTTCCAGAAACTCGCAGAAAATCCAATGGCCCTGCACAAGGCCGTATTCCTTCCGGAGGACTAGATGAAGCTCGTTACTTTCTCCCATCGCAAAGGAGGCCATGCCCATCATGCCGGCGTGCTCGACGGCGATCACGTCGCGTGCCTGACAGAGGCTGGCATCGTCGGCAGCGTGATGGAGATCGTGCTAGGCGGCAAAAAGATGCTGGATCAAATCCGTGGTGGCGTCGCCAAGGCGCCGCGCTATGCGTTGACCGATGTCACGCTCGAAGCCCCTATCCGACCAGGCAAGGTGCTGTGCTCCGGCATCAACTACAAGGGCCACGCCGAGGAAAACCCCAACGCGAAAATGCCGACCGAGCCGTTCTTCTTCACCAAGCTGCCGACCTCGGTTGTCGGACCCGACGTTCCGGTCGAAAAGCCGGTCAGGACCGAGCAGATGGATTACGAGGTGGAGTTCTCGGCCGTCATCGGCAGGAAGCTGCACAAGGCGAAGGAAGCCGACGTGATGCCGGCGATCTTCGGCTACACGCTGCTCAACGACATTTCGGCACGCGACGTTCAGTTCAAAGACAACCAGATCACCATCGGCAAGAACTTTGCCGGCTTCTCGCCGATCGGTCCGTGCATCGTGACATCAGACGCGATGCCGCATCCCGACAATGTTGCGCTGAAGACGCGGCTGAACGGCAAGACGCTGCAGGACGGCAGCACGTCGGACTGGCTGTTCTCGTTGCCGCTGCTGGTTTCCTTCCTGTCGCAATATATTCCGCTCGAACCCGGCGACATCGTCTCGACGGGAACGCCGGCAGGCGTCGGCATCTTCCAGAAGCCGCCGATCTTCATGAAGGCCGGCGACGTCGTCGAGATCGAAGCCGAGGGTATCGGCATCGTCAGAACACCGATCGTTGCGGGATAAAAATGGCGAAGGGGGCGATCCGCATCGGCGTCATCGGCTGCGGCTTCTACGCGCAGAACCATCTGCATGCGTGGAAGGATCTTGCGAGAGAAGGCGCGGTGCTTGCCGCTGTCTGCGACGTCGATGCCGGCAAGGCCGAAGCGGCCGGCCGTGCTTTCGGCGTTCCGTTCCATACGGACGCCGCGACGATGCTCGTAAGCGAGCGCCTTGACGCCGTCGATATCGTCACTCGCTACGACACGCACCGCGCGCTCTGCGAACTGGCGATTTCGCGCGGCAGCGCCACCATCGTGCAGAAGCCGTTCGCTCCGGCCTGGGAAGACTGCGTTGCCATCGTGGAGGCAGCCGACAAGGCGGGCGTTTGGCTCGCGGTTCACGAGAACTTTCGCTTCCAGACGCCGATGCGGCATGTCCGCCGCGTCATCGACAGCGGTGCTATCGGCACCCCGAGCTGGGCGCGTGTGACATTTCGAACCGGTTTCGACGTCTATCGCACGCAGCCCTACTTCTATGACGAGGAACGCCTGGCAATCGCCGACGTCGGCGTCCACGTGCTCGACCTCGCACGTTTCTTTCTGGGCGAGGTCGAGCGTATCTCCTGTGAAACCCAGCGCCGCAACCCGAAGGTGCGAGCCGAAGACACGGCCACGATGCTTCTGCGTCATCGCAGCGGCACCGTCAGCGTCGTCGAATGCACATACGAGGCGCGACGCGACCCCGACCCGTTCCCGGAAACGCTGGTAGAGATCGAGGGCGACAAAGGCTCGATCATCGTTCGCCCGGGCTCGCTTATGCGGGTGACCAGAAACGGATCGACGACCGAAGAGGACATCGGCTCGCCGCTGCGGTCATGGACCAGCGCTCCCTGGCATGTCGCCCAGGAAGGCGCGTTTGTTGCCTGCCGGCATTTTCTCGACTGTCTGCAGCGCGGCGTGCCTGCCGAAACATCGGGTCAGGACAACCTCAGGACTTACGCCCTCGTTGACGCCGCATACCGCGCGGCGGCGGAACACCGGGCAATCGTACCGGCACAGTGGAAGGAAAGTCTCAGCGTCGCCTCAAAGGGTCGGAGGGCGCAATGACGACGGGTGGGGGAAAAGCGCCAAGACGAGCGAAGGAAAGGGTCAGCGCCGCCGCTTTCGCGATCACCGTGGCATTCGAACTCGTAGAGGGTGCCTTTCCCGAATTCCATCGGCTGGTCAGTGAAAATGCGGCGCTTTCCGTCGAACTCGAGCCGGATTGCTTCCGCTTCGACGTGCTGACACGCGAGCACGCGGCAGAGACCACATGTGTCTTCCTATATGAGATTTACAAGGATCGCGCCGCTTTCGATCTGCATCTCGCCTCGGAGCATTTCCGTCAATTCGACCAACGCTCGCGTGACCTCGTGATCAGCAAGACGGTCATTGCCTACGCGGTCCAGGAAAACGCCAAGACTCCGGAACGGACATGAGCGCCGGTGTCAGCAACTTCGATCTGTTCGGCACGGACGAGCCGGTTGCCGAGCGCCGGGTTCTCGCTGCAGGACCGCTGACCGCCATCCTCGAACACGGCAACCTTCGCACGGTCTGCTTCGCCAGCATCGAGGTCGTCCGCGCCATCAACTATCTGGCACGGGATGCGTCTTGGGGGACATACAAGGCCGAGCTTTCGAACATCCGGGTATCGGAAGGCGAGGCTGCGTTCGAGGTCAGCTATGACGGGCTGTGCACCGGTCCGCAGGGCAGCTTTTCCTACCGAATGAAAATTGCGGGCAAAGCTTCGGGTGGGCTGGTGATGGAGGCGGAGGGCGTCGCCCTCACCGATTTTCCGACCAATCGCACCGGTTTCGTCGTTCTGCATCCGTCGGAGGCCGCGGGCGGAAGGCTGACGATCAGACATAGCGACGGCCTAATCGAGGAGACGATATTTCCGGAGATGATCAGCCCGGATCAGCCGGCCTTCGACATCAGCGCACTGACGCACGAACCCACGCCCGGCCTCACCTGCACGGTCGCCATGGAAGGCGATGCCTTCGAGATGGAGGATCAGCGCAACTGGACCGACGCCTCGTTCAAGACCTATGTCCGTCCGCTGTCGAAACCCCGCCCTTATGTCATCGGCAAGGGGTCGAAGGATATCCAGCGTGTTACGGTCTCCATCGAGGCCAAGACATCGGCGACGCGACCCCGAGCCGTCGATAAGGCGACGCTGACGCTAGGTGCACCTGCTGGACGGATGCCGTCCATGGCATTGTTCCTCGATCCTGACGACCTGCCCGCGGCTGTGGCCGGTGCCTCGTTGCTTGGCCCTGTGCCGGAGATCATTGTCCGCTTCGATGGTTGGCGCGGGCATGACGAGCGCACGCTGGGCAAAGCGGCGACCTTCGCAGCCTCGATCGGTGCCCGGCTGGCGATCGAGGTGATCTTTGATGCAGTTGATCCGACAGCCGAGGCAAGGACTGTCGTCGATGCAATCAGATCGTCGGGTGTCGATCCGAGCGCAATCCTGGTTTCGCCCCGGCGCGAATTCAGGACGCGGGTGTCGAACCTGGTGCCTATAGGCGAACGGCCCGTCAGCGATCTGGTGAACGCGCTCAAAACAACCGGTATCACCGCTGCTATTGGCGCCGGGACGCCATCCTTCTTCACGGAATTCAATCACAACCCACCGACCGGCAATGCCGATTTCGTCTTCTTCGGCAATGCAGCCATCGTTCATGCGGCCGACGATCTATCGGTGATGGAAACGTTGGGCGTCTATCCATCCGTCATCGCAACGGCGCGACGACTAACTTCACAAAAACCGATCTGGCTTGGACCGTGCACGATCGGCATGCGGCACAATCCCTACGGACAGAGTGTGGTAGCAAATCCTGCCCGTGTGCGAATCCCTGCTGCTGACGAGGACCCCCGGCATAATGCGTTATTCGGGGCGGCTTTCGCGGTCGGTGTCGCTGCGCAGGCTGCAGCAGCGGGCGTCGATCGTCTTATCGTCGCGTCCCCAACGGGGTCGTTCGGCTTGCTCAACGGCGCCGGGGGGCGCCTCCCGGTCCAGGCAGTCCACGCCGAACTGGCTACAGCGTCGGGCGCCGAACGCTACGAAGTTGCGGTCGATCGCTCCGGCATCGCGGTTGTTGCATATCGCATCGGCGAGAGCACCCGCCTCCTGATCGCAAATCTCACTGCCGAGGATATCAAGCTTTCGATCCCACCAGCTATTCGCCCGGTCGGCATCATTGAGTCGTCGGGGAAGGTGTCAACATTGCAAAGCAGGCCGTTGATTCTGGATCGGTATCGAACGGTAATGCTCACTGCTTCCCCATCGGCTTAGCACCCGACAATGCCTGACGACAGCTTTGGGCCTGACGACAGCTTTGGCCCTCGCTTCAACCCCCGTCGCGGAACGCCCTGATTGGGTGGGGAACTTGCCATAAGCCGCGGTTGTCGGAACAAGCTCGAGTGCAAAATCGCCCTTGCCGGCCAGTTCCTCGACGTAGGCCGCAAAGTCATTGACAAGCGCTGCAAGCTCGTTGAGCTCGATATTTGCCCACGGCAGTATGCTTCCTGCATCCAGGAGATGGCCCGAGGCATTCGCGATCGATAAGTCCTGGATGCGGCTCAAGATCACGGGGCGGTGGACTCCGCGGCGCGATACCGCCCGTAACCGACCTTCACAAGCAGACCCTCCTCGCGCATCCGGGATAGGTAACACCAGGGGGATTCCTGCATTCGTCAGATCACGGGTCCGCACTTCACCACCCTTGCGAGCGACAGCGACAGCTTGGTCTCGAAGCGACGTAGGCGACCGCCAGCGAGGCGAGGTGCTTCCGCGCGGTCTCGGTCGCGTTTTCGCATCTTGGGTTCTTGCGGCGCTTCTTGGCGAAGGGCTATGGAGAATTCGTAATTCGCGGCTTCGCCGATCCCGGGGAGCCGGAGTGGATCCTTTGGGCGGTGGTGCGCGTGGCAGGATTTGAACCTGCAGGCCCATCGTCCCGAACGATGTGGATTTGCCGGCAGACCGCAAGTTCCTGGGCTCCTTCGTCACGCTCGCTCACGACTGGTCGCGTTTCCTTTCGCCCTCTCTGTGGGAAACCTGTGGGATGAGCACACCGCGTTCGTGTTTTGTAGTTTGAGTTATCCTGAGGACGGTTTTCGGCGACTTGGCGAAAACGGGCTTCTTCGTGATCTTCTCGGCGGCGTCTGCCAAGAAATTAGGATGATGATGACCATAAGTTTCGATCAGGACATCCACTGTGATGCCAAGAAAGCCCGCCGCCTGCCACATATCGGTGCCGGCCTGCATCATCCAAGTCGCGGCGGTGTGGCGGAACACGTGCGGAGTGACGTCGGGCCCCAGGCCGGCGATTTCGCGCGCCGTCTTGAAGCTCTTGTCTATCGATTGCACCGGCTTTCCATTCCACTCCACGACAAAATCCTGCGATATCTTGCGACCGATGTTCGCACTTTTGCCGCGTGATTTGGTCTCGATGTGGAGATCAGTGCGCGCCCAGCGCCGGAGGTGCGCCAGCAGCCGCTCCGGCAGGGGCACGGGGGGTTGGCGCTTCTTGGTTTTCCTTGCGCCAGCGGCACCGCGATAGAAGATACCGCGGTCGAGGTCCACATAACCGCGCCCTTTGGTTGGACGCATGGCGGCACCGCAGATTGCGGCCGAGCGCGTTCCTGTATAAAGCGCGACGAGGATGAAGCGCGCGAGATGTCGCCCGGTGCGCCGACCACTCTCTTGGCCCTTCCAAGTCTGCTTCATACGCCAAGCGGCCCAGATGAGGGCGGCCGCCTCACTGCGGGTCAACCAGCGCTCGCGTGCAGCGGCCTTGTCAGGCAGGGTGATCGTCGGTGCGGCGGTTGTATAACCCTCCTTGCGGTAATAGTTGATGGCCGCACGAAGATCCTCGAGTTGGCGGCGCGCCGCGGCTTCGGTGGGGCGCGACGAGACGTACTCGCGGCAGAGTTTGCCGTTGATGGCGGCGAGTGTCTTTTCCCCGAAGAAATCGAGGATCTTGTCCAGCCGAGCCGCCGTCTCTTCTGGTGTGGCGTGCTTCGGTGCAACCTCTTTAAGGTAGAGGTTGACCACATCGGCAATCAAGACATCTTCGGCTCCGCGCGCTTGGTGGTATTTGCTTGCAATGTAGGCGGCGAGCGCCTTTTCCGCTTCAGTTCCTGGACGGCCTTTTTCGCTGCCGCCAGCGCTGATGAAGGTTGTTCCATCGCGGATAAACCATCCAGCTTTGTTTCGGAGCATTCCATCGGTTTTCCAGCTTTCGTCACGCCATACAAGGCGTGGCCCTTTCGACGTCCGCGGCATAGTTCCCTCATTCTAGCGATTGCCATCAAGGTGACGTATTCCTTTCCGGCGATTAGCTCCGTTTCAAGTCGACCGGCGTCACGTTCCTTGCGCAAGCCCGCTGCGCTCATCGAGCCGTCGGGAAAGGCAATTCGCGCAGCGATCTCGACGCGCAGAGGCGTGGTCTCGTCGAATTGGTCGGGGACTTTCAATAAGGAGTCCTCAGCAGTTCTCAGATCCGATCCGTTCGCGGGTCTCGTTGAGCGTGCTTTTCTGTCTCGCCGTTCTGGATGCACTGCTACCGGAGAACTCTTCTCCAAAAAATCGGCTGCGAAAACCGCCGACCGGAGGTGCTGCGCCGAAAATGCGCCTTCGACCTGTTAATCGGAATGATCGCACCAACAAGTCTTTGGCTGGCCTCCGCTTCCAATCCGGCCACTCCTGACGGGCATCGGCCATCGGTTCGGCCTACGTCTTCCATACTGCCGGCCGGGCCGCTCTTGCGCCGCAACGCCCGCGCGCCCGGCTTTCGGCTAATGCTGCAGGGTGCCTGCTATCTCGTCTGCGCTTACCTCACTGGCATGCGCGATAGCGAGGTGCAGGCGATGCAGTCGGGCTGTGTGTCGCCGGTGCGCAGCGCCGACGGCCTGGTCGAGCGGTACCGGCTGCGCAGCACCGTCTACAAGCGCCGTGGGGCACGGGGCATCCAGGCCGACTGGATCACGATCGAGCCGGTCGCCCGCGCCGTCGCTGTGATGGAGGTGCTCGGCGCGCAATCGCAAGGAGAAGGGGCTGTCATCCCTTTGGGTGGCGCTCAAGGACTGGCCTTGGAGCAACGATCATCTCGACTTGGGTGCGACGCCAACGCTCAACCTCTTCCGCGACGGCCTCGACGCGCGCTCGCAAGGCGGACCGGCGATCGCGCGCATCGACGACGAACCCTGGAAGTTCACGACACGGCAGCTCCGCCGCACGATCGCCTGGTACATCGCCAACCGGCCGTTCGGCACCGTCGCCGGCAAGATCCGGTACAAGCACTCCTCCGTCGCCATGTTCGAGGGCTATGCCTAATCGGCGCAGGCCGACTTCCGCCGTGCTGTCGAGCGCGAGCGCGCGCTCGGCCAGCTCGACGACATTGTCACCTACTACGAGGCCTATCTGCGCCGTGACGGTCCGGCTGGACCGGGTGCTGCGCGGCTGCGGCGCGAGTTCGCCCGCGCGCAGGACGAGCTTGGCGATCTTCCTGGCCGGATCATGAACCGCAAGCGGCTGCGCACCATGTTGGCCCATCTCGGCCGGACCTTGCACGTCGGATTCCTCAACGACTGCCTGTTCGAAGCCGCAACCGCGCTCTGCCTCAGCGGCTCGCCGGACTCTGAGCGATCGATGCCGGCCTTGTCGCGATGCAGCTCGGACCGTGAACGCCTGCTTGACCGCCCGCCACCGCGAACCTTGGCAGGCCTCGATCGTGGAGGGCGAAGCGCTGTGGCCGACCGGCGTCTCTCACCGCTCCAGCGCACAGCGATCCTGCGGGACAACGAGCCCAAGCGCCGGCTGATTGCACCTCTATGGATGGTGAAGCATGATCGCGCCCCGGGCCGAAGAGCGAAGCCGCGCTGAGGGCGGCCCTGGCGCGACTATTCGAGGGCCGCCCCGAGCGCACCGACGGCGCGCTGACCATCGCCAATCTGGCGCGCGAGGCCGGCGTCAGCCGGGCGACGGCGAACCGTGCGTCGCACTTCTCGCCGAGTTCCGGGCGGCCGAAGCGCGTCACCGACGATCCTCTCCCAAGGCCCTCAAGGAGCGCGTCCGCGCTCTCGAAGCCGAGCTCCGCGCCGTGCGCGGCGCCGAGATGGCCGAACTGCGGGCGCGCGTCCCCACGCTTGCGCTAGCATATCCAGGTGCTGACGTTGCAGGTCGCCGAGCGCGATGGCGTGATCGACGGTCTGCGGGAGGAACTGGCCCGATCTATGGAAGCCAGAGGCGTCCCGCTGCGGCGCCCGCCTCATGACGGCGCCGGCTGAGAGCCGCGCATCATCATAATCGGTCCGATCCGAACTCGCCGATCGTCATGGTCGGCGCCTCCTGCGCTCGCCCGTCGAGGCAGGGGCTCGGTTGTGGCGAACGCTGCCGGCCCATCAACCCTGTTCCGCACCAGCACCGAGAACAGGGTGTGACGGCCCGGCTTCCCGCGTCCGCCCCTGTCGCCTCGCCCTCGACGGAGAGGGCGAGCACAGGAGGCACCGATGACCACAGATCGCAACAACCAGGCCTGGACCACTGACGATATCTATGAGCGCGTCACCAACCAGATCATTGCCGCCATCGAGGCCGGCGCCGGCGACTACCGGATACCCTGGCACCATGACGGATCAGCCATCACCACCCCCGTCAACGTCGCCTCACGCAAGACGTATCGCGGGGTCAACGTCATCACCCTTTGGGCTGCGGCACATGCGGCTGGCTACCGCGCCGGCATCTGGGGCACCTATCGCCAATGGCAGGAGATTGGCGCTCAGGTTCGCAAGGGCGAGCGCGGCCACCTTGTCGTGTTCTGGAAGATCGCCGATCGCCACGGCGCGGCGGACGCCCAGCACGGCGACGAGGAGCGCGACGATCCCGCCCGGTGCATGTTCGCTCGCGGCTACACAGTCTTCAACTGCACGCAGGTCGACGGCTATACGCCACCCACAGTGCCGGTGCTGCCCGAGGCCGAGCGGATCGAGCGCGCCGAGCGCTTCTGCGCGGCGCTGAGCATCGACATCCGCCACGGCGGCTCGCGGGCCTGTTACATCCCCTCCAGGGATCACGTGCAGATGCCCGAGTTCGCCTGTTTCCGGGACGCCGTTGCCTATTACGCCGTGCTGCTCCACGAATGCGGGCACGCTTCTGGCGCCAGGCACCGCCTCGACCGCGATCTCACCGGGCGGTTCGGCTCGGCCGCCTATGCCATGGAGGAATGCACGGTCGAGCTTCTCAGCGCCATGATCTGCGCCGATCTCGACCTCAGCGTCGAGCCGCGGCCCGATCACGCCCGCTATATCGCCTCCTGGCTTGAGGTGCTCCGCTCCGACAAGCGCGCCATCTTCACTGCCGCCAGCAAGGCGCAAGAGATCGCCGACTGGATGCACGCCCAGCAGCCGGCTTAAGCTGACTGCCTATGCCTCAACGATGCCGCCACACCTTCACCGCGCTGACGAGCAAGATGATCGCCAGCAACGGCAGCAGCAGCGCGCTCGGCACAATGCCGAGCAGTCGCGCGCCGATGAAGCTGCCGACGATCGATCCCGCCGCCATGACGAAGACGAACAGCTTGTTGCGGCCGAGCACGGCAAAGCTCCGGTCACGGCTGTAGCGTGTGAAGCCCATCAGCATCGTCGGCAGGCTGACCGCAAGCGAGAGACTCCCGGCCAGCTTGATATCGCAGCCCAACAGGAGGACGAGCGTCGGGATCAGCAGTTCGCCGCCGGCTACTCCGAGGAGCGACGCGACCACCCCGATCACGGCGCCGGCAGCGACACCGGCGATGAGCTGGGCCGGCCCTTCAAGCAGCGGGTGGCCACCATCATGCGCATCATGCCCGACCAGGAGCACCACCGCGATCAGCAGCAGCAGAACCGCGATGATCCGGTAGAGTGTTCCGGATCTCAGCCGCGTCGCCCACCCGGCCCCGAACCAGGCTCCGGCCAGGCTTCCTGCGAGCAGGTTGACGATGACCGTCCAATGCGCCACGACGGCCTCCCAAGGCACGGCCGCGGCCCGGAACGGCAGCGCCGAGGCCACCACCACCAGACTCATCGCCTTGTTGAGGATCACCGCTTCCAGTGCAACGAACCGGAACGCGCCGATCAACAAAGGAAGCCGGAACTCCGCCCCGCCGAGCCCGATCAGGCCGCCGAGCGCCCCGATGCCGGCGCCTCCACCAAAGGCACCGGGGATGCTCCGCTGCGCGGGGGCAGATTCCCTGCCGTCGTTATCTGCCGGGTTGGCGGCGGCTTCGTCCATCTGCATCTTGGCTTCCAATCTCGATATAGCCACACGACTATAGCCATGAGTGTCGAAACTGTCTCACGCCAACGCACGACCGAACTAACGCGTGGAATCAGCGAGTTCGTGGCTGTGGCAAATCAATAGACAGCTTGACTGTTCAGATAATGGGCAGAGATGAGCGCCGCTTTCTGCTGCGCCTCGCTGGGCATCAAACCGACCGTACGTCATGCCGACTATATCGGCTCCTGGCTGGGAGTGCTTCGCGCAGACAACCGTGCGATCGTGCACGCCGCAACGCCGCCTCTCAGGCGAGCAGGGCTGCGGAGTATCTCCTTCGCTTCTTGCCTGGCAACGTCACTGCTGACGACGATCAGCGGCAGGCAGCGTGATGACCGCCCGCTTCCAGATCGGTATCTCGTCGCAACTGCGCTCGGTTGGCCATCGAACTCTGCTGCGTGGTCTCGGTGCCGGACGCCGCTGCGCCGAAGTCGTGTTGCAGAGCGGAGCTATGCTTCCATTGGGGCGACCGGCCGCTCTCGCCGCTCTTCGCCGTGCTGTCGCCCTTCATTACTGCCGCTGCACGTCTGCATGTTGCAGCCGTCTTTTGTGAACAGGAGCGCCATGACCGAGCTGCTGTTCCGCGACAACATCCGTTGGCTGCCAAGCATAAGAGGACGAGGAGTGGCGGGATCTCCAGTAGAGTAGGGATGAAGCGCCTTACCTCGTCTCCGAGGCAGGTCTCTTCATCCCCCGCTCCGAACCGGACGTGCAAGTTTCCAAGCATCCGGCTCTCCATGCG